>NZ_JBNPVS010000035.1:0-110519 GCF_050434225.1 Paraburkholderia sp. GAS32 | reverse complement strand
AGGACCGCTCAAGGATGGCGGCTTGCTTGTCCAAGGCAGGGGGAATACCTGGGGTCAACTGATCTTCAAGGATCTCGTCAAGTTCAAATAGCGGCGCCTCACGACGAAGTCACAGCGGCCACGCACATCGCTAAACGCTTGCTGGTGATTTGACCGAGATTCCGTTGGCGCTTCTGAGCGAGTGCATGATGGCCGCTCGCGACCCGTCGGCCGCGAGCGCCCGTACTGCGGACGTGATGCGGACGGATGTCCGTTCGGAATTGGAAAGCGGCCGTTGCCAACACGGTGACCCGAATGACGGCTCGGGGTCGCGTGTTGTCGATCGAGACCGAGGGAGGTCGAGTCGCCGATGCGGTTTGCATGAGGCAGTGAGCGGCCACTATCCGACATTCGATACATCGAGGTAAATTGTCCCCAATCACGACGAAGGGAGCCGGGTGCATGGACAACAGGCTAATACCGCTTGAACCGCTGTCGCAGGTCGCATTCATTCACGACTATTTCCAGCTTGTTTTCCAAGAAGAGCGGTTCACGGTCTACAACCGGGCAGCGGTCGCGGATGGAGAGAATCTGATTTGGCAGGGAACAACAGGGTTTTGCGACAAGCTCGTCGAATTGATCGGTCAGTGCGTGGTCACTGTCACACGGACAGATGCTTACGTACTTTGCCTTTGTTTTTCAGGCGGCGCGGCGTTTCACATAGAGGCAGACCACGAGCCCTCGTGGCCAGACGCATTTGACTTTATTGGTCGAAATCACTATTGGCACCATGAGCTCAATGGCTGACTCGTCGTGTTGAACGTCCGCTCTGGGAAAATGGGAGGGCAGATTGTTTGGGGAAGTGGATTGAACGCGCCGAATTCAAGGATGTGGATGATGCATCCTAGGAACGAAAAAATAGACACCCAACGCGACAATGATCGCGAGCGCAAGAATCACGAGAAGTAAATTCCTCCATCCTTTGCGGGTTGTCGGAATATCGGTAGAACCGTCGACCGATCCGGTGGCCAGGCCGAGAATTGCCAGAATAACAAGAACCAACACGCCAATAACCATCGTCGCTTTCGCAACCAGAACAAAGAACAATTCGCCAGTCGGTAGGGCGACCCGGACCGGTGCGGCCCCACCGTCGGACGACGAAATTCTGGGTTCTTATTTGAAAACATGGCGACCTAGTGAGCAGACTGGATGAGTCTAGTTTGCAATGAAATTGAACGGTTGAGTGAGAACGATAGCTTAAAGGCGCAGGTCCGTGCGTCATTAAGCTGGTGACGCTTTCATTGCTTCATTTGCATGGCGGGCGGCAACGCACCCAACCGCAAACGCTCGACACCCTCCGCGAGCGCAAGCGTCGAATGCTGCCCGTCGCGCATACGAATACTGATCGTCCGATCGCGTTCATCGCGCGAACCGACTGCGACGAAAATCGGCACCTGCTTTTCCCTTGCGTCGACGATCTTCTTCTCCAATCGCTCCGGTCTGCCGTCGAGCAGTGCTCTTATGCCGGCGTCATCAAGCGCTTGCATCACTTCCTGCGCATAAGCCGCGTTCGCATCGCTGATCGTCGCGACCACGACCTGTTCCGGCGCAAGCCACACCGGCAACCACCCTTCGTGATGTTCGAGCAGCATCGCGATGAAACGCTCCATACTGCCAAGCACCGCATGATGAATCATCACCGGCCGCTCGCGTTCGTTGCGCTCGTTGACGAACTCCGCGTCAAGCCGATCGGGCAGCACGAAATCGAGCTGAATCGTGCCGCACTGCCAGCTACGTTCACGGCTGTCCCTCAAATGAAACTCCAGTTTCGGCCCATAAAAAGCGCCCTCTCCTTCGAGTAAGTCGAATTCAAGGCCCGCTGCACGCGCAGCATTGGCCAGCGCCTCTTCCGCCCGATCCCACGTTTGAACGTTGCCCGCGCGCATCGCAGGCCGCGTGGCGAGCGCCACTTTGAAGTCAGGGAAACCGAGGTCCGCATAGACAGCACGCAGCAGCGAACAGAAGCGGCCCACTTCCGCTTCGATATGCGCCTCCGTGCAGAACACATGCGCATCGTCCTGCACGAACGCACGCGTACGCTTCAGCCCTTCAAGCGATCCCGAAGGTTCGTCACGATGACACGCGCCGAACTCGCTATACCGAACCGGCAGCTCGCGATACGACCGCACACGCTGATTAAACACCTGCACGTGACACGGACAACTCATCGGCTTCAAACACAGCGCGCGCCCTTCTTCCGCGTCGGCCAACGAATACATCGCCGCGCCGAACTTCTCCCAGTGACCGCTCTTCTCCCACAACGAGCGCGCCAGCAGTTGCGGCGTACGGATCTCGCGAAAGCCCGCGCGCCGCATGCGGGCACGAATGTAGTCTTCCAGCACGCGGTACAACTCCCAGCCGCGTGGGTGCCAGAAAACCATGCCGGCGCCTTCCTCCTGCTGATGGAAGAGGTCGAGTTTGTTACCCAGTACACGATGGTCGATGTCGTTCACGATGACACTCCGTTTGATTTGATCTTGCAGATACTGAGGATCGATGCCGCAAACGGAGGTCCAGAAACGCCAAAGGCCCCGTCCGTTTCCGGCGGGGCCTTTGGTGGTCTGCCACAGCTTCTTGCTTCTAGCGCGCGCAACCTCCAGACGACCCGCCTGTGAAGGTGGTCGTCGTGGTGGTGACGGCAGCGAAGGGAATCGAGTGGAAGTCCATGGATCGACAGTAAACGATTTTGTGGCGACGCGTCAATCGCAATCTGGATAAGCGATACGATGGATGTTTGATCCGAAGCCGCCGCATCTTCGCTAAACTTCGACACACCACCCAATCGACCGAGCACCTCACCTTGACCATCCACATCCGCCCCGCCCACGCTGCCGACGCCGCCTTGATTCTCCGCTTCATCACCGAACTCGCGGTGTACGAAAAGGCGGAGCACGAAGTTGTCGCCACCGTTAAAGACATCGAAACGAGCCTGTTCTCTACCACGTCAACCGCGAAGGCTTTGATCTGCGAAATGAATGGCCAGCCGATCGGCTTTTGCGTTTACTTCTTCTCCTATTCGACGTGGCTCGGCAAACAGGGGCTTTATCTGGAAGACCTGTACATATCGCCGACATCGCGTGGCAGTGGCGCGGGCAAACAGATGCTTCGCCATCTCGCACAAATTGCGTGCGAAACGGGCTGTGGGCGCTTCGAATGGAGCGTGCTGGACTGGAACGAGCCTGCAATCGGCTTCTATGAATCGATCGGCGCGAGCGCGCAAAGCGAATGGGTTCGCTACCGGCTGGCGGGCGAGGCACTCACTGCGTTTGCCGACGGCAATACGTGAGACACGCTTGCCCCCGAACAGGAACGTAGCCGCTAACCGATTAATCCCCCGCGCCGCTCGCCACCGGCTCGACTTCAAACGCATCGCCTGTGGCGAAGAACGTCCCGCCCGCCACGTAATGGCACGTACGCAGATCCGGATCATCGCCAAAGTGCCAGCGGTTGTTCGAATACACGCGGCTGTCCGCATAGGCGGCGACCACTTCGCCAATGATCAGATCGTGCCGCTGGCTATCGTCCGGAATCACCTTGCATTCCATCCACGTGATGCAGCCCGCCAGCATCGGCACATCGATTTTTTGTGCGGGAAAAGTCTCGAGGTCGAAGGCGGAGAATTTGTCGAGTTCAGCGCCTGCGTTCGTTCCCACCGCCAGCGTCTGCGCAGCAAATCCACGGCTCGGCAGTTGCAGCCCGAACACGCCGCTCGCTTCAATCAGTTGCCGCGTGAGCGTGCGGCTGTCCACCACGACGACCACCTTTGGCGGCGTGAAATCGAGTGGCATCGCCCACGATGCGGCCATCACGTTCGAGCGGCCGCCGTGCGCGCTGGTAATGATCGTGACAGGGCCATGATTCAGCAGCTGCGTGGCCCGCGACAATGCGACGGGTTCCCGGGTGACTTTCATACGTGCTCTTCCGCGTCAAATGGATCTGGCAGATTGTAGCGGGGACACGCAGAACGGGTGCAACGTGTCGCATGGCGCTTGCCGAAGTCATCACTCCCCCAACCCGCGGTCGAGCGCCGCCGCAACGAACTGCACATTCGGTTCGACGATCAGGTCGGCATGGCCACCGGACACCTCCGCCACCACCAGCCCGGCTCGCGCGACACGCCGCCAAAGCAGCATCGGATCGCCATACGCACTCTGCGAGACTGCCGCACGCACATAGACAATCGGTCCCGCATCGTAAGGCTTAGGCCGATAGGTCGTCATCGCAACCCGCATCGTTTCGCGCATATGCTGCATCGCCGGTGGCAGCACTGCGGTGTAGCCCTCGGGCCGCAGCGCCATACGGCCAACACGCATCCGAATTTGATCCGCCACACCGGCGAACCTGTCCTTCACATAACCGGGAAGTCGCGCCGCAGGCAGCTCACGCACCGTTTGCCAATGTGCGCGGACAGAGCCGGCGCGGCGCCGCAACCGCGCCGTCCAGGGCCGGCAATGTTCGTCCACGTAGGTATCGAGCAGGAAGAGCAATTCGATCCGTTCGCCGGCACGGCGCAGTTGTTGCGCGATTTCAAACGCAACCAGACCGCCGAACGAATAGCCGGCTACCGCGTACGGCCCTTTCGGCTGGACGGTACGCATCTGCTCGATGTAGCTGGCCGCCATGTCTTCGACGCGCAACAGTGCCGGCTGCTCGCCGTCGAGACCTCGTGCCAGCAATCCGTAAACCGGGCGAGGACTCTTCAGCGAGCCAATCAACGCCAGGCATTCCATCACCGAGCCGCTTGCGCTATGGATGAGGAATAGCGGCATACCGGTCCCGGCGCGCACTCGCACGAGCGTAGGTGAAGACGGCGGCAGCGCGTCGTCGCAAATCAGCGCGGCGAGTCGCGTGATCGTCGGCGCGATCATCAGCATCGCGAGTGGAATCGTGCGTCCGGTCGACTGGCGTACGTCAGCGAGCAAGCGTGTCGCGAGTAGCGAATGGCCGCCGAGGTCGAAGAAGTTGTCGTCGCGACCGATCGGTGCGACGCCGAACAGCTTCTCCCAATACGCCTGCAAATACCGTTCGAGTTGTTCGCGGCTCTCGCCAACCGGCGGCAACTCGCGTGTAGCCAGATTCAGCGCTGGATGACGCCGGATTGCATCGAGGCACTCGGGATTGCGCAATGCCGCCGCGTTGCCGATCGGCAGTCCGTTGACCGCGCTGCGCGCCGCGGCTTCGGAAAGCTTGCCGTTATGCGTGACCGGCAAAGCATCGACCGCAATGATCCGGTCTGGCACATGCGCAGGCGACGCACGACGCGCGAGGTCACGACGTACCCGGGCAGCAAGTGCGCCGCTCAACGCCGCGCCATCATTCAGCACCAGCAGCAGCACGACACGCGACTCGACATTCTCCGGGTCCGCGTGGCCGGCGGACGCATCCCGCACCTTCTGCTCGGCGACCAACGCCTCGCGGATCTCGGGGATGTCGTTCAGCACGCGGTAAATTTCACCTGGACCGACATTGACGCCGCGCACGTTCAGCACGCCGTCGGAACGACCATGCATTCGTACGGCACCCTCCGGCGACAACGAAATGAGATCGCCATGCGTCCAGACACCTGGATTGCTGGCGAAATAGGCGGCATGAAAGGCATCGCCCTGCGCGTCGCCGAAGAAGCCGAGCGGACGCGAAGGAAACGGATTCACACAGACGAGTTGGCCAACGCCGCCGGTCCGCGATCCCTGGTCCCACGCCTCTACATCCAGCGCAAGGCTCCTGCACTGCGCTTCGCCCGCGTAGACCGGCAGGTTCGGATTGCCAAGCACAAAGCAGCCGATAATGTCGGTGCCGCCCGAGATCGATTGCAGCGGTAGCGGCTTCACGTGATCGCGCACCCACTCGAACTGCGCGTCGTACAGCACCGCACCGGTGGACAGTATCGCGCGCAGTGCACCGAGGTCGAACTGAGCCTTCGGTTCCACGCCTGCATCCTCGGACATCTTCAGATAAGCGGGACTCGTGCCGAACACGGTGACGCGCTCTTCGGCAATAAGACGCCATAGCGTATCGACCGTCGAGATCGGACCATCGTACGTCACGATCTCGACGCCGGAAGCAAGCGCCGACAACTGCCAGTTCCACATCATCCACGCACAACTGGTGTGGAAGTACATTCGATCGCCTGGTCGCAGGTCGCTGTGCAGCCGATGCTCCTTCAAATGCTCGATCAGAGTGCCGCCGGTGCCATGCACGATGCACTTCGGCTTGCCGGTGGTGCCCGACGAAAACATGATGAAAAGCGGATGGTTGAAAGCGAAGCGCCGCCACACAAAACGGTCCGCGTCGCCGGCATCGAGCAACTCGCCGAGCGAATAGATCGACTGCGTGACTGTGCTCGGCAAAGTCCCGTCGTCGAGACACACGACACCTTGCAGAGACGGTAACGCGGCAGCGAGATCGGCGACGTTGCTCGCCACCGACCTGCCGGTGTCGAATGTCCGCGCCGCCGTGTGCGCGAACAGCAGTCGCGGTGCGAGCGGTTCGAAGCGATCGCGGATCGAATCGACGCCCATCTCGGGCGCAGCGGTCGACATCGTTGCACCGAGGGCGGTAACGGCCAATGCAGTCACGACCGCATCCGCGTCGTTGCGCATCACGCCCACCACGCGGTCCCCTTCGCCCAGTCCCAACTCAGACAGCGCGTGTGCGAGACGCGCCACCCGCTCACGCAGTTCGGCGCGGGTCAGACGCACGCGACGCCCGTCGGCATGGCAGGCAGTCAGCGCGGGCGCGTCGGGAGATGCCACCGACAGCCCAAGCAGATTGTCCGCATAGTTCAGTTGCATCTGCGGGAAGAAATTCGCGTGTTCGCAATCGTCGCCGATACAGACTGGCTCAGCGTTGCCTGACCAGTTGAGTCCCAATGACCATTGCACGAAGCATTGCCAGAATGTTCGAAACTCTCGCACGGAAAAATCGTGCAGCGCTTCGTAGTCAGGCAGGGGCTGGCCGGTACAGATCCGCAGGAAGGCGGTGAACGCGGTCAACTGCGACGCGCCGATCCGTTCGGGCGTGCTTGTGTAAACGGGTGTGCGTCCCGTGAGGTCGCTGTGTGCACGCGACACCACTGAGGGGGCGAAGCGATCCATCGAAACTCCACGTATCGCATACGACATGATTCAGGGGCGGCAGCACCTCGATGGCGATACTTTTGCCGACCGCCAGGAGGCAACCGTGGCTCTTACGTCCGGGCGTTGAAATGTCTGCGGCAGGCGACCGTACCAACGTAGCCTAGCTGGTGGGTTTAACACTCTCCGTACGGCATCGAACATTCTTTTGACAGACCGGTAAACTCCGTCGCGCTCTTTCGCGCCGTTCAGTCGGCCCTCACGGCACCACCAAGTCTCGCAATCGGGCCTCGTTGAAGCAGAAGCGACACACATCGACGTGACCAGCGCCACAACAGGCTCACGCTCACGACCTGACATGAAAGTCTGCAATACACGGGCAGATTCCTGAAAGCAAAACGCGCAGATCTATCTGCGCGTTTCAACGTCATTCCCTCAACAGACCAAGGACGTCTAGGCACCACTCAATCAACGACACAAGGCTGCAATCAATCCAGTCAATTTACGCGCCGCCGAAGAACACGGGCTTCATTCCATCATTCGGGTCCGGGCGAACAGAGCCTTGAATTTTATGTCCCAAGTGGGAGACGGCGGTGCCGAACGAACGCAGTTCATGATGGCCCCCCGACGCTGAAGTACCGTCAGCAACACCGCCAAAATCGGTCGCAGCGCCACTTCCTTGATTCACGCTAGTTTGTGCGGCCTGAACATTGGTCGGAGCGACCGCTTCGTTGGATTGAGCAAAAGATGAGGCAGCCGGAATTGCAAGAGCAGCTGCGACGATGAGCGATTGAACGAGTTTCATGATGCTTACCTCTCGACTTCGTTTGTCCGCAAACGCCCGTTTGCGTTTCAGTGCTTGCAGTCTAGGCTGGGGCGTGCTCGCAATTAAGTACTTGCCGAACAAAACAATGTTGTAAAAGTAAGTACAAACCCTTATAACCAAACGTCACGCACGCAGCAGCTTGCGTTCGCCCCGCCATCTACACCACGATGACCCCAGCTCGCGTCCCAATCGAACATGCGCTGATTGAAAATCATCTAGCGGGCCAGGTCGAGCGTTACGAACGGTGGTGAAACCTGCTACGGCAATGGCACGCTGGGGCGAGTAGTAGACAACCGTTCCCCAAAAGCCGGCGTGTGAATAACATACGGAGCCGCCGACTTTGCCGACGGAAACCCCGAACCTGTATGCATCAGCGCCCTCATGCGGCCCCTCCAGAAGCATCTCGGGCGTCTACGGACTATCGTCTAGCGGGTGTCCTCGTATGCGTCAAATCGTTCTGCATCAACTCAATTACGCGGCTCCTGGCACAAGCTTGCGACACGCCCTTGCAGTTGGAAACCCATTGCCTCGTATAGCGCCCCGGCATGGTAACTTTCATCTGCAACCATGACGAGCCGGTCCGATTGTCCGGCCGTCAGTTTGATAACCTCGCTCACCAAGGTCTTACAAATATTTCGGTTTCGATGCTGTTCCGCGGTAAGAACCGATTGGAAACGCCCAATGCCGCCGAAGAAGAATAAGCCCAGACTTCCCACCTGTTCATCATTGATAAACGCTCCCCACCAGTTTCCAAGACCGCGGGCAATTAGGGTCCTGTAGGCGGTCTGTAGATGTGCCAAGTATCGCTGTGAGGTAATGTTCGACGGATTTGGCATGTCGGCGAACTGCATTCGAGACCAATCGTCCCAATCCCTCTGCGTGCCAAACTTGCGGACTTCGACCAATGAGTTTGTCGCAACTGGTCGTATGTCATTTGGATGCGCAGCCAGCACACGACAAACCGTTGCGTCGTAACCTTGCTCAACGAATGCGTCGAGGTTCACAACACTGTCCGCTCTTTCCGGCCAGGCAAACGTGCGGTGTGCGATCAGCGGTGGGATCCCGACAAATTCGGCAAAGTCAGACTCCAGCCGTTTTAGATCGATTTCTGAAGGTCGTTGCTCCAGGACGAGCATATTGCCAAAAAAATATTCTGGTGCGTCCGGTGTCCGGACGACGACGTAGTCATCCTGCGACTCGACCATACCGGTTTCTGCGTGCAGCAATAGGTCAGTGGCTAGACCCAGGTTATCGGAAAAATTGAGCATTTCAGTATCGTTATCTACAAGGTGCAACGGTTTGAGCCTGCAGGGACGATTGTCAATGGTCCAGACGCCGATCGAATGCCGGCATCCGGCACGACAGGCAGCCATTTCCAGGCGAGAATGCAAAACCACCGCAACCCGTTGGAGAGACCGTGCGCATCGTCTGCTTGCACACCGCTGACAGCAACATCGCCTTGTTCGATGCAGCCACCCGCGCCGCCGGATTCGAGGCACTCGAGTTGACGCACGTGGTCCGCGCCGACTTGCTCGCAGCCGCTGAGCAAGCCGGTGGCTTGACCGACGCAATCGCGTCGCAAACCCGAGAGGTGCTCCTTACGCTGAAGGACAACGCCGACGCCGTTTTGCTCAACTGCTCGACGCTCGGCCCATCAGTGAATGAAGCCCTAGCCGCGCAAGCCGCACCGGTACCCATTTTACGGGCCGATGCCGCGTTGGCTCAACGCGCGGTGGAAGATGGCGGCAAGGTTGTCGTGCTATGCACCGTATCCACCACACTCGACCCGACCACCCGCGTGTTCGCTCAAGCCGCCACGCATACCGGCGCGGATGTCGATGTCCAGTTGGTAAGTGGCGCATGGGACCATTTCAGAGCAGACGACACGGCAGGCTACCTGTCCATGATCGCCATCGCTGCCGATGCGGCCTACGAAAACGGCGCGGACGTCGTGGCATTTGCGCAAACATCGATGGCTGGCGCGGCCTTGTTGGTCACAGGTGGGGCGAAACCTCTAACCACACCGGCCATCGCCCTCGCCGCCGCAGTCCACGCCGCCACACTCGCAGCCTGAAGCGCGATGTTCGCCGAGTACCTCGTCAAATGGGACTTGCTACCGGACGGCGAGCCGATTCGCACGCATAGCAGCCGTCTGCTGCCGGTGCGCCAGCATGGCGTCGCCGCGATGCTGAAGGTTGCTCAGGAACCCGAAGAGAAATTCGGCGTGCAACTGATGGTGTGGTGGGACGGCGACGGCGCGGCCCGCGTGCTCGCGCATGATGCCGACGCCCTGCTGTTGGAGCGCGCCCAAAGCAATCACACGCTAGCGGACCAGGCCCGCACGGGCGACGATGAAGCAGACGACCACGCCATCGACATCCTCTGCGCCGCCGCGGCACGACTCCACGCACCGCGAAACAAACCGTTGCCCGAACTGATCGGCTTGCCACGCTGGTTCCAGAGTCTCTGGCCCGCCGCGCAGCAATATGGCGGCTGGCTCTCCGACAGCGCCGCGACAGCACAAGCCCTACTCGCCGCGCCGCAAGACCCGGTCGTGCTGCACGGCGATATTCATCACGGCAACGTCCTCGATTTCGGCGCGCGTGGCTGGCTGGCGATCGACCCGAAAGGTCTCTACGGCGAACGCGGCTTTGACTACGCGAACATCTTCTGCAATCCGGACGAGGCGTCCGCGCTGGCACCCGGACGGTTCGAGCGACGCGTCGAGCGCGTGGCGCACGTCGCCGGGCTCGACCGACACCGTCTGCTGCAATGGATCCTCGCGTGGTCGGGTTTGTCCGCGGCGTGGATTCTCGAAACGGGAGAGACGCCGGACATCGATATAGACATCGGCAGAATGGCGGCCGAAGCGCTGAAGCGGAAGTGACGGCAGGGAAATGACTGCCGGGAAGTGGCTACTGGGAGCTGCAGAGGAGACGATCGTAGCCGGACGCAACCGCTAAACCGCAGTTGAATACAGCCGCCTTGCATGCGCGTCTCGATCCCTATCCCTGTCGGCGAATGCACAGGCCATCAGGCGGCAGCGGGTGAGCCGCCGCCCAGGCAATCCGTCAGTCAATGGGGAGCTTTGCCGTTGGGCAGGGCGTCCAGCGGTTTGTGCTGTTCTTCGCCGAGTCCCGGGAAGAACGCGTTCCATGCGGCGCGCACGCCCTGAGCCGCGGTGGCCTCCGCGCCAATCGATTCTGCCTCGCCGTCCGCAGCTTTCGACGGGTCGGCGGAAAGGCCGCGCCAGTGCGTGAACACCAGCAGCGGTTTCTCGGTCCATACGCCGTCGCCATATTTCGCAAATGCCGTGTCGCCGCTCGTCAACTGCACCTCGTACCAGCCTTCATGGACAGGCGTATGGGCAGCAAGCTCAAACCAAGCGGTCGGTTCGATTTCCTTCATGTCGTCTCCGGTCGGATAAATCGTCAAAGATAACCACAAGCAAGGCATTCTTCATGCCCGAGCCCGGTAGCGGCCCGGCAGGCGCGCGCCGCATGTCACGCGATGCTGCAGGGCGGTGTGCTGGGCATGACCTGCGGGCGATTCGTCGACGTCGCGCACTTCGAATTCGCCGCGCATAAACGACACGATAGCGCGACATGGGCCGCGCGGACAAACGTAAAAAGTTACACGGCGCGTCGGGTTGCATAACCGCTCGCCGGCACGCTTGTCGAACCGCTTGCTGCCCCGTTTTCCGACTCGCCACTCGACTCGCCCGTCATCTTCCGCACCAACTCGGCCAATACGCGGACAGCGGGCGCCAGTTGTTCGGCTGACGTGCTGCCGTAGCCGATCACCAGCCCGTTCGTCTCCTCGCGCTGCTGCAATGCAAAACCCGACAACGCACGCGGATTGAGCCGCCTGACAAGCGCGCGTTCGGCGAGGGTCCGATCGGAAATATGCGGCGGCAAGCGAAGCGTCAGATGCATGCCGCAATTGCCGCCCAGAATCTGCGACGGCGCGAAATGCGCGGTGAGCGCATCGCGTAGCGCCTGCTGGCGCTCCCGATACAACCGCCGCATGCGGCCCAGATGCCGCCCGAATTCGCCGCTATCGATGAAATGCGCCAGCGCCAGTTGCTCCAGACGGTGCCCGCCGCGCAGCATCTCCTGCAACGCGACGGCCGTGTGCGCGGCGATCACGCGCGGCAACACCACGAAGCCGATGCGTAGCGCCGGAAACATCGTTTTGCTGAATGAGCCGACGTACAGAACCGGCGCGTCCTCGACCAGCCCTTGCATGCTGGCAATCGGCTCGCCGGTATGGCGGAATTCGCCGTCGTAGTCGTCTTCGATCAGCCACGCGCCACAGCGGCGCGCATGCGCGATCAGTTCCAGCCGGCGCGCCACGGACAACACCGCACCAGTCGGATACTGATGCGCGGGCGATGTGTAGATCAGCTTGGGAGGATGCGCGCGCCACGCGTCGGGCGGCACTGCGATGCCTTCGGGATCGACCGGCATCGGCAGCATGCTCAGATCGCCGAGGTTGAAAGCGGCTTTGGCACCGCGATAGCCCGGATCTTCCACCCACGCGATGTCGCCCGGATTGGTGAACAGCCGCACGCACAGGTTCAGCGCTTCCTGCGCGCCTTCAGTGATGACCACCTGCGAACCCTCGCAGCGCACAGCGCGCGCCATCCGCAAATGCGCGGCAATCGCGTCGCGCAGCGCCGGCTCGCCAGCCGGGTCGCCGTAGCCGAGCGCGAGCGGCAACGCGCGCTCCATCGAACGTTCGAGCGCGCGCCGCCAGGCGGCCAGGGGAAAACGGTCCAGCGCGGGCGTGCCCGGTGTCAGCGGCAAGGTGTTGTCGGCATGGGTGCGGGTCGCCGCGAATTGCTCGACCCGCGCCGCGTAGGCGACTTCCGGAGCGGCCGGCGGCGTCCGCGTTTCACCGCGTGCCGAAGGGCTGGAGAGCGGACTCACGCGCGTGCCCTTTTTATCGGCCACCACATAGCCGACCGCGGCCAGATGCTCGTACGCGATCACCACCGTGTTGCGCGACACGCCCATCTCCGCCGCCAGCAAGCGCGACGACGGCAGCAGCGACCCAGCCGGCAAACGCCCCGTGAGGATCGCCTGTTGCAAGCGTTCGATCAGTTGCTTTTGCAGCGGCACGGACTTTTCGCCGTTGCCGGCGGTGCTCGCGGCGGCCGGGTTGGCGAGCGGGCCAATGATTTCGATCATCCTGGCTGGACCTATCAAATGCTGTTCTGCTGGATCTTTTTAACATACCACGTTTGCCGTATCGTTCTCCATAAGCAACGATCATCCAACTATCGACAGGAGAGCAGACATGGAACCCAGACGTAACGCGTTCGAGCAACCGATTGGCGTCCCCGTGCCGGATTGGAAAGGCGCCCAGGCGCCCGGCCGCGAGCCGCTTGTGGGCCAATATTGCCGGATTGAACCGGTGGACGTCGAGCGCCATGCGGCAGACCTGTACGAGGCCTACAGTTCGGCGCCCGACGGCCGCGACTGGACCTATCTGGCGGTTGGACCATTCGAAAGCCTTGCCGCGTATCGCGAGCATCTGACGCGCATGGCGGCATCGCCTGATCCGCTGCACTACGCGGTGATCGATCTGGCTACAGGCAAGGCGGTCGGCACGCTCGCGCTGATGCGCATCGACCGCGCGAACGGCGTGATCGAAGTTGGGCACGTCACCTATTCGCCGCGCCTGAAACGCACACGCATCGCCACCGAAGCGATGTTCCTGCTGATGAACCATGTGTTCGACGACCTTGGCTATCGCCGCTTCGAATGGAAGTGCGATTCGCTCAATGAACCGTCGCGCACAGCGGCGTTGCGCTATGGCTTTACGTTCGAAGGGATCTTCCGGCAGGCAATCGTGTATCGCGAACGCAATCGCGATACCGCGTGGTTCTCGATCATCGACAGCGAATGGCCTGCGCTGCGTCCGAGCTATGCACGCTGGCTCGACGCCGGCAATTTCGATGCGCAGGGTAAGCAGGTTGAACGGCTGGTGGACCTGATCGCGCGGCAGCGGGCAGCGGCGGGCGAAAGCGGTGAATGAGGCAGCCCGTTGCGGGCTGGTTGCGAGCCGGCCAGAAGGCCGGCTCGTCGATCCCGAGACTTCAGAGATTCAATAGACTTCAGGCGAGTGCCGCGCGACGGCTCAGGCAACGCCTGCCGTTCGCCGCAGCACGATGGTCGGGTTGCCTTTGTACGTCGTGCGAAGCTGCTCACGGTAACCGCAC
The DNA here is from genome assembly GCF_050434225.1 of Paraburkholderia sp. GAS32. Classification (NCBI taxonomy): domain Bacteria; kingdom Pseudomonadati; phylum Pseudomonadota; class Betaproteobacteria; order Burkholderiales; family Burkholderiaceae; genus Paraburkholderia; species Paraburkholderia sp. GAS32. The sequence goes on along the minus strand of NZ_JBNPVS010000035.1, from coordinate 96,355 downwards.
TTGCGCGCGACGTTCAGCGAAGGCTGGTTTTCCGGCGCGATGATGCAGGCCGTCTCGCCGCCAGGCCAATTTGCATCGGCCCAACCGAGCGCAGCGCGCACGGCTTCGGTCGCGTAGCCGCGGTTGTGGACGGCGGGGTCCAGCGCCCAACCGATTTCCGGTGTGTCCAGCAAGGAAGGCTCGATCTCACGGTGGTAGTCGGCAAAACCGACTTCGCCCAGGAACCGGCCGCTGTTCTTTTCCCGCACCACCCAATAGCCGTATCCCAGCATCGCCCAATGCCCGGCGTAGCGCAGCAGGCGCGCCCAGACTTCTTCGCGCGTAAACGGCTTGCCGCCAATGTAGCGGATCACTTCGGGATCAGACCACATCGCATAGCTCTCGAGGAAATCGTCGCGCGCGTGCGGACGCATGATCAGGCGGTCGGTGGTGAGAAGCGTGGGGCGGTTGGACATAGGCGGGCGGGTGGTTGGCGTAGATGCTATGAGGTTGAGAAGCGTTGAAGAGTGCCTGGGATGATCGCAGATTTTTTGCGCGCCAGGTTCGCCGCCAAAAAGCAGGACGCCATGCGCTATCCAGCCGATCCGGCCGACCCTGCAACCGCCACGGACCGTCTGGCGAATTCATGAAACCGCCCCTCACGCCATCTCGAGAAACCGCGCCAGACACGGATTGCGATTGGCCGGCGACCACGCCAGCACCTGCTCGATCAGCGGCGCATCCACCAGCGGCCGGAACACCACGCCCGCGAGTTGCGCTTTGCGCATCGAGGCCGGCACCAGCGCCACCCCTACACCTTCATCGACGAGACTGAGCACGGTCTGCTGCAACTGCACTTCGAAGCGGATATCCGGCTCGAAGCCGCCTGAGCGGCAATGCTCGAGAATGGTCGTGCGCAAGCTCGGCGCGACTTCCTCGGACGCCAGCACGAATGGCTCGCCCGCCAGTTGCGCGATCTTCAGACGCCGCGCTCGCGCTCGCGGATGGCTGCGCGACAAGGCCACACACAAAGGCTCGCGGAGGATCGTCCGGGTCACGATGCCCTTGTCGGGCACGTTTGGAAACATGATCGCGGCGTCGATCTGGCCGGTCAGCACCTGCGCGGCCAGATCGTTCGATACGACCTCGCGCAGGTTCAATGCGACCTCGGGAAACGCGGCGCCGAACGCGCGCGCATAGCCGGGTACGACGTTGTACGCGGCGCACATCGTGAAGCCGATGGCGAGCTTGCCAGCGTCGCCATGCGCCGCCGCCTGGGCATTGCTAACGGCTTGTTCCACGGACGCCAGAATCGCCTTCGCATCGGCGTAAAAGCGCTCGCCCGCCGCGGTCAGCGTGACACTGCGCGGACTGCGTTCGAGCAGCGTCACACCCAGGTTCGCCTCCAGTGCCGCCAATTGCCGGCTTAACGGCGGCTGCGACAGATTCAGGCGCGCCGCCGCGCGGCCGAAATGGCGCGTCTCGGCGAGTGTCACGAAGTAGCGTAGCGGCTTGATATCGATCACAACGTCCTCACGCTGAATGACGATGCAGAAAAGGTATTGTTGATGGCAGAAAACAGTATTGGATTGTATCAACGCAAGCCACTACGCTGGCGCATCGCTCCCTGCACCCACGCTTTCTTTCTAATCGATGTTAGCTACTCTCGAGATTCTGCTTCCCGTGTTCGGCCTGATTTTCGCGGGCTTTGCATGCCGCCGACGCGGCGTGCTCGGACCGAGCAGCGCGTCCGAACTGAACCGCTTCGTCGTCTGGCTGGCGCTGCCGGCGCTGCTGTTCGACACGATGGCGCATGCCACATGGCAACAGCTTTATCAGCCGGCCTTCGTCGCAGCGTTTTCGATCGGATGCCTCGGCGCGTTTCTGCCGATTCTCGCCATGCGTATGATCGGCGGCCGGCATCTGGCCGACGCAAGCGTCGATGCGATTGCAGCGTCGTATCCGAACACCGGCTACATCGGCTTCCCACTCGGCATGATCGCGTTCGGCTCAGCCAGCCTGACACCGACCACGATCGCCACGATCCTCGTCGCGTGCGTGCTTTTTGCGCTTGCCATCGTGCTGATCGAAGTCGGCCTGCAGACCGAACGCACGCCGCACAAGCTAGGGTTGAAGGTGTTGGGATCGCTGGCGCGTAATCCGTTGATCGTGTCGCCGATTGCGGGTGTGCTGTTGGCGAGCACCCACGTCGCCTTGTCGCAAAGCGCGGAGACGTTTCTGAAGCTGCTGAGCGGCGCCGCCAGTCCTTGTGCGTTGGTCAGCCTTGGCCTGTTCCTCGCGGAAAAGCGCCCGTCAGAGGCGGGTGCGGGCGGCATCTCGCTGCTGCTGACCGGTGTCAAGCTGCTGGGGCAGCCGGCGCTGACCTGGTGGCTCGCGGCGCGCGTGTTCGGGCTCTCAGCCACACTGGTCGAGATGGCCGTCGTGCTGGCCGCGCTGCCCACCGGCACCGGCCCATTCATGCTGGCCGAGTTCTATCGACGCGAAGCGCACATCACGTCGCGCACGATTTTGCTGTCGACGGTGGGGTCGGTGGTGACCTTGTCGTTGCTGCTGCTGGTGATGGGGCATCGCACGTAAGCGGAACCAGAGAATATCCGCCGCTCCACGCCTCGCGCTATGCTTCACACACGGACCACCAAGGTCCGCGCCCCCCATCCGCAAAGAGCAAACAGCGAACCGAACCGCCGTGCCCAAAGCCCGCCCACCTGAACTTCACGACGACGCCGACGCCCGCTCCCTCGCGCGGTGCTATCCGCGTGGGCTGCGCATCGACCCGCATTCGCACACGTGGGCACAGGTGCTCTATGCGGTGTCGGGCGTGATGTGGGTGGAAGTCGGCCGCGAAGCGCTGGTAGTGCCGCCGCAGCGCGCGGTCTGGTTGCCGGCCGGCACGGTGCACTCCATCCACATGATGAGCGAGGTGGAGATGCGCAATCTCTACCTCCACGAGCGCAACGTCGGCCATCTGAGCCGGCGCAGCGACGTGTTCGAGATCAACGGCCTGCTGCGCGAACTCATCACGTCGATTGCGGAGCACGAGAGTTCGCTCGCGCGCGACGAAACCTATCTTGAAGCGGCGTACCGTCTCGCAATGCTGGAGCTGGGGCACGCGCCGCGCTCGTCACTGCGCATCGCGCTGCCCGATGCTTCCGACCGGCGGCTCGACGCGTTGTGCCGCGCGGTGATCGACAACCCTTCGATCGCGATCAGCTTCGAACAGCATGCGGCCTCGGTCGGCGCCAGCGTGCGCACGCTGGCGCGTCTCTTCACGCGTGAGTTGGGAGTGGGGTTTGCCGAATGGCGGCGTCAGGTGCAGTTGGCAGTGGCCGTGTCAGGTCTCGCCGAAGGACGCCCGGTCAGCAGCATTGCGCGCTCGCTGGGCTTCCAGCCGAGCAGCTTCAGCGACATGTTCCGCCGCGAGTTAGGCGCGCCGCCAACTGGCTTCGATCCGAGCGGTACGCTCAGCGAGGCGGCTTCTGAAGCTTCGCCGGAGCAGGCGCGAGACAAACTGTCCACTGACGGGTAAGTTATACGCGCTGACGGTAGCAAGATTCGCCCTTGCAGCTAAGCCAGCGCTCGCTGGCGGCTTAACGAATCGTGCTAACAGCCGCGCCCTCCGCCGTCGGCCAAGCCGTTTGCGCTGCCGGCCTAACGACGCCCAGCGAGGCCAGTAAGCCGCCGCACAGCACGTCTTGTCCGAAATTCGAAAGTCCTTGTCTCAACGCCTCCGTACCGGCCACTTAGACTACGCTCATCGGCTGCACGACGCAGCGCAAGACCCAACAGGAGTGACACGCAATGAAAGCGATTCAGTTCAAGACTTTTGGCAACCCCGAGGTGCTCGACTACGTCGATCTGCCGACGCCCCAAGCCGACGCGGACAGTGCCGTCGTGCAGGTCAAGGCGGCCTCGGTGAATCCAAGCGACGTCAAGAACGTGTCCGGCCATTTCGACCACACCGTCCTGCCGCGCACGCCTGGCCGCGACTTCAGCGGCGTCGTGACCGCCGGCCCCGCCGAATGGCTCGGCGCAGAAGTCTGGGGTACCGGCGGCGATATCGGCTTCACACGCGACGGCACGCACGCCGAGTTCATCAAGATTCCGCTCGCCGCGCTGTCGCGCAAGCCCACCACGCTCAGCCACACTGAGGCCGCCGCGATCGGCGTGAACTTCGTGGTCGCGTGGCTCGGCACGGTCGAGTATGCAGACCTGCAAGCGGGCGAGACGATTGCCGTGATTGGTGCGGGCGGCGGCGTCGGCGGCGCAGTGGTGCAGATCGCGAAAGCGCGGGGCGCGCGCGTGATCGCGGTCGACCGCCATCTGCTCTGCGCCGAAACGCCCGCGGGCCGGCTGGTCGACGACTACATTCCGTTCGACGAAAACGTGGCCGTACGCCTGAAGGCGCTGACCGGCGGCGCCGGCGCGGACGTGGTGTACGACACGGTCGGCGGCGTCGCCTTCGAGACCGCACTGAGTCTCGTGAAGCGCCGCGGCCGGGTGCTGGAAATCAGCGCCACGGGCAAACGCCGCGTGGAATTCGACCTGATCGATTTCTATCACAACGAAACGCAACTGCTCGGCGTGGACAGCGCCAAGCTGGTCGTCGCCGAATCGGCGCCGTTGATGACGGCACTGGTGGAAGGTTTCGAAAGCGGCAAGCTTCAAGGGCCGGCCATCGCGCAGGCATTCCCGCTCGAACGGGCACGCGAGGCCTACGAGGCGGTGGCCGCCGGCACGCGCGGCCGCGTCGTCATCACGATGTAATTGCCGAAACGACCGGCGGGCGCGGCTGCCCGCATTTCAGATGGGTATGAACAACATGAAAGCGTATTTGATCTCGCTCGTGGCCGGCGTCGTGGTCGGTTTGATCTACAGCGTAATGCAGGTGAAATCGCCCGCGCCGCCGACCATCGCCCTGGCCGGGTTGCTCGGCATGCTGGCCGGCGAGCATATGATCCCGTTCGTGCGGACGTGGCTGGCCGTCGGTATTCACTGACGTCCTCTGATTAACGTCTGTCGTCGACATCGCTTCGCGCCGATAGCTTTTCCATCACCGGGCGCCGCACGCTAAGATGGAGCCCGCCGGGCCGGAGAGCCGCGCTTGCAGCATCGCCCGCGCATGTGCCATCGCCATGCGCGCTGCCCGGAGATCACAAGAAAAGCTTCACTCGGAGAATCAGATGTCTGAAGAATATGAAGTGCATGGTCCGCACGACCATGCGGTTGAACACGCCGGCCACCATGACGCGGATCCCTTTGCGAGCCGAATGGCCGTGATGACGGCGATCCTCGCGACGATCGGCGCACTGTGCGCCTACCAGAGCGGCAACAGCGAAAACCTGGCGCTGTACTACAAGAACGAAGCCGCCATTAAAAAGACCGAAGCGTCGAATCAATGGAACTACTACCAGGCCAAGGGCGAGAAAGAGAATCTCGCTGAACTCGGTGCGGCGCTGTCGCTCGGCAATACCGATGCGCACGCGAAGTTCGTCGCCGACGTCGACAAGTACAAGCAGCAGAAAGAGCCGATCCGAGCGAAGGCTGAAGCGATCGAAAAGGAAGTCGTGGACAACGACGCCAAGAGCGAAGCGCTGCTGCATGGCCATCATCGCTGGGCGCAGGCCACGACCTTGATTCAGGTGGCCATCGCTCTGTGCGCGATCACGTTGCTGACCCGCAAGAAATGGCTGCGCAATCTGTCGTTTGGGATTGCGGCTGCGGGTGTGATCACTGCCGTTGTGGCGTTCTTTTCGGCGTAATTACGCGAACGGCGTGGTGATCCCCGGCCCGAACTTCGTCGCGGTTGCGCACACTGCAGCCCCGCAGTATCGGCGCTGCAAGGCGTGGATCGATCGCGTGTGCGGCGGCCTGATCGTCGCGTTGGGTGCGGCGTCAGTTGATCCGGTAAGTTACTTACGTACGGTTCAATGCGCGCGGCCGCGCGCAGCACGCTCGAGCAACAGTTCACGCTCGCGCGCATTGCGCGTCATGCCGGCAGCGCGTTCGAATTCGGCGCACGCCTCTTCCACACGGCCGAGTTTCTCCAGCAGATCGCCGCGCACGCTCGGCAACCAGTGATAGTTCGCGAGCGCTGCATCGGCGGCGAGCGCGTCGACGATTTCCAGACCGGCAGCCGGTCCGAACGCCATGCCGACTGCCACCGCACGATTCAACTCCACCACCGGCGAAGGCGTCACCTGCGCGAGCGCGTCGTACAACGCGACGATCTGCGCCCAATCAGTCTCCTCGGCACGGCGTGCACGCGCATGACACGCGGCCAGCGCCGCCTGCAATGCATACGGCCCACTCGCACCGCCCAACGCGTGCGAGGTGCCGAGCGCGGCCAACCCGCGGCGGATCAGCAGCGGGTCCCAGCGGCTGCGGTCCTGGTCGAGCAACAGCACCGGCCGGCCCTCGGCATCGGTGCGCGCACGCGTACGCGACGCCTGGATTTCCATCAACGCGACGAGGCCATGCACCTCGCTTTCGTCCGGCACGAGCCCACTCAGCACCCGCCCAAGCCGCAGCGCTTCCTCGCACAACGCCGGACGCATCCAGTCGTCGCCGGTTGTGGCCGAATAGCCTTCGTTGAAAATCAGATAGATCACCTGAAGCACCGACGCGAGCCGCGGCGCACGCGCATCCGCCTGCGGCACCTCGAACGGCACTTTGGCCGCTGACAGCGTGCGCTTGGCCCGCACGATGCGCTGCGCGATTGTCGGCTCAGGCACGAGAAACGCGCGCGCGATTTCGTCCGTAGTGAGGCCGCCGAGCAGGCGCAGCGTCAGCGCGACACGTGCGTCGGTGGACAACACCGGGTGGCATGCCGTGAACACCAGGCGCAACAAGTCGTCGCCGATATCGTCGGCGCGTGCGGCATCGAGGGTATCGACGAAATCCGGCACGAGGTGCGCCTCCATTGCGTCGAGATCGTGGCCCAACTCCTCACGCTTGCGGGCATGCAGCGCCTCCTGGCGCAAGCGGTCGAGGGCGCGGTTCTTCGCGGTCGCCATCAGCCACGCTCCCGGGTTGTCGGGCACGCCAGCGTCGGGCCAATGTTCGAGCGCCGCCACCAGCGCATCCTGCGCCAGCTCTTCGGCGAGCCCCACGTCACGCACGATCCGCGCGACGTGGGCGATGACCTTGGCGGATTCGATCCGCCAGACTGCCTCGATGGCACGATGGGTGGCCGGTTTTGTCACGGGATCAGCCCGCTGCCTTGGCGTTCGGATCCATGTAGATCAGCTCCCAGATATGTCCGTCGATATCTTCGAAGCCGTGCCCGTACATGAAGCCGTAGTCCTGCGGCGCGCGCGGCACCGTGCCGCCGGCAGCGAGCGCCTTCGCGACCAGCGCATCCACCTCGCCCCGGCTCTCGCACGAGAGACCCAACAAGGCCTCGGTGCTTTCCTTCGGATTGCAAAGCGACTTGCGCGTGAAGGACTTGAACAGGTCCTTGACCAGCAGCATCGCGTAGAGGTTCTCGCCGATAATCAGACACGCGGCCTGCTCGTTGGTGAATTGCGCCTCGAAGCTGAAACCGATCGTGCTGAAAAATGCCTTCGACCGTTCGAGGTCGTCGACGGCGAGGTTGACGTAGATCTGCTTATGCATGATGGAATCCAGTGATCGGGTTGTGGGCTCGCCGGGGTGTCACAGTGCATCGCACTGCGCCACGCATACAGCGATCCCGCGTATTCAGCTTGCCTCGGCCAGCGTTTTCAGATTGCCCAGGCCGTCTTCGAAATCCTTGCCGACCATGCGGTCCATGCTGACGAACACCTGCATCAGCTTCGACAGAAACGGCGCAGGCCCATGCATCGCCCAGGTGACCTGAGTCGCGCCGGCCTCCGGCTTCAACGTGAAATCAGCGATGTTATGCGCTTCGAACGGCTTGATGAAATCGAGGTTCATCGTCACGTTCGCCGGCGCCGCCGTGTCGACGATCTCCATCTGCCCCACCCCAACCTTTTCGCCTTGCCACGCATAGCGCGCACCCTTGCCGCTCGGCGTGCCGCTATAAGTGCCCTGCGCCGCGGGATCTTTGCGCAGGAACGGATTCCAGCGATTGAACTGATGCAGATCGTCGATCAACCCGTAGACCCGCTCGGGCGGCGCCTCGATGCGCACGCTGCGTTCGATGCGAAAGTTGTCGGGGCGCGTCGCCGCGTAGATGAGCAGCGGACCCACCGCCGCAACGACGGTGATCAGAATAACTTTGAGCATGATGAATCCTCTCGATGTGGCCGGATCGGCGCCGCGTTCGTGCGGTCGGATCGGCGTCGCGATTAATGTTTGGCTGCGTCCAGCTTGCGGAAGCGGTCCACTTCCGGGCTCGGCTCGAAGTCCTCGAGTTCATACAGTTGCCGCACTTCGATTTCGCCTTCGGCCTGCTCGCCGAACGGCGCCGGGAAGCGCCGCGCCCATTCCATGGCTTCTTCGCGGGAGCGAACCTGAATCAGCGTGTAGCCGGCGATCAATTCCTTGGTTTCCGCGAACGGGCCGTCAATCACCGTGCGCTTGCCTCCGCTGTAGTGGATGCGCCAGCCTTTCGAACTCGGTTTCAGGCCTGTTGCGTCGAGGAGCACACCGGCCTTGGCCAGTTCTTCATGGTAGGCGCCCATCGCCACCATCAGGGCTTCGTCCGGCTGGCCGCCCGCTTCGCTGACAGCAGTCGCCTTGACTATGATCATGAATCGCATCGCAATCGCTCCTTGGGTGGTGTGTGGTTGGTGGAGAGCCGTTATTTGATTGCTGGCTCCTTACTCACACGACGAGCGATGCGCGGCCGGATCGACATGTTTGTCGCCAGCCTAGGGAAAACCCCCAGAAAATAGTTGCGAACGGGCAAACCCGCTTACAGGAAACAAGGCCCGAGCTTGCGGACTTCGACGGTGCACCACGAGGCCGCCGGGCAGGCCTGCGCGATCGCCACCGCTTCTTCACGGGTTTCACAATCGAGCAGGTAGAAGCCGCCGATCATTTCCTTGGCTTCGGCGAACGGGCCGTCGAGCAGTTTCGCTTGACCATCGCGCACCTGCACGCGCACGGCGTCATTCGTGGAGGTCAGCGCTTCGGCTGCGACCAGCTTGCCGCGCTCTTTGAGGCCGGTGGCGAAACGCACCATCTGGTCATAAACCTCGCGCCCCGCCTGCTCACCACGTTCGACGCGTTGATTCGGGGGTTCGACGATAAGCAGCATGTAAGACATGGCGTCTCCGATTGATCGCGCCGTGGGCGTGAACGCCAGCGAGGCGTATGACGGCAAGAGCGCGCTTACAGTTGGGTTGCGAAAGGCAGTCTAGCAAGCGCGGATGACTCCAGCAAACCCGTTTCACTGCCCGGGCACCGATGGACCGCAAGCCCTACGGACACTCGTAATACTGATGCGGCACGTGGATTGCTGCTTCGGTTGTATCGATACACATCCGAGGTGACATCATGCGAAATCAATCTATCCTGGGCGTCATTGCAATGGCATTGGCGCTACTGACATTGACGGCCGGCTGCACCCTTGGCGGTGCGGCAGCAGGCGGCGTCATCGGCAACGAGGCGACCAATCACAGCGCGGTCGGCACGGTCGGCGGCGCAGTAGCCGGCGGGATTATCGGGCACGAGTTGGGCAAGTAATTTGAGCCTGAACTGCCTGAAACAATTCGATCAGAGAATATGACGGGTTCGCAAACGCGACCACCCTTCATATTCTCCTATTCAGCCGCTCTCTCACGTGACACGACAACGCCACTTTGAAGTATTCTCCCAACGCGCTTAAGCGCGTCGTGAACGCATTACGCGTGGATTAAAGGCAGCAAATAATCTGCTTTTAATCCGATAAACCGGCGCGACAAATGCAATTAAACTTATCGGCATAATCTGCCGACATAACAAACGAATCATATAAACAGGGTATCGGGGAAATTCATGCATCGATCGTTAGTGCGTAGCGGCGTCGCGGCCGCAGTGGCCTTTGCGTTGTTCCAACTCGGCGGTTGCGGCGGCGGCGGTTCCAGCTCAACATCGTCGAGCACGCCGACGGTCACGGCTACCTCGGTGAACGGCACGGTCGCCACCGGCAGCGCCGTAGTGGGCGCAACCGTCACGCTGACCGATGCGACCGGCGCTCAGGCCACGGCAACCACCAACACCCAGGGCGCGTACACGATCTCGGTGAAAGGCATGACCGCGCCGTTCCTGATCGTCGCCACCGACGCCACCGGCATCTCTACCCCGCTCGTCTCCGTGCTCGCCAAACTGCCCAATGGCACGGCGCCGGCAGTCGCCAACGTCACCACGCTGACCACGGCGATTGCCGCCATGCTGACCGCTTCGGGCAACCCGCTCGACCTCGCGTCCACCACGGCGCTGGCCAAGGTGACGCTGCCGTCCGTGCAGATCGCCACCATCACGCTCGACGCGATACTGACGAAAATCCTCGCGCAGAACGGCATCCAGACGGCGGGCTTCGATCCCATCGGCGTGGCCTTTACGCCGAACCACACCGGCGCCGATGCGGTGATCGACACGGTGTCGGTCGTGTCGGCGGCCAACGGCGGCCTGTTGCTGCTATCGAACGCGACGCCGGGCACGACGGTCGCGCTGAACAACCAGACTGCCCAATCGGTCACGCTGGCAGCGCCGCCCGCGGCGGCCAACTATCTGGAGCCGCTGGCGTCTCTGCTGACGGCCTGCGCGGCGACCGGTACGCTCAACACGTCGTGCTCGCCGGCCATCGACTCCGCCTACCTCGAAAGCGGTTCGACCGATCTGGCCGTAGCCCACGGTCTGACGGAAGCGACCTTCAATGGTGCGGTGTTCGGTTCGCCGAAGACACTCGCCTTCTTCACACGCAACGGCAAGCAGCTTGCGCTCGTGCAGTTGCCGGTCACGCTGGCGAGCGGCACGGCAGCCGGTGTGCTCTACACCATTGCGCAACAGCTCTCCACGCCCGTCACGCTCGCCAACGGCACGCAACTCGGCTGGGATCTGATCGGCAATCAGTCGCAATTCGCTGTGTCGATCATGTCGCAAATCCAGCGTCGCACCTTCCTCGATTCGAAGCTGAATGATGTGAACCGGTACGAGTCGGGTCTTAAGATTGCGATTCCGACCACTTCGAATCCGACGGTGTATTCGGCTTCCGTCACGGGACCTGGCCTCGCTGCGCCGGTCTGGCTGATGCAGCGCAATGCGCTCGGCATCAGCTCGCTGGGTCTGTCGGATTTGCCGTTGAGCGCGGCGCCGGTTCCGCCGGCGACGACCAGCAGTAATACGGAGTTGTATCGCTGGTCATGGCAATCGCTGTCGTCGACCGCGAACTTCACGCCGGCGGCTTCGAGCGGCTACTACTCGGCGCAATCGATCGACGCGAGCACCGTGCCCCTCTACTCGACCTACACCGTGACGTTCTACGACCAGAACGGCGTGCAGCTCGGCCAGTCGTCGATCATCAATCCGGGCAGCCCGTTGAACGCGGCGGCGGGCAGCGCGGTTGCGTGGCCGACGCTACTGCCGGACTTCGCGACCCAGTTCCTCACGCCAGCCGGGTCGCTGGCCGGCGCGCAGTACGCGATGAGCGTGACGTGGTCGAGCCTCGTGAACGGACAGAATCTCGCGTATCCGGTGACGTCAGTGCAGATTCAGGCCTCCCCTGGAACGGGCTCCGGCTCGACGACTGCAATCGATGGCTTCTCGATCAGCGCGCCGAACAACACATCGGTCGGCCAGTTTCAAACCACCGTCTTTGCGGGAGTCAATGCCGGGGGCGTACAGACTTGCACGAACTGCCCGTTCCCGGCGTTGACGTCCGGTGGTTCGCGGCTCGTGCAATTGGGTGGCGGGCAGAATGGGATCACGTACTACGACTTGACGAAGTACAACGACTAGAGGAGGACAAACAAGAAACGCCGCCCCGTCGCAGCGGCTTTCATGCCGAAGGCAACAGCGACCGGGCCTGCTCGAGAAGTGCGTGGGACGCAGCAAACTCGTTGCGTCCCGCCATCGTCAGTGCGGCGTGGCCGGTGCTCGCGAACAGTTCGTCGTTGGACGTTGCGACTGCGTTCGAACCGGAACCCGGCTGGTCGTATCGGCGAAAGAACGCGAGCATCTGGAACGCGTCGAATCGCCAGTCCTCTGGACCGGCCTTGGCTAGAAGCTCAGCGGCGGCGGCTAGTTGCCGCGTGACTGCGAGGAATTCAGAGCGTTCCATGACACCTGTCTCCTTGTGAGTCGCCGTCACCGGGCGTTCTGAGAGTTTAGCGCAGGAGCTCAATCGGCCATCGGCCCAGCCGTAGTCCTGCAAACTCGCAGGCCCAAGCAACAAGCCCGCGAGTTTGCATCAACGACGCATCACGACGCTTTTTCCAGCTTCACGATGGTCATCGTGCCGTCGACGTCTTCAATGCGGACCTTCACCTTGTCGCCTTCGTGAATCTGCTTGATCATCGCGGCATCCTTCGCCTTGAAGGCCATGGTCATGGCCGGCATCCCGACGTTTTGCAGCGCGCCGTGTTTCAGCGTGACCATGCCGGAGGCCGGGTCCACTTTTCTCACCTCCGCATCCGTGAGCGCCGCATTCGGCGAGTCCTTTGAAGCCGCCGGCTTCATGGACATGTTCATCCCCGCCATATCGTCGCCCGCAAACGCGGGGGCCGCAGCAATGGCGCCGAAAGCAGCAAACGCAACAATCCATTTCTTCATTGAAGTTCTCCAGTTTGAGTAGTTGGCACGGCTGTGCCGGAAGGTACTGCGTGAGAAAGCCGCGCGTCGGGCAGACGCTTCGCGCGGCGGCGTTGCAGCAGGAACCACGCTGCGGGAATGACCAACATCGAAAGAATGGGCGCCGTGATCATCCCGCCCACCATCGGCGCGGCGATGCGCTGCATGACTTCCGAGCCGGCGCCGTGCCCGACCATGATGGGTATGAGACCGGCAAGCACGACACCAACCGTCATCGCCTTGGGACGCACACGCTGCACTGCCCCCTCTCGAATCGCATCGAGAAGCAGCGTTTCGGTCAGCGGCTCGCCTGCGTCGAGTCTGCGATTCAACGCGCCCTTCAGGTAAAGCAGCATCACGACACCGAACTCCGCGGCCACGCCCGCGAGCGCAATAAATCCCACGGCGGTCGCAACAGACACGGCATGCCCCAGCATCCAGATAAACCAGAAACCGCCGACCAGCGCGAAGGGCACCGTCGACATCAGCAGAAGCGCGTCACCCACGGAGTTGAACGTCAGAAAAAGCAGCACGAAAATGACCACCAGCGTCACGGGAATAACGGTGCGCAACTTCGCCGCCGCTCGCTCCAGATATTCGAACTGACCGGACCACGCAATCGAATAGCCCGCGGGCAGTGTCACTTTCTCTGCGACCGCGCGCTGCATGGCCTGCACGGCCGAATGCAGATCCGTGTCGCGGATATCGACGTACACGTAACCGGCGAGCCGCGCGTTCTCACTGCGAATCATCGGCGGGCCATCGGCAATCGTGATGTGCGCCACGTCAGCCAGCTGGATTTGCGCGCCACGCTCGGTTACGACTGGCAGCTCGCGCAGCTTCTCGAGCGAATCGCGGATCTCGCGTGGATAGCGGACGTTGATCGGAAAGCGCTCCCGGCCGGCAATGACCTCGCCGACGTTTTCACCGCCGACCGCGGTGGACACGATCGACTGGATATCGGCAACCGCGAGGCCGTAACGTGCCGCTGCCAGCCGGTCAATATCGACGTCGATGTATCTGCCGCCGTTCAGGCGCTCGGCAAGTGCGGACGTCACACCGGGCACGGTCTTGACCGCTGCTTCGACCTGCGTTGCCACCTTGTCGATTTGCCCGAGGTCGGGGCCCGAAATCTTGACGCCGACCGGCGTCTTGATGCCTGTCGACAGCATGTCCAACCGATTGCGGATAGGCGGAACCCACACGTTCGAGAGCCCCGGCACTTTGACGGTGCGGTCCAATTCGTCGACCAGCTTCTCCGGCGTCATGCCCGGCCGCCACTGGCTGCGTGGTTTGAACTGAATCGTGGTCTCGAACATCTCGAGCGGCGCGGGGTCGGTCGCCGAGTCCGCTCGGCCGGACTTGCCGAACACGGTCTGCACCTCCGGCACGGTCTTGATGAGCCGGTCGGTCTGCTGCAGCAGTTCACTCGCTTTCTCCGTCGAGATGCCCGGCAGCGCCGTCGGCATATACAGCAGATCGCCTTCGTCGAGCGGCGGCATGAATTCGCCGCCGAGCCGCGAAAGCGGAATCGCGGACGCTGCGAGCGCAACCAGCGCCACACCGATCGCGACCCACGGTCGACGCAACGTCGCCTCCAGCAACGGGCGATAGAGCCGTATCAGTACGCGATTAATAGGGTTCGCGTTCTCGTGCGGAATACGGCCGCGGATCAGCAAACCCATCAACACCGGCACCAACGTCACCGACAGGCCCGCCGCCGCTGCGATCGTGTAGGTCTTCGTGAACGCCAGCGGGGAAAACAGCTTGCCTTCCTGGCCTTCGAGCGAGAACACCGGAATGAACGACAGCGTGATGACCAGCAGCGAGAAGAACAGCGCCGGCCCGACCTCCGCGGCCGACGTGGCGATGAGTTCCCAACGTTCAGCCGAACTGATCGCGTTGCCGGGATGCGCGTGGTCGTACGCTTCGAGATGTTTGTGCGCATTCTCGATCATCACGATGGCCGCGTCGATCATCGCGCCGATGGCAATTGCAATGCCGCCCAACGACATCAGATTCGCGTTCACGCCTTGATACCGCATCACGATGAAGGCGGCCAGCACGCCCAGGGGCAACGACAGGATCGCGACGAACGCACTGCGCAGATGGAACAAAAAGACCGCGCAAACGAGCCCAACGATGATGAATTCCTCGACGAGCTTGTCCTTCAGGTTATCCACCGCGCGTTCGATCAACTGTGAGCGGTCGTACGTCGTCACGACTTCCACGCCCGCGGGCAGCGAACGCTTCAGCTCGGCGAGCTTTGCCTTCACCGCATCGATGGTGGTCAACGCGTTCTTGCCGGAACGCATCACGATGACGCCGCCCGCAACTTCGCCCTGCCCGTTCAGCTCTGCGATGCCGCGCCGCATCTCGGGTCCGATCTGAATACGCGCGACGTCGCCCAGCAGCACGGGCGTACCGGCTTCGTTCGTACGCAGGACGACGTTGCGAAAGTCATCCATAGTGCGCAGGTAACCGGACGAGCGCACCATGTATTCGGACTCCGCCATCTCGACGACTGACCCGCCCGATTCCTGATTCGCCTTGCCTAACGCGTCGGCGACCATCGCCTGCGTGATGCCGTAAGCGCGCAGTTTGTCCGGGTCGAGGACGACCTGATATTGACGCACCATGCCGCCAATGCTCGCGACCTCGGACACATCCGGTACCGACTTCAGTTCGAACTTCAGGAACCAGTCGTTCAGGGCGCGAAGCTGTCCCAGGTCGTGCTGTCCGCTTCGGTCGACGAGTACATATTCGTAGACCCAACCGACACCGGTTGCATCAGGCCCAAGCGATACCGTCGCGCCTGAAGGCAACCTGCTCTGCACCTGGTTCAGATACTCGAGTACACGGGAACGCGCCCAATACTGGTCGGTTTTGTCGTCGAACAGGACGTAGACGAACGCATCGCCGAATGACGAATACGCGCGAATGGTTTTCGCCCCCGGTACGCCCAGCAGGGTCGTGGTGAGGGGATAGGTGACCTGGTCCTCGACGACCTGTGGCGCCTTGCCCGGGTACGACACCTTGATGATGACCTGCGTGTCGGACAAGTCAGGCAGCGCGTCGAGCGGCGTTTGCATCACCGAGTAGACGCCCCATGCCGTGACGAGCACGGTGGCAAGCAAGACCAGAAAGCGGTTGTAAATCGACCATCTGATAAGACGCGCGATCATTTGGCGCCTCCTACCGGTTCGACTGTCGTCAACTGGTAGCCGCCGTCCGTCTGCCGGAATGCGAAGTGCACTACGTCACCGGGTTTTGCGTCCGGAAAGGCCGTGGGCGACGGTTTACCGAATGCCATCGTCATCTTGCCCCAGCCCAAAGCCGGGACCGGCTGGTGGGAGAAGGTGATGTCTTCAGCGGTCACCTTTTCGACCCTGCCGGTGGTCTCGTACGTTTGGGATGCACCTGTCGCGACGGGTGCGGATGCGGGCGCGGGCCCGCTCGGGTCTGCGTTTGCGCTCCCCGCGAGGCGAGGCAGAACCGATTTGAGGCTGGCTTCCGAATCGATCAGAAACTGGCCGGACGCCACGACCTGATCGCCATCGGTCAAACCGCTCAACACTTCGGTTTCGTCGCCAGCATCTTTGCCGACGGTGACATTCACCGGCTGCAAACGGCCATCACCGTTCCTGACGATAACCACGGTGCGCTTGCCGGTCGTGATGACCGCTTCCGATGGAACGAGCAGGCGCGAGGCCGGTTTCTGCGCACCGATCCGCACGCGCATCAGCATGCCCGGCGTCAGCTTGAACGCGGCGTTGTCGATCTCGAGACGAGCCTGCAGCGTGCGGCTGCTCGTGCTGATGCCCGGCAGGATTTCGCGGATCTGCCCTTTGAAGTGCTGAGTGGGATCGCCCGCGAATGCCGCGTCGACCGTCATGCCGGGCTGCACGGTCAGCGCAAGGGATTCCGGTATTTCGACGATGAGCCACAACGTCGAGAGACCGGCGATCTTGGCGAGCGTTTGCCCGGGCGTCACCATCGCGCCATCGCGGACGTTCAGCTCGCTGACAACACCCGTTTCCGGCGAGGTCAGCACGACATGTGTCTGCGCCTTGCCGCTCCGGTCGAGATTCGCAACGACGCCGTCCGGTATCGACATCGCCCGCATGCGCGCGCGAGCCGCGTCAAGCATGCCGCTGTCCATATCACTGCGTTTGAGCGCGAGGTACTCTTCCTGCGGCGCCAGCCAGTCCGGCACGAAGAGCGACGCGATCGGCGCGCCTTTCGCTATCCGTTGCATCGGTGCGTCCGCGTACAAGCGGTCTATGTAGCCCGTAACGCGCGACTGCACCACGTCGGCGCGCGATTCGTCGAATTGCGTGGTCCCGACGGCATCGAATCCTTCGGTCACGTCCTGCCGTCGCGCGGTCGCGTAGCGGATGCCGAGGTTCTGCTGCAGGCCCGGATCGATTTTGACGCCGCTCGTGCCTGCTTCATCGGCGAAGACGGGTTCGAGCTGCATGTCCATGAAAGGCGACTTGCCCGGTTTGTCGAAATGCTGATTCGGAACCATCGGGTCGTGCCAGTACAGCACCTTGCGACCCGTTTTCGCGTCGATTTTGTCGCCTGCCGCAGATGTCGCGGCGGGCATCGTGGCGGCAGAAGCCGAACCCGCCTGCGTGGAATGACGCGTGCCGGCCAGGTAGCCTGCGCCTAACAAAGCGGCGGCGGCGAACGCAATGAGAACCGCGCGTGCCAGTTGTTTCTTTTGCATGGTGTGCTCCTTCACTGGCTGATGGACATCGACGCGGGCACGACCTGGTATTCGAGCTGGGCCCAGGTCTGGGACACCTCGCGCCGAAGGTCGAGCACCTGTAGCTGAGCGTCGAGCAATGCACGTCGGGCAGCAAACGCTTCCGCAAGCGACCCGCTACCCGCCTGATAGGCCGCGGCCGCGAGCTGGACGCGCCGGTCCGCAGCGGGCAGCAGGGAGTCGGTGAGATGGGTGATGCGCTCGCGGCCGCTGGCAAGCGTCGCCGACTGCGTGCGGATATCCGCTTCGACTTGCCGCTGCGTGTCTTCGTACATCAGCCGCGCTTTGGTGCCGAGTTCCGCCTTCTCGTCGGCGTCGCGGTTCTGGCGATTCTTGCGATTGATCGGCAGCGGAATGCTGACGCCGACCGAAACCATGTTCGAGTACTGCCCGCCGCGCTGCTGATAAGAGACTTCCCACGTCCAGTTGGGACTGCGGTTGCTGTTGGCGACAGCCGTATCGGCATCGGCGACGGCGATGTCCCGCGAAGCGGCCACAAGCACCGGCTGAACGTCGCGAAGCTCGTCGGGTGGCAGAGACGACACATACGATTGCGGCGCGGGCGGATCGCCGCTCACATCGAGAACAGGCGTAGCAGTCCAGCGGGACAGGCCGATCAGCGCGGTTTGAAATGTCTGTTGTGCTTTGAGTAGCTGATCCTGCGTCTGCGCAAGCATCGTCTGCGCTTGCACGACGTCGGCTGCGCTTGCCTTGGCTCCCCGGTAAGACGCTTTCGTCGCGTCCAGTTCGTGATCCATATGACGCACCAGCTCCTGCTGCAACGCGAGCGCCTGCTTTGCATAGACGGCGTTCAACCAGGCAGTCGCCGTTTGTTGTCGTGTGTTCACGAGCTGCAGCAGATAGCCGGCGCGCTCGCGGTCCACCACATCGTTCGCCCGGGCGGAGAGCAGGCGGCGTTTATCACCGGATACCCATTCCTGCTCGATGCCGATGCGGCGCATGGTCATGAAGTCCTGACCGATGGTGAAACGTTGCGATCCGTTCACCGGCAGGTTGTCGATACCCGCTTTGAGCATCGGATCGGGCAGTTGCCCGGCCCGAACGGCGGCATCTGAGCTGGCGCGTACGGAGGCCTGTGCGGCTCCCATGGCGGAAGAGCGGTCGGTGGCGGCCTGAAGCGCCGCATCGAGCGTGTAGCTTGCTTGCTGAGCGTGTGCCGCGCCGCTCGTGAGAATCAGCGCGGCGAAAAGCGAACGCGCGCGCAGTGGTGCACGCCGGGTTGACGGCGTGCGAAAAATGAATGGCATGTTCTAACCCCAACGGCGAACTCCCAAAGGGAGTCCACGTCCTGAACGCAGGACGACCTCACCGCAAATGCGGCGAACCTGTCAGCAAGGGATTAGATGGCGCGAGGAGGTCGCCACGGTCCGGTCGGCTCACGGACCGGCAGCGACTGCGCGTAGTGGAAAACAACGGTGCTCAACAACCCGGCAGGCCGGGTTATTCCAGTCGGAGAGACCGGGTGATACAGACTGCCGATTTGGCATTGAGCCATTACCTTGCAGAAAAAGCCCTTGGCTTTTTCGGGCTGCGACGAATGCATCGACTCGCAGCCGGACATGTCAGCCGACATCGCATCGCTCTCGTCGGCACTCATGCTCATCTGCATCGGACATTCTCCCGTCAAGCCGCTGGCCGCCAGCCCACTAATGGGCAGCGCAGCGCATAGCAACAAGAGGAGCAAAGTCCGCAGAAATTTCATGCCGGAGATTATAGCCGGAGTAAATTAACCGGGTGCGTCGGATTGGCTAACAACAGCAGGATCAGCGCTGATGCGAAAAAACGCCCCATGCGGGGCGTTCTTCGTTTGAGCGTTAGCTTGCGGCAGAGCGCGACGTTGCTTAAACGGTCGCTTCGACAATCGCTTGCGTATGGGCCGATCTCATCAACCCCTCGATCATCTTCGTCTCCGCGTTCGCAATCTCGCTCAACGATGCGACCGACAGTTGCCCATCCAGAATCGCCAGCGCGGTGCAAAGACGGGCGTATTCGCTGTCTTCGAGCAGCCAGGCGCCGTCTTGATGCTCACGCGCGTCGAGTTGCACCATCGCCGCATGCGCGCTTTCGATATCGGCAATAACGTCTTCACCGAGGCCAAGACGCGCCAACTCTTGCGACACCAGCAGATGCCGGCTCAAGGTCAGGTGCAAATCCCGCGTGCCTCGACCGCGCCGGAATGCATCGAGGGCGGTGTAGCACTGCAGGAGCATCGCCGCGGTGACTGGCTCGTGGGCAGTGCGGCTATAGGTCAGCGCGCGCAACAGCGGGGACATGGCCGGCTGGGTGTGCTTGCGGACTCGCGATTTACTGGACATATCGATTCAACCTCCTTCGCTAACTCTCGGCTTTGCCACCGAATGGTGTGCTCTCCGGTGGCAAACGCCGCCGATGCGCCGGCGGCTTGACAGGCCCTTAATGTGAGTCTGTGTAGCCATCATGGCAAGCAACTATTAAGACAGACTTAAACAACTCAAAGTCTCGAATGTGCGCAGCGTCTCGCCACGCGCGAGCAGATTTTCCGCTACGGCTGGCCGGAAACGTAACGCTGCCATATAGGTTCGGATCGGGTAAATACAAGTCACATTGGCCGCGCCGACGAAAAAAAGCCCTGTTCCCGCGAGGGAACAGGGCCGGACAGGATGGAGGAGTCGTACAGGCGCGTGGATGCTTGCCGACTTTTATAACCACCACAGACTACCAAAGCTGTTGCTACCTGAACTGCTACTGCGCTACTGCATTATTGCTTTGCTGCGGTATTGCGGTACTGCTTTACGGCGGTATTGCTTTACGGCGGTATTGCTTTACGGCGGTATTGCGGTATTGCGTTACAGCTCGGTTCCTCGCCATCAACATCGCCTCGCTGCAACCCCCTGCTGAGCCGTGCGCATGGCTGCTGCGATTGCGCACTATTTGCATTGCTTCGACTTCCTACTGCTTTACTGCCCTGCCACGTTGGTCAAACGCGGCAAACTGCCATCAACGGTACGGTTCAAAACAACGCGGGGGAAGACCGCGTCGATGGGCTCGGTGACTTGTCGCTCCATGGAAAACAGTTTACGTGAACGCACGAGAATGCAATTGCGCGAAACGAGGGGAATTGGCAGGCCAGTTTGCCGAATCGCCGCGGTGTCGCGGTTTCTTCAGACTTGAGCCGTGAGATTGGGCGACCGAAACATAGGCGCGTGGCCTGTACGAGCGCCTGGGCTTCGAAATCGTCGCCGAAGAGGAAATAGAGTTTCTGATGCGGCGCGCACCGCACGCGTCAGCCTAAATTCGAGCAGAATGACCGTCTGACAAAGACGGTACGAAACCCGCTATGACCTTTCGCGACACCTCGGCCATCGAAAGCTGGCACGCCCATGTTTACTTCGATTCAGGTAGCCGCGACGCCGCGTGGACCTTTCGCGAGCAAATCGAAGCACACTGGAACGGCAAACTGCAAATGGGGCGCTTTCACGAACGCCCGGTCGGGCCGCACCCGATGTGGTCGTATCAGCTCGCATTCGCGCAGGAGCAGTTCGCCGAGCTCGTCGGCTGGCTCACGCTGAATCACGGCGCGCTCGATATTTTTCTGCACCCGAATACCGGCGATGCCTTACGGGACCACCGCGACGCGGCGCTGTGGATCGGCCGTTCGCATGAGCTCGTGCTGAGCGCTTTGAACTAGGTGCCAAGGCACGCGTAGCTGCGAACAGCCGCTAGCCCGGTCACATATTCGAGTACGAGTTGCACCAGCCACGCGCGGCGACCTGCTTGTCGCCGAACAGCGTGCAACCACCGTAGGCGTCGGTAGCCTTACCCTGGAATAGCGAGCAGTTGGCGCAGGTTTGTCCGGCGGCGTAGCCAGGGAATTTCGCCTTGTCGACTTTTGACGCGTCCTCTTTATAGCCGACGGCCTGCGCCTTCGGATCGGCTTCGCTCAGTGCGTTCGCGGTGTCGGCGAACGCGACGCGGGACAGCATGAGCGATGAGCTCACGCCCACACTCAGCATCAGAAAATGGCGGCGTGAGGTTTTCATCATGGTCCGATGGGAAGATGGGAAGTGGGGATGCCCGTGGATCGGGTTCAATCGAGAAATCGCGTGAACCGTTCAACCGGTTCGCGATCCGTGCGCAACGTATTGACCAGCGCGCTTTCGTCGGCGAAACCTAGCGACATGCCGCATACCAGTTGCTCTTCGGCCGGCAGGCCGAGATGCTCGGCAATCAGCCGATGAAACTGCGTAAAGGCCGCCTGCGGACAGGTATCGAGGCCGCGCCCGCGCGCCGCCGTCATGATCGCTTGCAGGAACATGCCGTAGTCGAGCCAGCTACCGCGCTCCATCACCCGCTCGATCGTGAAGAACAGGCCGACCGGCGCGCCGAAGAACCGGTAGTTCTGTGCATGCTGTTCATGCATGCGCGCCTTGTCGCCCTTTTCGATGCCCAGCAGGCCGTAAAGATCCCAGCCGATCTTGCGGCGGCGGTCGATGTACGGCGACACCCATTGGTGCGGATAGTAGCGATACGCTTCCTGATACAGCGCATCGCGCTGAGGGTCGTCATAGGCGGCGACCAGAGCCTGCGACAGGCGCGCGAGCGACTCGCCCGTCACCACATACACTTTCCACGGCTGAGTATTGGTGCCCGAAGGGGCGCGGCTGGCCGCTTCGAGAATCGCCTCGATATCGGCGCGCGCAACCGGCGTGGGCAGAAAGGCGCGGATCGACCGCCGCGATATCAACGCGGCGTCGACCTGGTTGGGGGACGTGGTCATCGGCAGAAATCCGGCAGGGCCAACGGTTTTGGCGGTCTGCGCCGATTCTAGCGCGAGCGCCCACTTTTCCGCTGGCGGCCGGGCAGGGTTCCGGGCGAGTGCCGGCGGCCGAACACGAAATCGCGACACCGTTTATCCTTTCTACAACACCGCCTACCGCAACTGTCCCGTCCATCTTTGGAGTTGACCATGCAATACCGCAAATTCGGCCGCACCGGCCTGACCGTTTCGCACCTGTGTCTCGGCACGATGACCTTTGGCCTGCAGACTGAAGAAGACGTTTCGCGGCGGATTCTCGACACAGCGGCGGACGCCGGCGTGAACTTCATCGATACCGCCGACGTTTATCCGCTCGGCGCCGACGAAAGTATTGCCGGACGCACGGAAGAGGTCGTCGGACGGTGGCTGAAGGGCAAACGCGACCGCTTCATTCTGGCCACGAAGGCGGTCGGCAAGATGGGGCCGTCAGCGTGGGATCAAGGCGCGTCGCGCAAACATCTGCTGGATGCGATCGACGCATCGCTGCGGCGGCTCGGCACGGACTACGTGGACCTTTACCAGCTCCATTCCGACGACGCGAACACTCCGCTCGATGAGACGCTCGAAGCACTGGACGTGATCGTGCGCTCCGGGAAGGCGCGGTACATCGGCGTGTCGAATTTCCTGGCGTATCGGCTGGCACGGGCGCTGGGTCGCGCCGACGTGCTGGGCGTGGCGCGGTTTGTATCGGTGCAGCCCCGCTATAACCTGTTGTTCCGGCAGATCGAGCGGGAGTTGTTGCCTTTGGCGGATGAAGAGCAATTAGCCGTGATGCCGTATAACCCGCTGGCGGGTGGTTTGCTGACCGGTAAGCATCGGGTGGATGCTGCGCCCACGTCCGGGCGATTCACCGAAACCGTCGGGAAGGCGGGGGCCATGTATCAGGAGCGGTACTGGCATCAGCGCGAGTTCGAAACGATCGAGAAACTGAAGGCGATCGCCACGCCGACGGGCGAGTCTTTGACTCGGGTTTCTCTTGCGTGGGTGCTGGCCAATCCGCTGATTACGTCGGCGATTATCGGCGCTAGTCGCGCTGAGCAGTTGAGCGATACGCTGGCGGCTTCGGAGCTTGTGCTCGACGCACAGGTTAAGGCACAGCTTGATGAGGTGAGTCTGGAGTATCGATGGGGTGATGCGGCCCGATAGTGGGGTGCCTTTGACGGCGGCTTCGGTTGCCTGGCCGCCGCCATCGAAGGTATAGAAACCACCACCCGATCACCGTCCGTATCGAAGCACCGTACTCGCCGCAGCAAGCACATGATCCTTCATGGCCGCCTGCAACGCGTCGCGCGTCAATCCCGCCGGCAATGCGTCGGGCGGTAAATCAAGCGCATAGACCTGCGCAACATAGTGATGCGGTACGTCCCCGACTGGCGGGCACGGTCCGTAATAGCCAGGGCCACCCGTCCGGTTCGTTCCGGCCACGCTACCGGCCGGCGTCGCACCCGCGCCGAGCCCGGTCGCCGACGGTGCGACTCCATACAACACCCAATGCACAATGCCCAGACCCTTCGCGCCGTCCGGATCGAAAATAGTAATGGCGTAACTCTTCGTGCCGGCAGGCGTGTTCCGCCATTGCAAGGCCGGCGACACATTCCCGCCACCGCAATTATTCGCGCTCGCCGCGTGGCTCGAATCCAGCGTGCCGCCGTCGGCCACACCCGGCGACGACAGCGCGAATGCATCGGCCGCGCGGGCACTCACTGCAGCAAAAGTCAGCACCGCACACGTGCTGACCAATAACAGGCGTCGTGCAACGCCAGCGGTATCGCTTCGAATCATCGTTGGCTGCCCTAGGTATAAGTTAGCTAAGCTGAAAAAGTCGTGCCGCAACAAACGCGCGTCACGGCCACCGGTGACAAACGTATCGATCGGGCGCTTTATTCCGCCGACGCGCAACGAATCCATCAGCACACAACGCATCACTTGAACCGGCCCGTCCGCTCATTCGCCTCCGGCAACTGCCGCGTCTCACGCAATGACTTTGGATGCCACAAGCGCGCGCCCCCTTCGATTCCCGCATCGTTCGATACGGTCGCGACATTTGCGGGCAATTTGAACGTCAGCCGCGCCGCGTTGCCACCGCCAATCCACAGCTTGTCATAGTTCACCAGCGAATTGAGAATGCCGATTATCTTCTGGACCCGGCGATTCCAGCGCTTGTTTCCTGCCTTCTCGCGCGCTGCGTCGCCGATGTACTCGTCGTACGCCACCCCCTTCTTGCTGACCGGATGATGCGCAAGCTCGAGGTGAGGCATCAACTCGCCGTCGCGGAACAGCGCCGTGCCCGCGCCCGTGCCAAGCGTCAGGACGAGCTCGATCCCATGACCTTCGATCGCGGCAAAGCCCTGCATCTCCGCGTCGTTGATCATGCGCACCGGCAGACCACCGAGGCGTTGCGCCAGCGAATCCGCAAGCGGAATATCGTGCCAGCCTTCAACGCCAAAATGCGGCGCCGTCAAAATGCGGTTGTTGCGCACCACACCCGGAAAGCCAATCGACATCAGCGTAGGCGGCTCCTTTTCGACGAGCGGCTCGACCAGCCTCACCAACGCATCCACCAGTTGATCCGGCGTGCACGGATGCGGCGTAGGCACGCGCAAACGGTCGGTTTTCATCTGACCGTCCGCATCGATGATCGCGGCTTTCAAGCCCGTGCCACCGACATCGATCGCCAGAATCCGCTCGATACTGCTTTTTGCTTTCGTCTTACGTGTGGCCACGGTGTCCCCCGATTGTGTTGGTGCGCCTCATGGAATTACTTCTTTTCGACTGCATCCTGCTTTAA
The DNA here is from genome assembly GCF_050434225.1 of Paraburkholderia sp. GAS32. NCBI lineage: Bacteria > Pseudomonadati > Pseudomonadota > Betaproteobacteria > Burkholderiales > Burkholderiaceae > Paraburkholderia > Paraburkholderia sp. GAS32. The sequence goes on along the minus strand of NZ_JBNPVS010000035.1, from coordinate 71,266 downwards.
AGGTCGCCATGCATGGCCGTCGCGTGCGAGCAGCGCGTCTGCTTCAGCAGGTCCCTCGCTGCCAGCAGCATAACCGTGCACCGGCATCGCGCCGCCAGTCTTCGGGTGCAGCACGTCGTCCACCGCGCACCAGCTCGTCTCGATGCTGTCGGCGCGCTGGAACAGCGTCTCGTCACCCAGCATGCAGTCGTACAGCAAAGTCTCGTAGCCAACGTTCGCCCGTTCGGCGAAGAAGTCCGCGTAGTCGAAAGAAGACTGCACCGCGCCGATCTGCATCACCGGCCCCGGCGTCTTCACATTGAAATCGAAGCTCGTGCCGTGCGCGGGATCGATGCGCAAGGTCAGCACGTTCGGCGTCAGCGCGTCGACCGGTGTATCGCGGAACAGACGGAACGGCACCGGCTTCAGTTGTACCGAGATCTCCGTGCGGCGCGCGGCGAGCCGCTTACCGGTGCGCAGATAGAACGGTACGCCCGCCCAGCGCCAGTTCTCGACGTACACACGGGCGGCGGCGTAGGTTTCGGTCGTACTGTCCGGCGCGACGTCCGGTTCCTCGCGATAGCCGATGCCCGCCGGACCCTTTTCGTATTGACCGAAGACGACGTCGTCGGCAGTCAGCGGCTGGATTGCGTCGGAGATTTCAGCCTTCTTGTCGCGCACGGCTTCGGCATCGAACGAATTGGGCGGCTCCATGGCGACCATGCCGAGCAACTGGAACAGGTGGTTCGGCAGCATGTCGCGGAACGCGCCGGTCTGCTCGTAAAATTTGCCGCGTCCCTCCACGCCGATCGTTTCGGCCGCGGTGATCTGCACGCTGTCGATATATTCGCGCCGCCAGATCGGTTCGAACAGCGCATTCGCAAAGCGCACCGCGAGAATGCTCTGCACGGTGTCCTTCCCGAGAAAGTGATCGATGCGATACACCTGCGACTCGTCCGCGTACGACAGAATGTGCGCGTTCAGATCACGCGCCGAAGCGAGATCGGTGCCGAATGGTTTCTCAATCACGATGCGGCGGAAGCTGCCCTCACCTTCTTTCAGCAAGCCCGCTTTGCCGAGATGCTCGACGATCGGTTTAAAAAAGCGCGCAGTGACCGCCAGGTAAAAAATCACATTGCCACCCGGCGACTGATCGAGCTTTTGCTTGAGCATCGCGAACGTGTCGTCGGTTTCGAACTCACCGGCCATGTATTCGAGCCGCTGCGCGACCCAGTCCCACGCTTTGTCGTCGAGCTTGCCGGCATGGAAGGTGCTGGCTTTGTCGGCGGCGAACTGTTGCAGCGACTTATGCAAGTCTTCGCGCCATACGCTCGTCTCGCGTTCGCCGTGATTCACGCCGATGATCTTCATGCCGTCATCGAGCAGGCCGTCCACCGCGAGGTTGTACAGCGCGGGCATCAGCAACCGTTTGGTCAGATCACCGCCCGCACCGAAGATCACCAGCGTGCAAGGCGGCGCAGGTCGTTTGCCGGCCGGCGACGATGGTGCCTCATGCGGACCCGCGCCGACTTTGCAACTGGGTTCGCGACTAGCGGAAGTTGGGGTGTTCGGAGTAGTCGACATGGGATTCGCTTAAGGAAGGAAGCCAATGGAACGGACGTGGCGGCACATGAAAGACCTCGCTACTTGGTCACCGCCGTTACCAGCGCAGGCGCAGGTTCGGGCGCGGACTCGGGTGTGTATGCCGGAGCAGGCGCCGAAGTCGACGTCGGCATCGGTGCCCGGTCCGGCTCGCCAGCCAGCGGCACATTGCCGGATGCGCCCATCGCCCTCGGTTGCAGAAGCAGCGCCACCAGGCCGCTCCAGCCGGTTTGATGCGAAGCACCCACGCCACGCCCGTTGTCACCATGGAAATACTCATGGAACAGCACGAGGTCACGCGAACGCGGGTCGGCCTGCAAAAGTGGATACGCGCCCATCACCGGACGTTCGCCATTTCTGTCCTTCAGGAACAATGTGGTCGCCCGGCGCGCCAGTTCGTCACCAATTTCGCTGAGCGAAAACTTCTGCCCTGAGCCGGTCGGATATTCGACACGGAAGCTATCGCCGTAGTAACGATGAAATTCGTACAGCGATTCAATCAGCAGATAGTTCACCGGCATCCATACCGGTCCGCGCCAGTTCGAATTGCCGCCGAACACCCGTGTGTCGGATTCGGCCGGCAGATACTTGACGGTGACGCTGGTGCCGTTGTGGTTGAACTCGAACGGATGGTCGCGATGGAATCGCGACAGCGCCCGCACGCCGTGATCGGAGAGGAATTCGCTTTCGTCGAGCGCTCGACGCAGCAGCGCTTTCATCCGATGCCCGCGAAGCAGCGAGAGCAGTAACGCATTACCCTTGCCGGGCTCGTTCCAGCGCGAGACCAGCTTCGCCAGATCGGGGCGATGCTCGAGGAACCAGACGAGCCGCTCGCGCAGACCCGGCAAGTGACCATGCAAACGCTCTTCAAGCACGTGCACCGCGAAAAGCGGAATCAGGCCTACGATCGAGCGCAGGCGCATAGGAATATTGCTGCCGTCGGGCAGGCGCAGTTTGTCGTAGAAGAATTCGTCTTCGCTGTCCCATAGACCGGTATCGCAACCGTCGTCGCAACTCACGGCCTCGGCGATATACAGGAAGTGCTCGAAAAACTTCACACCGATATCGACGAACACGTGGTTCGCATACGCGAGTTCGAGCGCGATCCGCATCAGGTCGAGCGCGTATGCGGCCATCCAGGCGGTGCCGTCGGCCTGATCGATGTGACCGCCAGTTGGCAGCGGCGACGAGCGGTCGAACATACCCACGTTGTCCAGTCCGAGAAAGCCGCCCTGAAAAACGTTACGGCCGTCCGCATCCTTGCGGTTCACCCACCACGTGAAATTCAGCAGAAGCTTGTGAAATACGAGTTCCAGAAAATCCCGATCCGCCTTGCCGGTCAGCGCGCGGTCGATTTCATAGACGCGCCACGCGGCCCAGGCATGCACGGGCGGATTCGCGTCGCCGAGCGCCCATTCGTAGGCGGGTATCTGGCCATTCGGATGCTGATAGCGGTCCTTCACCAGCAGCAACAATTGCCGCTTGGCAAACGCAGGATCGATCAGCGCGAACGCGGCCGCATGAAACGCCAGGTCCCATGACGCGTACCACGGGTATTCCCACTTGTCGGGCATCGACACGATGTCCGCGTTGCACAGATGCCGCCAGTCCGCATTGCGGCCGCGTTTGCGGGACCCAGGCGGCGTGGGTTGCAGCGGATCGCCTTCGAGCCAGCGCTGCACGTCGTACTGGTAGTACTGCTTGGACCACAGCATGCCGGCGAGCGCCTGGCGCTGCACGAGGCGTGCATCGGGATCGTCGATTTCGTGTTGCAGCGCGCCATAGAATTCATCGGCCTCGGCGATGCGGTGAGCGAACACCGCATCCGCATCGAGTTGCGTGTCGTCGGGCGCCGACTGCGGACGCCAGCGCATGTACACCACGGCGCGGCCATGCGGGCCGAGTTCAATCGAAGCATGCGCACCCGCCTTGGTGCCGGCATCGCGACGGACCGCCTGCTCGTCGCCGTGGACGAGGTAGTCGTTGAAGCCGTCCTTGAACGGCCCCGCGCCCTCCATGTTGAACAGACGCTTGACGTTGGTGTCGTTCTCGCAGAACAGCCACGCCATCTGCGGCGCGTCTTTCGACCACGCTGTCACGACGATCGGCTCATGGCCATGCTGCTTGCCGACCACATGGACTTCACCGTTGTGATCCTTGCCCGCGACAAGCGACGGCTTGTCCTTGTTTTCCTTCCACGACCACGAATTGCGCGCCCAGATCTGCGGCAGCACGTCGAGCGAAGCCGCCTCGTCCGCGCGATTCTCGATCGTCACACGCATCAGGATGTCGTCGGGCGCATGCTTCGCGTACTCAACCTGCACGTCGAAGTAACAGCAATCGTCGAACACGCCGGTGTCGAGAATTTCGTATTCCGGCATGTCGCCGCCACGCCGCGCGTTTTCCTGCACGAGGTCGTCGTACGGAAAGGCGGCGTGCGGGTACTTGTAGAGCATCCGCATGTATGAATGCGTGGGCGTGCCGTCGACGTAGAAGTACAGCTCTTTTACGTCCTCGCCGTGATTGCCCTGGGCGTTGGTGAGGCCGAACAGACGTTCCTTCAGGATCGGGTCTTTGCGGTTCCACAGCGCGAGCGACACGCACCAGCTCAGTTTGTCGTCGCCGAAACCGGCGATGCCGTCTTCGCCCCAACGGTAAGCGCGGCTGCGTGCGTGGTCGTGGGGGAAAGAGTCCCAGGCGGTGCCATCCGCGCTGTAATCCTCGCGCACCGTGCCCCACTGACGCTCGCTGAGATACGGCCCCCAGCGTTGCCAATGGGCACAGTCGGCGGAGTGCAGGCGGGAACCTTCGATCGTATCGAGCAGATTGGCAGCGCGCAGCGGTGGCATGACTACGTCCTTGCGTCGGGCCTGGCGGTGGGACTCACATCGTAGCGCGGTTTAAGGGGCGATGGACTCCAATCGGGCAAGCAGGTTTTCGATGCGCAGCAACTCCCCCAGCGACCACGCCTGAAACGGCGTGCCGGCGGGCGTGTGCGGCGCATCGCCGTCGGCAATTTCGGAGAGATGGTCGAGGCCGGCGTGATCGAGATGCGCGTACAGCGGGTCGAGAAAGCGCGCTTTGGCTTGTGTACGGGCATCCGGCTCGGCGCCGTGAACCCGCAGCCATGCTTCGACGAATGGGCCTAGCAGCCATGGCCAGACCGTCCCTTGATGATAGGCACCATCGCGCTCCAGCGGCGTGCCGCCGTAGTGCCCGCGGTAGGCAGGATCGGACGGGGCGAGCGTTCTGAGGCCAAGCGGCGTGAGCAAGTGCGCTTCGACCTGATCGACCACCGCGCGCGCCGCCGCGTCTTCGAGTAACGGAAACGGCAGGCCGCCTACGGCGAAGATCTGATTTGGGCGGATCGAGCGGTCAACCGCACCTTTCACGAAATCCACGTCGACGTTATCGACGAGCGCTTGCGTCGCCGGATCGGTAAAACGTTCATGAAACGCTTGCAACGCTCGCTCCGCAGGTGGCTGCCACTGCGGATTCCACGTTGCTGCAATGCGCAATGCGTTGATCCAGAGTGCCTGCACTTCCACGGGTTTGCCGATGCGTGGAGTGACCACCCAATCGCCGACCTTTGCGTCCATCCACGTGAGTTGTACACCGGGGACGCCGGCGCTCAGGAGGCCGTCGTCGGCGGAGGCTTTGATGTTGAAGCGCGTGCCGTTCGTGTAGCCCAAGAGGATGGTTTCGACTGCCTGCTGCAGGCGTGCTCGGGTGTCGGCTTTTGCGTGGCTCGTCGCCAGATAGTCGTGGACGGCGATGACGAACCATAACGATGCATCGACGGAGTTGTATTCAGGGGTGTCACCGTAGTCGGGAAAGCGATTCGGCAGCATGCCCTCGGACAAGGTGCCCGACCATTCGAGCAGGATCGCTTCGGCTTCGTCGAGGCGCCCCGTTGCGATCAGCAAGCCGCGCATGGCGATGAACGTGTCGCGGCCCCAATCGGTGAACCATGGAAAGCCGGCGAGGATCGTGCGACCTTCGTTGCGGGCAACGAGGTAGGCATCGGCGGAACGTTGCAGACGTGGGCCAAGTGCGCTGCGGCGCTGCTGTTCGATGTTTGCGAGTTCCGTTGCCTGGGCGGCTAGGTTCACGCCTGCCGGCTTCGTTACACGGTTGCCGATGCCGGCCGACTCCGCTGCATAGTCGGCGACTGCCTTCGTACCTGCCGGCTCCGACGCGGATACTGAGGACGGCTCCGACACGGATGCTGAGCATGCGATCGACGCGCTGAGGATCATCACCGCTTCGCCATCGGCAAGATTGAAGCTGAACACGCCGGGCGTTGCCAAGTCTTCGCTGAAATCGAGGCCACGCTCGCGCTCGCGAACGTAGCAGAAGTTTCGGTACCAATCAGGTGCGTGCGCGTAGACGCCATTGGTCGCCGCATTAACGACCGGCAGGTCGCCATAAGGCTGCCAACTCGTGCACGCCTGATCGCTGCTCGTCTGCACGTTGAAATTGAACGCGGAGTTTTCGTGGTGCAGTGCATGGTAATCGCGCCCGGAGAGCAAGGGCCGGACTTTCAGGGTGAACGCACCCGCGCCAGAAGCCGCCTCAGAACCTTCCAGCCGCCACCGCAAAACCGTTTCGCGCGTCGCTTTGCTCACGAACGCTTCCGCTATCAGCGTTTTCTGCGGATCGAGTTGCAAACGCCATGTCGGCCACGGGTCGGTGTCGAACGCGAGAAGACTCGCTGTCAGGTCGGGATAGATCACGTCCGGCACATACCGCTGCATGCTCAACGGATAACGCTGGCCGTCCGCTTCGAGCCACGCTTCCACCCCGTTCACGAGTACCACGCGCCCGCCAGGCGCGCGCGTAGCCGTGAGCAGCAACGCGTGATAGCGGCGCGTGCGCAGTATGCCGACGGTTCCCGAAGCGAAGCCGCCGAAGCCGTCTGCTTCGAGCCATTCGTCTTCGAGACGCGTGATGTCGAAAGGTCTTTCGATGCGTGTCATGGCGCTGCCAAGGTATACAAAGCCGCAAATCGTTCGGTGTGCCAAGGCTTCAGCCGTATGGCGCTAACGTGACCATTCTCCTGCTTACTGCTTTCCATTTCCTTTCTACCAGCCGACATTGCGACGCAAGTCTATCCACTCGCAAACGTTTCACAATTATTTCTCGAAAGGAATGGAGACTGCATCCGCCGCCACACATTGGATGCAGACATGAGAACAGACACCCGCCTGGCCAGCGCCGTTTTCGTTGCACTCGCAACTTTCGCGTTGAGCGGTTGCGGCGCCGATGACTCCGGCTCGGCCTCGACGTCTTCATCGCCAACCGCCGCTAATAATGCTGTCGCGCAAAACGCCACGACAGTTCCCGTGGCGGGGATGCTCAACGCATCAGCGCCACTCGCAGCCGGCCCTGCCGCCGCGTCCGACCCGATCACACAAAACATGCAAGCCAGCCTCGCTGCCGACAGCCAGCAAGTCACGCCCGTGATGCATTACGCACCGGGCGACAACGCCAACAGCAACTGACCTGACTCCTCCGGCGCGCGCGAGGCGCGCTATTCTTTCCCCACCCGCAGAAGGTGATATTCGATGACATCAAATAGCCGTCGCCGTTTCCTGCAGACCGTGGCTTCATCCGCCGGCGCCGCCGCCGCGCTGACCGCGCTGCCCGAGTCCATTCGCAATGCGCTTGCCGTGCCCGCGTTTTCGCGCACCGGCACCATCCGCGATGTCGAGCACATCGTCGTGTTCATGCAGGAGAACCGTTCGTTCGACCACTACTTCGGCCACCTGCGCGGCGTACGTGGTTACAACGACCGCTTCCCGATTCCGCTGCCGGGCGGCAAGCCGGTGTGGTATCAACCGTCGAAGGAAGACCCGACCCAGCCGGTGCTGCCGTTCCATCTGAACACGGCGACGACCAGCGCGCAATGCGTCGGCGATCTTGACCATACCTGGTATAAGACGCATGCCGCCATCGACGGCGGCCGCTACGACCAGTGGCCCGCGAACAAGACCGACATGACGATGGGCTATCACCTGCGCAGCGACATTCCGTTCCACTACGCGCTGGCCGATGCATTCACGATCTGCGACGCCTACTTCTGCTCGCTGCCGGGACCGACGCACCCGAACCGTTCGTATCTGATGACCGGCATGGTCGATCCGACCGGCACGCTGGGCGGTCCGCTGCTCGACAACAACGATTTCGTCGACGGCGACGGTCCGCCGAATTATCAATTGCTCTCGTGGACCACGTACCCGGAACGCCTGCAAGCCGCGGGGATTTCGTGGCAGGTGTATCAGCAGGGTTTGACCGGCGCCGATCCGTTGAATGGCAACTACGGCACCAACGTCCTGCAGAACTTCGCGAACTTCATCAACGCGCAGCCGGGTTCGCCGTTGTATGAGCGTGCGCAAACCGTGCGCACCATCGACGACCTGAAGGCCGACGTGCTGGCCAACAAGCTGCCGCAAGTGTCGTGGCTGTGCCCGCCGGCTGTGTACTCCGAGCACCCGAGCTATACGCCCGCATACGGCGCGGAATACACGTCGCAGATTCTCGATGCATTGACGTCGAATCCCGAAGTGTGGAGCAAGACCGTGCTATTCATCATGTACGACGAGAACGACGGCTTCTTCGACCACCTCGTGCCGCCACAACCGGCGACGACGCCGGCGCAAGGCCAGTCGACGGTCAGCACCGACGGTGAAATTCACAACGTGGTGAATCCGGCGCGTGGCGGCAGCTACACCGCGGACGGCCTGCCGTACGGCCTCGGCCCGCGCGTGCCGATGACGATCGTATCGCCGTGGAGCAAGGGTGGTTTTGTGTGCTCGCAGGTGTTCGATCATACGTCGGTGATTCGCTTCATCGAAACGCGCTTTGGTGTGTATGAGCCGAATATCACGCAATGGCGCCGCGCAGTGTGCGGTGACCTGACCACGGCGTTCGACTTCCGCACGCCGGATTCGAAGGTGCCGCCGCTGCCGGACACGAGCAACTACAAGAGCATCGCCGACAATCAGTGCGCGACGCAGCCGAAGCCGACTGTGCCCACGACGCTCGGCGCAATTGACCCGCAGGAAAGCGGTATCCGTTTCGCCCGTGCGCTGCCGTATGAGTTGCACGTGAACGGTCACGCGGATGTAAAGAAGAACACGTTCGAGATCGTGCTTGCCAATAGCGGCGATCAAGGCGCGCATTTCTACGTGTACTCGACGAATCGCACGGATGGTCCGTGGCGTTATACCGTCGAGGCCGGCAAGTCGCTCAATGAAAGCTTTGACCTGACGACGACGAACGGTGTGTATGCATTCGAGGTGTTTGGGCCGAATGGTTTCGTGCGTAAGTTTGCGGGGAATACGCAACCGGCGACGGCGCAAACGGCGCAGGCAGCCTCGGGCGGCCATGGCAACGGCAAGCCCGCGCAGCCGGAAATCAAGGTGCAATACGATGTTGCGAACGGCAACGTGTTTCTGAAGTTCAGCAACAAGGGAGGCGGTGTTGCGCGCTTGACGGTGACCGACAACGCGTATGGGGCGCGGACGCGTCCGGTGCTGGTGCCGGCGGAGGCGCATATCGAAGAGGCTTGGGTGCTGGCGTCGAGCCATCATTGGTATGACTTGACGGTGACGAGTAACGATGACGCCAGCTTCTCGCGTCGCGTGGCTGGGCACGTTGAGAATGGCCGGCCGAGTATTAGTGATCCGGCGGCTGTGGCGCCGGTGTTGGTGGTGAATTAAGGGCGGGTGAAGCTGGATGGGCTTCGGTTGAGCGGCTGCTTTGTTGGGTCGCTTGATCGAAGTTCAGAAGTTTGCTGTCGTTGCGCTGAGGGCATGTTGCGGCTGTCTTAGGCCGATTGGCCAAAGTTATATAGTTAGCTTAACAAAGTGAATTTTAAGAGAAGGGTGCACTTATAATTTGGCGGTCGTCAAAACAATGACGACCGGGTGTGAGAGCCCGACTGTTCCGATCGCATAACCTGTTATGCAGGTCCGTGCGTTTGCCTCAACGCGCCTTCAACGGGCGGGTGATGGCGAGGGGGCCGCAAGGCTCGCCGGCTTGTCGGGACACCGGTCTCTCAACCTCGCTACGTGCCCGCCCACCCGTTTGCAGCGAGTGTCGGGCGATTTCGAGAATCAACCGGAAATCGCGCCATGAGCAAACCCGCTGAAGCTCCGTTTATGAACCCTCGTCTTTCGGTGAAGCCCGCTGAATATAAGCGACTTGCCGGCGAGGTATTGGAAGCAACCCGCACGTATGTGGAACGGCTTTCATCGCTGGCTATGCTAGCCAGGACGCTGCGCAAAGGTATCGCGATGAACCATTGCGACCGTCGCGACCGTCGCGACCAGATGTTGCTTGCGGAGTTGTTGGAGCGTACGGCACATCAGTACGAAACCGAGGCGAACATTGAGCGGGGGAAAATGACGGTCGTGATGGCCGATGCGGAGGAAGCAGAATCGAACGCTGCACGGCGCAGGAAAGGGCTGGGTGAATCAGTGGCGCCGCACTCGAGAACGCGCAGGAAGGTCGGCGCTGGCATAACAGCATTGGCATGACATACGGCCGCGCTCTGCACGAATTGGCGGATAGCGGTACAGTGAATCTCCGCCCCTACTTACCGATGGAGACGCCATGGACCGCGAAGCATTCACTGAAAGCCTGACGAAAGAAGGATTCCCTGAGGCCGTCGTTGTGACGCGCGAGGCGAACACCACGATGGATGTGCATGAACATTCATTCGAAGCGAAAGCGTTGATTCTGGAAGGCGAGTTGCAGATACGCGTGGGCGACACCGAGCAAGCATATAAAGTCGGCGACGTCTTCCACTTACCGGCGAACAAACCGCATGCAGAGCGCTACGGTCCGAATGGTGTGACGTATCTGGTGGGAAGGAAGTAAGAAAACCTGCAGACGGCAGGCGCACCCAGCAGGCTGGCGTGGTCTGAAAACACCAGTGCGCCTGGCCGTCAGCAAAACGAATGACTCACGCCCCCAACAAGATCCCGGTCCTGAACGCCTTCTTCCCCGTAACCCGCCCCAACGGCGCCCCCGCCGTCACAAACCGAATCGCGCGCCGCATATAAAACACCCCTTCGGTGTTGCTACATAGCGTAGTCGTCTCGTCAGTCAACGGATCGACGATATCAAACAGCGCCTGCCCGACACGAATCGTGTCGCCGATCTTCGCGCGATGAATCAGAATTCCGCTAACAGGCGCATAGAACTGCTCGCTGCCAGCGAGCGGCGTAGCGGGCGCGAGCAACTCGGGCAAAGGCTTCACATCGAGCTTGATAGCCTTGCGCCAGACCAGATAGTCAATCAACGCGTCTGCGTCCTCCTGCGCGACTTCATAAGACACGTCCCGCTGCCCACGGCACTCCACAGTGACAGCAATCGCCCCATTGGGTACCGGTTTATCAGCAGGCATAGCTTGCTGCAGTTGCCACCACAACAAGCTATGCGTCTCATCAAACGACTCACCGCCCGAGTTAGTCGCGAGCAACGAAGCCTGCGCCCCCAGATACCGTGACAAAGGCTCAAACTCAGGCCACGCCGCCTCACTGGTATAGAGGTGCATCGCCGCTTCCAAAGAGCAATGCAAATCGATCACCACGTCCGCATCGAAAGAAAGCTTCAGCAGCGCCAGTTGCAGCGACTCGAACTCAGTCAACGGCTTCTGCTCGGCGAGTTCAGCAGCGATCAACTCGCGAACAATCCGCCGATTCTCCGCAGCATCCGAACCCAAGGCATCCTTAGCCCGCTCCACCAGCTTCGAAAACTGCATGAAGTGTCGATTGAAGTTCTTGCCGCTGCCCAGATCGAAGCGCCCAAGAAACTGCCCGAGAACATACTGCCCAAGCCCAACCGGATTCGCCACCGGCACCAGCACAATCTCGGCATTCAACGCACCTTGCTTCTCCAGTTCGAGCAATCGACGCTTTAGCAAAACCGTCGTCAACATCGCCGGCGTTTCATCGGCATGCAGCGACGACTGGATATAGATCTTCTGTCCGCTATCCGCGGGACCAAAGTGAAACGACACCAGTTCGCGGTGTGTGCCGATAGCCGGCGATAGAAGCGGAATCGATTGCTTGTTCATGAGAGCGGGAAGCCTGGAGAAGGATATGAAGTAAGAGAATCAATTGCCGTACGGATCGAAGTCAAAATACTTCTTCGCAATCTGCGCGTACGTACCGTCCTTGCGCATCGAAGCAATCGCCTCGTTAATGGACACCTGCACCGCAGTCTCATCCTTGCGCAAGCCGATGCCCACGCCGCGATCACCCATCGAAAGCGGCTCGCCGACAAACGCAAACCCCTTCCCCGCCGGCGTGCGCAAAAAGCCGTAGTCGGCTTCAACAGATCCGAGCAGCGCGCCATCGAGGCGACCGTTCTGCAAGTCGGCGAACACCTCATCCTGACTCTTGTACGCAACCACGTGCACGCCAAGCGGCGCCCAATTCTTTAGCGCGTACCCTTCGAACTGCGTCCCCGACTGCACGCCGATCTGCTTGCCGGCCAACGCATTCAACCCGCGCGCGAGCGCCGAACCTTGCCGCGCGATCAGCCGCGATTTGAACCGGAACAGCTTCGACGAAAACAGAATCTGTTGCTCGCGTTTCTCCGTGATCGCCATCGACGAAAGGATCGCGTCGATCTTGCGCGCCTGCAGCGCGGGAATCATCCCCGAGAACTCGAGTTCGACCCATTGGCAACGCGCATGGATGCGCCGGCAGATTTCGTTGCCGAGATCGACGTCGAAACCTTTAAAGCTGCCGTCGGGCGCCTTGGAGTCCATTGGCGGATAGGTCGGATCGATACCGAGGCGCAGCATGGCGGGGTCGGCGGCAAACGCACAACTGCTGAAAGCCAGCGCGGCGCTCAAGATCATCAGCGGAATTTTCATGGGAGGCGGGTGTGGGTTGGGCGGATTACTACAGGGCCATCCTATGCCGCCGTTGCGCCTCAAAGAAGCCCCGAAAGTAATATCATGATCACTTTTACCGATCACAGAGACTTCTCATGGCGCTGACGATCTCCCAGCTACGCGCGTTCACCGCCGTTGCCGAGCACGGCAGCATCCGCGCGGCGTCGCGGGCGCTCGGCATCGCCCAGAGCGGCATCACGCAGCAGTTGCAGAATCTCGAATCGATGCTGGGCGCGACTTTATTCACCCGCACGAACCGCGGCATCGCGCTGACCGCGCTCGGCCAGCGGCTCTTGCAGCGCGCCGGCGCGATTCTCGGCGAATGCGAGCGGGCCGAGCAGGAAGTGCAGCAACTGCGTGGCGACTACGCGGGCGAGGTCACGTTCGGCATGACCACGGAGCCGCTGATTGACGCCTTCGCGCCGGTGCTGATGGAATTCCGCGCGCGCTTCGAGCGGGTCGCCGTACATTTGCGCACCGGCACCTCACGGATGATGATTTCGTGGATTCGCGAAGGCACGCTCGATTTCGCTGTCGCGCTAGTGTCGAAGTACACCGATACGGCCGATCTGTCCGTCACGCAGCTCTATCCGTCCGATCCCGTGGTCGTCTGCCGTCGCGGTCATCCGAAAGCGGGCGCCACCTCGATTGCCGATCTCGTCGGTTGCACGTGGGTGGCAACGCGCTCGCCGAATCTCACCGACGATCCGCAGGTCAATCGCCTGAACCATCTGTTCGAGAGCCGCGGCCTGCCGCCGCCGAAAATCATCGCGACGGTGGAAGGTCTGTACGAGACGCTGCATCTGGTGGGAGCGACGGACTGCCTGTCGCTGGAGTCGTCGATCGTCGTGAAGCGTGGGCCGTTTGCGAGCACCCTCACGTCGATCAATGTGCCCGAACGCGCAGTCGAGCAGAACGTGTGCCTGCTGCAACGCGCGGCGATTCCCGTCACACCCGCCGCACAGGAACTCGCGACGATGATTGCGTCGTACATGCGTACAGTGCGGGCGCGATGAGCGCTGGGGCATAAGGAGCCCGACGAGGGCCGCTTTAGCGTCGAACGTGCATTCGCAATGCACAACGCTTGCGGTGGCCTGGCGTACGGCCGACGGTTCGCAGCGACCACGCTCGACAGAATCAATTTGGCGTTTCGAGCGCGATCAACTCCTCGATGGTCTGCCTGCGCCGAATCAACCGCGGCGTGCCGTTTTCCAGCAACACCTCAGGCGCCAACGGCCTGCTGTTGTAGTTCGATGACATCGACGCACCGTACGCCCCCGCGTCATGAAACACGATGAAGTCCCCCACTTCCGCCGTCTGCATGGAGCGGCTCGTGACGACACCGCCCGCCTCCTGCGTAAACACATCGCCGGCCTCGCACAACGGCCCGGCCACCGCGAAAGAGCCAGCCGGCGCTTCGCTCGGCACGCCATTACCCTTCACCACCGTCATCTCATGATGGCTGCCGTAGAACGACGGCCTCACCAGATCATTGAATCCCGCATCCACCAAGGCGAACTGCCGGTTCGGCCGCCGGTTCAGCGCGTGCACCTCGGCAACCAGCACACCCGCTTCTGCAACCAGAAAGCGCCCCGGCTCGATTTCGAGTCTCACGCGATGCCCAAGATGCGTTTCGATCTGCCGCCGCGCCGCGTCCCAAAGACGGAAATAATGCTCGACGTCGATCCGCGGCTCACCTTCCCTGTACGGCACCGATAAACCGCCACCGGCCGAAATCGCTTCGATATCGTGGCCCAAGCCTTGCACCGCTTCGACCATTGCATCGCACACGCGCGATAGATGCGTGTAGTCGACGCCGGAGCCGATATGCATGTGCAGCCCGACCAGCTTCAGACCGTAACGTCGCACCATGGCAATCGCCAGCGGCACGTCGTCAAGCCAGATGCCGTGCTTGCTGTGCTCGCCGCCCGTGTTGGTTTTGTTGCTGTGTCCGTGGCCGAAACCGGGATTGATCCGCAACCACACACGGTGACCTTCAGGCGCGTGTCGTCCAATACGGTCGAGCATATCGAGCGAACCGGCGTTGACCGTGATGCGATGCTCGATCACGGTGGCCAGCGTCGCGTGATCGACAAGATCTGCCGTAAACACCACGCCCTCAGGATCGCCGTCCGGCTGGAAACCCGCCCCGAGACTACGCGCGATTTCGCCTGAAGACACCGCATCGACCATCGCCCCTTCGTCGCGCATCAGCCTCAGGATATGCACGTTCGAACACGCCTTCTGTGCATAGCGAATCACGTCGAAGCTGCGCAATTCGGCGATACGCTGGCGGATCACGTCCGCGTCATAGACCCAAATGGGCGTGCCGTACTGATGCGCGAGTTCGACGAGTTGCGGTGGATTGAATGTGGTCACGGTTGGCGGCCCTCTATATCGAAGCATTAGTGAGCACCATGATGCTGAGAACCGGTCATTCAGTAAAATACCTATTTTTCGCTAATGCATTCATTCCTGATATAGAAATCATGGCGCTCACTCATCGACATATCGAAGTCTTCCGCGCGTTGATGACGGCAGGCAGCGTCACCAAGGCAGCCGAGATGCTGTTCACTTCACAACCCACGGTAAGCCGCGAACTTGCGCGCATGGAACAGAGCATCGGTTTTGCCTTGTTCGAACGCGTGCATGGACGGCTGCGTCCAACCATGTCCGCGTTGACGTTGTTCGATGAAGTCAAGCGCGCCTACATCGGCCTAGAACGAGTGGCGTCCACAGCGGCAAGTCTGCGCGAATTTCAGGGCGGTCAGCTTTCCATCATCGCGTTACCCGCGTTTTCGCACTCGATCCTGCCAGGCGCGGCGAAACGTTTTCACGACGCACAGCCCGGCGTCAGCCTCTCGATCGCGACGCAGGAATCGCCGTTTCTCGAAGAATGGCTGACCGCGCAGCGTTATGACCTCGGCCTGACCGAACACGGCGCGCCGCCTGCTGGAACACGCTTGACACCTTTGCTCGAAGTGGACGAAGTTTGCGTGCTGCCCGATGGGCATCCATTGCTCGCAAAGCGCGTGATCGATTTGAAGGACTTCGCGAATCAACCCTTCATCAGTCTGTCGTCGAACGATCCGTACCGGATTCAGATCGACGAAGCCTTCACGCAAGCGGGCATCGCGCGCCGCCAGATGATCGAGACACCCACTGCCGTCTCCGTTTGCAGCTTCGTGCGGCAAGGTCTCGGCGTGGCCATCGTCAATCCGCTTACGGCGTTGGATTTCGCGGGCCGCAATCTGCATATCCGGCCGCTTGCCGTGTCGCTGCCGTTTCGCGTGAGCGTGGTTCATCCGGAGCATCGCCCAAGCCATCCGCTGGCCGTTGCGTTCGTCGACGCGCTGCAAAGCGAGGCCGACGCGTTGCGAATACAATTAAAAACCCACTCAAAACGCAAGCAGCAATAAGGGCGCTATTCGACTAACAAACCGCGCCACGTTCGCCCATCAACAGGAGTTTCCCAAATGATGAATCGAGACAATCCCGTCTGGCTGATTACAGGCTGTTCCACCGGCTTCGGCCGCGAGTTAGCGAAGTTGGTGCTGGAGCGCGGCTGGCGCGCGGTGGTCACCGCACGAGACCCGTCGAAAGTGAAAGACATCGCCGAAGCGCATGGCGATCGCGCGCTGGTTCTCCCGCTCGACGTGACGAACCGCAAGCAGATCGACGACGTGGTCGCGCAAGCCAAACAACGTTTCGGCCGCATCGACGCGCTCGTCAATAACGCGGGTTACGGCTATCTGGCCGCGATCGAAGAAGGCGAGGACGACGAAGTCCGCGCCATGTTTGAGACCAACGTGTTCGGTCTGGTCGACATAACGAAGGCCGTGTTGCCGATCATGCGTGAGCAGCACAGTGGCTTGATCGTGAATGTGTCGTCGATTGGCGGCATCACGAGTTTCGCCGCGACCGGTTATTACCACGCCACCAAATACGCGGTGGAAGGTTTGTCCGAATCGCTCGCGACGGAAGTGAAGCCGCTCGGCATCGACGTATTGATCGTCGAACCCGGCCCGTTCCGCACGAACTGGGCAGGTCCGTCGATCAAGCAATCGGCGACCGAGATCGACGACTATGCAGCCACGGCTGGCGAGCGCCGCAAGCAAACCGAGGCGCGCAGCGGCAAGCAGGCGGGCGATCCGGTGCGCGCCGCCCAGGCGATCATCGACGCCGCGCTGTCAGACAAGCCGCCGCTGCGTTTGCTGCTCGGCAAGATGGCGCTCGAACTGGCGCGCAAGAAGCTGGACTTCATGCGCGGCGACTTCGATGCGTGGGAGGCCACGACGGTCGGCGCGGATTATCCGGCTTAAAACTCGACCAACGCAAAATCTTCCTTGCCCACGTCGCACAGTGGGCAGCGCCAGTCGGCCGGGACATCTGCCCAGCGGGTGCCCGGCGCGATACCTTCTTCCGGCAAGCCGGCGGCTTCGTCGTAGATCCAGCCGCAAATCACGCAGACCCATTGTCTGAAGTCGTCCGCAAGCGCGGCGCTTTCTTCCGCCGCATGCGGGGCATCGACCGCCGCTCGCGACGCCGCCATCTCATCAAGGCTCACGACCAAAGGCGCGACCGTACCTGCACTATTTTCAGCCAGGCGTGCCTGCAGGCTTTCCAACAGCCGTTGCGCTTCGACCTGCGTCAAATCGATCCAGTACGGATCGCCAGCGCCGTCGTTGAGCCGTTCGGGAGAAAACTGGATTTCTACGGCGACGCCCTTCTTGTACATGGCAAATCGGAATATCGATGAAGCCGGCGGCGAGCGCCGGTATAGAGTCGAATGCTTGAAGCGAGGGCTTCGCGGCGGGATCAGACGAACTGGTTCAGCACGATCGCCGCAATCAGTCCAGCGGCGCCGATGAGGCCCAGCAGTTGCAGCAGAGTGAGGGATTTACGGGATGCGGTGGGGATGTGTTGCGTAGTCACGAGGCGTTCTTAAAGATCGGAAAAAGCGAAATAGTACACGGGTCGGAGGCGGGCGCATCTCGATTGGCGCAAACCTCGGCGTGTCAGATGCCATTATCGCTAGTCGATCGGCTTGAATTCCCTACCGGGTGGAGATGGATTCATTCTCCACCGGGCGGAAAGCGGCCTACGAAACAGCCACCTCGCCAGCATGCTCCGACACCGCCGCCACGATCGCGGCAACGGCCGAAGCCCCAAAAAGCTCGAATATCAGGTATTCGACAATGGATTGCCGTGACGCGAATCCCAGAAGCGGATCACCGCGGCGCCACCGGTACCAGCGCCCACCACGTGATCCGGCGCGCCGCTCTCGCGCAGCAAGGCGCGTAGTTCGTTGATAACCGGAAACACTTCGTGATTCCAGTCCGCGCCCTGCGAGTCGTGCGCACGCTGTTCTGCTTCGACGATCTCGCGGTCTTCCTTGAAAATGCGTTCGGTGAACCACACGAGCAGCGGCCACGCGAGATTCAGCACGCCTGGAATGCCCGGTTTGCGAATCGACAGCAGGCCAAAGGTGCGGTTCGTGCGCTGCTCACGATCGAGCGGCACGTAGACGATCCACAAATCCATCACCAGCGTCTGATCGGACGTGCGGATCTGCAGCGTCTGATACGGATACTCGGTGCGGATCGTCATCACGTCCTTGTCGTTGTCGCCGCCTGTCTTGCGGCTCTGGCCGAACACGATCGCTTCGCCGATCGGCTGCTGGCCAGCCATGCGCGCAAACGTGTAATCGACTTCGACCCAGCCCTCGCCACGCCGGCGACCCACCGACCGCGCGCGCATCTGCCCCATTTGCCGGCGATGCAGGAACTGATGGTTCATGTCCATCAGGTTCTCGTGCATGAACGAATAGTGGCAATTGACCGGACGGCCGAAACGGCGCGTCTTGTACTTCTTGTCGGATACGGAGCCGAACGCCGGTAGCGGCCGTTCTTCGGCCAACTCGGCATTGCCGGGAAACACGAAAATCAGGCCTTCGACTTCGCGGCACGGATAAGAACGCACGCCATTGGGCAGACGTTCGCGGCCCAGATACGGCACGTCGATGCAGGTGCCCGAACAGTCGTAGGTCCAACCGTGATACCCGCAGCGGATCGATTCGCCGTCCACCACGCCCTGATGCAACGGTACCTGGCGATGCGCGCAGCGATCTTCGAGCGCGAACACCTTGCCGGACTCCGTACGCGCCAGCACGATCGGCTCACCCGCGAACGTCACACCATGCGTCTTGCCCCGCTTCACCTCATGCGACCACGCGAGCGGATACCAGTAATCAGGGTGAATACCGACGCGGCGCAGATCGCGCACTGGGGCGTCGTTGGCGGCCTGATCCGGCGCGTGTGCATTCGCGCCTGTTGGCGCGTTGGTTTGCGCGGCCGCATGAGCAGAAGACGTATGGACCGGCGCATCGACGGTGTCTTGTTCGAGCGGGGGAACAGCATGCATAGGTGGAGCCTCCGTGCACGAGCGGATGGAAGGTGGTCGCCCTGCAATTCGCGGGCCGACATCGCCGTACAGTCTACTCGAAGCCGAAGCGGCATGGTTCCGCTGGTGGCATGCCATACCCCATTGCGCAGCCCATGGGCGCAATCGCGCCTGCCTGCGACCCTACGGTCGTCAAATGAGGCGATTGGCGGTTAGCTTTCGTCGCGCGCCACGAGCCCGGAGCGGCGTTGCCCGCCCCACGAGCGTCCGCCACGCAGGAAATGCAGCCAGCCGAGCAGTGCGCCGACGTGCCGCACCAACTGGAACGTGAACGGCTCGGCGATCGCTGCGAGTACCGCCATCCACAAACTGGAGCCGGTGCGCTCGCCGGTCCAGCGGCGGTACAGATGGATACACCAGAGATAAAACGCGAGGTCGATCGCCGTTTTGAGGCCGATCACGCTGAAAATCGACACGACGATCGCGCCGTGCCCGCCGAACAGAAAGCCGAGCAGCAGCGCGAAGGCGGTCAGCCCGTAGATCGGCTGCATCGTATCGATGGCCTTGACCGGCAGCATCAGCATGCCCATCGTGCCGTAGCGCGGGTTGCCGGTCATGTCGCGGTTCCAGTATTGCGTTTGCAGGAAACCCGCAAACCAGCGGCGGCGCTGCCGCAGGAAACTGCCGAGGTTGTCCGGCGCGTCGGTATGCGCATGCGCATCGCCGACCACGCGCACGTCCCAGCCGAGACCATGATCGACCGAATAGCGGCGCAGCCGATGAATCAGTTCGTAGTCTTCGACCAGGCACTGCGGATCGAAACCGCCCACGTCGACCAGCGAGTCGCGCCTGAACGACGCGAAGGCGCCGGAAATCAGCAGCAGACTGTCGGCGCGCATCCATGCAAAACGGGCGATGAAATTGCGCATGTACTCGTAGGTCTGGAACCACTGGAACACGCGGCCCGACACCGATTTGCCGCACACCGGCACCAGAATGCCGGCCGCCGCGACCAGCTTCGGCTCGCTCGCGAAGGCGGCGCGCATCGCGTAGGTGGCGTCGTCGTCGAGCAGCGTGTCGGCGTCGACGGTCATCACGGTCTCGGTGGTCATGACCATGATGGCGGCGTTCAGCGCACGCGCCTTGCCGCCGTGCGGCACGCGCAGCCAGTACAGATTCGGGTAGAGCGAACTCGGCGCGCTCAGCACGCCATTAGCGGCGGCAGTGAGGCCAAAGCGTTCGGTGAGCAGCGCATGGGTGGCATCGGTGGAACCGTCGTCGGCGATCACAATTTGCGCCGGGCCATGCGTCTGGCGCAGCAGCGCGGCGAGCGTCACCGGCAATACCGTCGCCTCGTTATGCGACGCGACGATCACACCCAGGCCCGGCAAGTTGCGCGCATCGAAGTCCGGCTCGAGCGGCGGCGTGGGCCGCATCAACGGTAGCGTTTTCCACGTGACGAAGGCGAGCAGCAAGGTGTCGTACACGACGTACGCAATGCCGGTCGACCACGCCACCACGCCTTGCAGGAAGAATGCGCGGGCGAACAGCAACAACCACAGCATGACGACGCTGAAATGAATCAGCGTGCTCAGCAGCGTAGTGGGACGCGGCAGAATGCGCGGCGATGCAAGGGCGAGTGCCTGTTCCAGAGTTTTCTTCAAAATGACTGCTGAGTCCGTCGTTGGTGGTTATTAGATAGAAAGCAGCGTGGCGGTGCTTACCGCACCATGCGTTTCAGAACCGACTTGCGATCGATCCATTGATGCTTCAACGCGCCGCCGATATGCATCGCCAGCAACGCATACAGCGCGTAGCCAAGCCACGTATGCAAGGCGCCGAAGCGGTCGTGCAAGGACTCCTTGAGCACCGGATCGAGATTCATCACGTAACCGATGCGCGGCCAGGGGAACAGATTGAACAGGCGCATCGGATGCGTGGCGGCATCTTTCCACGCGGAATCGTGCAGCCAGCCGGATAGCGGCAATGCGATCATCAGCAGATACAGCAGGAAGTGGGCAACGTGCGCGGCGATCTTTTCCCACGACGGAAACTCACGCGGCAACGGCGGCGGCTTGTGCGTCACGCGCCACAAAATGCGCATCAACGCGAGACCAAGCACCGTGATGCCGATCGACTTATGAGTGTCGACTACCGGACGCACCCAGTCGTCGGGCCATGATTCCGCGGTCAGGCCGAGTACGACATTGCCGATCATCAGCAGCGCGATCAGCCAGTGCAGCGTTATCGCCGTGCGGGTATAGCGCGACGCCAGCGGCGTGCCGGTCGAATCGGTCAGGGAGTCGGCGTGAGTATTCATCGGTCGTTCCGTCTACAAATGGTTTTCTGGCGAAAGCTGTTTGAAAATTCGGCCGTGCCGCAGCAGGTCTGATCACGCCGGCGGTATGAAGCAAACGCATCAGTTTGCCGTTTTATTCCGCCAGTTGCTTAATTGTGTGTTTCCGATTATTTCGACGTATTTCGACGGCGCGAGGCAAATCACGCCTGGAGCGCCGCACCAACCCGCGCCCGCAAAGTCGGCAATACATCCGCTTCGAACCACGGGTTGCGCTTGAACCAGGCAATATTGCGCGGCGAGGGGTGCGGGAGCGGTATCACGTGGGGGCCGTAATCTCGCCAGCGCAGCAGCGTATCGGTTAGCGTCGGCCCGAAGGCGTCGCCGAGGCCAAAACGCTGTGCGTATTGGCCAATCAGTAACGTGAGCCGCACCTCGCGCAACTGCGCGAGCAAGGCCTGATGCCAAAGCGCGGCGCATTCGGGCCGCGGCGGCAAATCGCCACTCGCCCCTCTGCCCGGAAAGCAGAAACCCATCGGCACGATGGCAAATTTCGAGGCGTCGTAAAAGGTCTCGTCGGAGACCTCGAGCCAGTTGCGCAAACGTGCGCCACTGGCGTCGCTCCATGGAATGCCCGAAGCATGCACGCGCGCACCGGGCGCCTGGCCGATGATCAGAATGCGCGAATCAGCCGACGCCACGACGACCGGTCGCGGTGCATGCGGCAGCACCGGCGCGCACACCGTACAGGCGCGAATGTCGTGCAACAACGTGTTCAGTGAAATGGGTTTCCTGGCGGTCATACCGAGGCGCGGATCAGGATTCGGTTTAGCGTTTTACAAACCGGTAGTGTCCCACGCCCCACTCATTCCCGTTCGCGTAGCCGAACATGAACATGAACACGCGCTCGCCGTGGCCGGCTCATCTCAATGCCGCGGCGGCCACGGAATCAGCGCGCTGGTGGTGCGCATGTAATCGGCGTAACCCGCGCGCCTTTTCGCCATGCTTTCTTCGAGCAGCGGAATGCCGGAGAGCTTCAGCAGCAGAAACACCATCAGCACCGGCGGCAACAAGGTGGCCCAACCCCAGGGCGGGCCGATCGACAGCGCGATGTAAGCAACCCAATGCACGCATTCAAAGAAGTAGTTCGGATGCCGTGAATAGCGCCACAGGCCAACGCGGCACACGCTGTTGTGATTGGCCGGGTCCTGTGTGAAGCGCTTGAGTTGACGGTCCGCGATGCCTTCGCCGACTACCGATGCGATCCACACCACAACCGCCAGCCCGATCCAGCCGATGGCCGGTGTGCTGCTCCGGTATGACGGCACCAGAAATGCAATCGACAGCAGCATCGAAATCACGACTTGCACCTGGAAAAACCAGAACATCTTGCTGGCTGCCTTGTTGCCCCACTCTTCACGGAAGCGGCGATAGCGCGCGTCTTCAGGCTTGTCGAAATTGCGTCTCCACAGATGCGTGCCGAGCCGCACGCCCCAAACCAGGCCACCCAGCGCGGCCAGTGCACGCGATCCCTGATCGCCGTTGCCGAGCACGGCATAGAGCACCGCGACCAGGCCGAGCGAATAAGCCCAGACCGGGTCGACCATGCCGGCATTCCCGGTCTTCAACTGCCATGCCCAGACGGCGCTGAAGATCACGATGAGCGCAATCAGGGCGATCACGGCGGCGGCAAGTGGCGACATGGGGGCCTCATTCGATGGCGATGCGGGTTATACGCTGTAAGTGCGCGATCGGATGCACGCGGGCGGGATTTCCGGCCCGATCATCTGTTCAACGGAGCTAGGCGTCCGCGGCCCGATAGCGGTATGGTGTCGGCAACGCCTGCCTCCACCGAATCTTCCGCTCATGCCGACTCGCTTCAACGCCGCTTTCACCGCTCTGCTCGCCGCCGCCTTGTTCGGCGCGACCACGCCGCTCGCCAAGGCGCTGCTCGGCTCGCTGTCGCCGTTTCTGCTGGCCGGACTGTTCTACCTCGGCAGCGGCACGGGCCTTGCCGCCGTGATTCTGGCGCGCCGCCTGAAAGGTCAGGCGGACGGGCAGCCGGTCAGTCACCACCGCTTCCCGGTGCGCGAAGTGCCGTGGCTCGCCGGCGCGATCGTGGCCGGTGGTGTCGCGGGGCCGGCACTGTTGATGCTGGGTCTGAAAACGACGCCAGCCGCCACCGGCTCGCTGTTGCTGAATCTCGAAGGCGTATTCACCGCGTTGATCGCGTGGATCGTGTTTCGCGAGAACGTCGACATTCAGGTGTTCCTGGGCATGGCCGCGATCGTCGCGGGCGGCGTGGCATTGTCGTGGCAGCCCGGCGCGGCCGGCTTGCCGCCCGGCACACTGCTGCTAATTGGCGCCTGCGCCTGCTGGGCGGTCGACAACAATCTCACGCGCAAGGTGTCGACTCACGATGCCATGTTCATTGCCTGCGTAAAAGGGCTCGTGGCCGGGTCGGTCAACGTGACGCTCGCGCTCACTTTTGGTGCAGCATGGCCCAAGGCCGCGACCGTCGCACTCGCCATGCTGACGGGTTTCGCAGGCTACGGCGTGAGTCTCGTGCTGTTCGTCGTCGCACTGCGCAATCTCGGCACCGCGCGCACCGGCGCCTATTTCTCGGTCGCGCCACTATTTGGTGTGACCTTATCGTGGCTGCTGTGGCCGGAGATGCCGCCGCCGCTGTTCTGGGTGGCCGCTGCCCTGATGATGCTGGGTGTCTGGCTGCACATCCGCGAACGTCACGAGCATCCGCACACTCACGCCCCGCTGGACCACACGCATCGTCATCGGCACGATGCGCATCACCAGCACGAGCACGATTTCGCATGGGACGGCGACGAGCCGCACACGCATCCGCATTCCCATGCGCCGATCACGCACGCGCACGCGCATTTCCCAGATATTCATCACCGGCATACACATTGATTTCTCGCTTCACCGCGTGGTGCGGGCGCTTGCTGCAGCGCAAGACAAAAATCTCTGTGGAGCGAGTCATTCGATAGACCAATTCAATTGGCATCGCGGCCAATCGCATCCTCTAATGAAACTCCTGTCGTGCGCCCGTTCCCGGCAACCCCGCCGGTCCACCCCGTTTGCCCCGGAGAGTTCCATGTCCCAACCCGAGCCTAATGTCGACGAAGTGGTGAGAAGCATCGCAGAGGAAACCGATACCCCCACGGAAACGGTCTCGAAGATGTATGCAGACACACTGGCCGACTACCGGCACGAAGCGCGTGTATTCGATTACGTGCCGCTGTTCGCCGCGAAGAAAGTACGCGACAAGCTGCGCCATACCTCGAAACACAAACACTGATTTGGCGGCGCGCGGAGACCACCGCCTGCCTGGTAGCACGCTGGATCGACCCCGCTGGCTCGTGCGGCGATTCGCTAGAACACATACCGATTTATTTTTCGCGTTACCAGAACGCGTACCGGTTTATTTTTCCCACTGCTAGACTCTGACCCGGATACATCGACTCGGGGGAAGATGGCATGCGGGTGACAATCGTAGGCGCGGGCATTGCCGGTTTGAGCACAGCGTGGTCGCTTGCGAAGCTGGGACACGACATCACTCTGATTGAGCAGGGCTCGATTCCGAACCCACTCGCCGCCTCGGGCGACCGAAGTCGCATGATCCGCCGCGCCTATGGCGATGCTGACGGCTACGCACGCACCATCGCCGAGGCATTCGATAGTTGGGATCTGCTGTGGAATGACCTGGGCGTGTCCCACTATGCGAACTGCGGTGTGCTCGGCATTTCGCAACACACAGGCGATGGCGCCGAGCAATTTCGCGCCGGCCTCGACCGGATGAAATTCGAGTATGAACAGCTCGACCCGCGCGAAGCGGCCGAGCGTTATCCGTTTCTCGACCCTGCCACGTTTCGCTACGCCTACCTCGATCAGGATGGCGGTGCGCTGTTTAGCGAACGCATCGCCCGCGACATGAAAGCCTGGCTCAAGATGCGCGGCGCCGAGATTCGCACCCATACCAAGGTACTCGCAGTCGATGCGCAAGCGGCCTCCGTGCGGATCGAAGACGACACGATCATTCGCGCCGACCGGCTCGTGGTCACCGCCGGCGCGTGGACGCTACAACTGTTCCCCGCGCTCGCCGAAAACCTGATGACTTATCGCAACGTGGTCGCCTATATGGAGCCACCCGCGGATCTGGCGGATGCATGGTCGAATGCGCCCGCTATCGTCGATATTGGCGGCGCAAGCAGCGGTTACGTGCTGCCGCCAATCGACGATGTCGGTCTGAAGTTCGGCGCCAGTGTGCACAAATCACGTGCGCCTGATCCTGATGCCAATCGCATCGCGGCGCCCGGAGAAGGCGACAGTCTGCGCCGGTTGTTTTCACCGCCGTTCAGCCGCATCGACGAATATACGGTCACCGAAGTAAAAACCTGCGCTTACACGTTCACTGCAGATGAACGCTTTTTTTCGAAGCGCATCGGCAACACGCTGGTGGTGTCGGCATGCTCGGGCCACGGCTATAAATTCGGCGCGGCAGTCGGGCGCCGGGTCGCGCAAGCGCTGGATACCGATGACGACGCCGGGCTCGCGCGTTGGCTCAGGGCGGAAGCGGTCTAGCGCTCTTTCGTCATAACAATACGACGTTCGTTCGTGATCTAGCGTAGCCCACGCACCACGGTGGCGAGTCGCGCCACCAATGCGTCCGCTTCGTGTGGTTTGACACCCGCGTAGCCAAGCATGAACCCGTTATAGCGCGCGGCGTCTTTAGCAGGCGGCTGACAAAACGCACTGAGCGCAGCGATATGCAAACCGTGCTCGCGTGTCACTGCGCTCACGTCCTGGTCGCGCAGCGGCACATCGAGCCGCATCGTCAGATGCATGCCGCCGCCGTCGGACGAGACGGTCACCAGGTCGCCCATATGCCGCTCGATCGCATTCACCAATGCGGTGCGGCGCTGCTGATACAGTCGCCGCATGCGCCGCAGATGCCGCGCATATTTCCCACTATCGATGAAATCCGCCAACGCGATCTGTTCAGCCACGCGGCCTTGCCGTGCGATCTCGCTGAGCGCCTCGTCGATATCGGCGACGAGGTGCGCCGGCACGACCATGAAGCCCATCCGCAGCGCCGGAAACATCGTCTTGCTGAAGGTGCCGAGGTAAATCACTGGCGTGTCGGCCGCGAGGCCCTGGATCGACGGCAACGGCGGACCGCTGTGGCGCAGTTCGCTGTCGTAGTCGTCCTCGATGATCCAGGCGCCGCGCGCAACCGCGTTCTCGATGATCGACCAGCGCCGCTCGAGGCTCAACACGCTGCCGAGCGGATATTGGTGCGAGGGTGTGATGTACATCAGACGCGGTGGCGTCTGTTCCCAGTGATCGGGCGTCGGCGCCATGCCGGCGGCGTCGACGGGAATCGGCACCAGTTGCAAGCCAGCGGCCTGGAATGCAGCTTTTGCACCGTGGTAGCCGGGGTCCTCAACCCAGACGCTGTCACCGGGGTCCGCCAGCATGCATGCGCATAGATCGAGACTCGCCTGCGTGCCCGAGGTGATAAACACCTGCTCCGCGGAGCACCGCACACCACGCGACACGCGTACGTATTCCGCAATCGAGCGGCGCAATGCGGGGTGCCCAGCGTTGTTGCCGTAGCCAAGTTCCCGCGGTTCAACCGAGCGCCATGCGCGCTCCATCGAGGCACGCCATTGCGCAAGCGGAAATTCATCGAGCGCGGGCACACCAGGACGAAACGGCGTGGGGTCGTCGGGATTGGTGCGCTCGCGCGGCAGATCGGCGACACGGCGTGACAGGTGGTTTTCAGGCGTCTGCACACTGCCGCTTGCTGCGGAGATCGAAGCACCTGAACCGCTCACCATGCTGACAATGGAACCATGCCGGCTCGCCGTGATGAAGCCCTCGTCGGTGAGCCGCTCGTACGCGTAAAGCACCGAGTTGCGCGCAATGCCCAATTGTTCGGCAAGCGCTCGCGTCGCAAGAAGACGGCTGCCGTGGCGGATATCGCCATCGAGAATCGCACGACGCAGACTCTCGTAGAGCAAGTCCTGCTGCGTGAGCTTGCGCCCACCCATTGCGCGCTCGACGTTCGACATCAACAGGCCGTAGTCCAATTCCGTGGCTCCAAATTCCGGTCGCATTGTGGAGCTAACAATGGTGCCACAAATTTCTTATGCTGACGGTTGGTGCAGCCTTCTACACCTGTTCGACCCAGCCATAGCGGCCGCGAGCCACTCGCCCTCAACCATCACCACACAAGGAGCCACACCCATGTCCGACGCGATTCAAATCCGCCCCGTCACGCCCGCCGACTTCGACGCCTGGCTGCCGCTGTGGGACGCCTACAACGCGTTCTACGGCCGCTCGGGTGAAACGGCATTGCCGCTCGATGTCACGCAAGTCACATGGGGGCGTTTCTTTGACGCCTACGAGCCGATGCACGCGATGGTCGCCGAACGCAACGGCCAGTTGCTTGGCCTCGTGCACTTCCTGTATCACCGTCACACGACCATGGTGGCGCCGACCTGCTATCTGCAAGATCTCTACACGCTGGACGCGGAGCGCGGCAAAGGTGTCGGCCGTGCGTTGATCGAAGCGGTGTATGCGCGCGCCAAGGCCGACGGCTTGCAACGGGTCTACTGGCAGACGCATGAGACGAATCACACGGCAATGAAGCTGTACGACAAGGTCGCGGACCACTCCGGTTTCGTGATCTACCGCAAGGCGTTGTGATACACCGCAGCAGGCCCGCCTAGCGGGGTTTGCGTCCCCGCTTTGCATACCCTTCTCGCGTCGCCATTCTTGCGCGACCAGGCACCGCATTCGCATACCCGGCGGCCGATCCTGCCGGCATGCGTAGCGCATCGCCCTCATCGACTCTCACCGCATTCGTTCCCCTTCACCGCTCAAGTTTGCAGGCAGCCTGCCGTTATCGCCATTGGACGGAGCGCCATCTGGCTCCCACGCGACCTTGGGCGATCTCCTCACGGAGGGGCGCAAAACGAATCGGAAACTGTACATGCCTTCGATCATCGGCATCGATCTTGGAACCACGCATAGTCTTGCGGCCGTCTGGCGCAATAACGAGGCTGCCCTCATCCCGAACGCACTGGGCGACGTGCTGACGCCGTCGTGCGTCTCGATCGACGACGACGGCTCCATCCTCGTCGGCCGGCCCGCCCATGACCGGCTGCATACGCATCCCGAACGCACCGCCGCCAACTTCAAACGCTACATGGGCACGAATCGCAACGTGTCGCTTGGCGTGCAGACACTGCGTCCGGAGGAACTGTCTTCGCTGGTGCTCAAGTCGCTGAAAGCCGATGCCAAAGCGTTCCTCGGCGAAACGGTAAGCGACGCCGTGATCGCCGTGCCAGCCTATTTCAGCGACGCGCAACGCAAAGCCACGCGCATCGCCGGCGAACTGGCCGGGCTCAATGTGCTGCGCCTCGTCAACGAACCGACCGCGGCCTCGCTCGCGTACGGCGTGCATCAGCGCGACAGTGAGCGCAAGTTCCTGATCTTCGATCTGGGCGGCGGCACGTTCGATGTATCGGTGCTCGATTTCTTCGAAGGCGTGATGGAAGTGCGCGCCAGCACGGGCGACAATTTTCTGGGTGGTGAAGATTTCACGGAGGCGCTTGTCGAGTTGTTCTGCCAGCGCAATCGCCTTCAAGTCAAATCGCTTACGCCGATTGCTGCACAACGTCTGCATCAACAGGCCGAACGTGCGAAGCGTCTGTTCACGCAGAGCGGCGCCGATAGCGTCACGCTCAAACTCACGGTTGGCGATGAAGAGCACAGTCTTGAACTCGATGCGGCGGCCGCGGAACGGACTTGCGAGCATCTGCTGCAACGACTGCGCAAACCGGTCGAACGTGCGTTGCGCGATTCGAAGATCGCCGTGGATGCGCTCGACGAAATCATCCTCGTCGGCGGCGCCTCGCGTATGCCGATGGTGCGCAAGCTGGTCTCGAAGATGTTCGGCCGTTTGCCCGCCGCGAATCTGAACCCGGATGAAGTCGTCGCGCTCGGCGCTGCTGTGCAGGCAGGGCTGGTCACGCGAGACGCAGGTCTTGACGAAATGGTCCTGACCGATGTCGCGCCGTATAGCCTTGGCATCGATACTGCGATGCAGGTCAGTGCCAATCAGTATGTGCCGGGGCATTTTCTGCCGATCATCGAGCGCAATACGATCGTGCCGGTTAGCCGCATGCAGCGCATTTTTACGGTCAGCGACCATCAGCAGAAGTTGAGCATCAAGGTGTTCCAGGGCGAAGCGCGTTTGACGGTCGACAACGTGCCGCTTGGCGAATTCACGCTCGATGTGCCGGTCAAGCCGGCTGGCCAGGCGGGTGCGGATGTGCGCTTCACCTACGACGTCAACGGCGTGCTGGAAGTGGAAGCCACTGCGTTTCCCGGTGGCGTGAAGCGCGCGATGGTGATCGAAGAAAACCCCGGCGTGCTGACGCCTGAAGAAATTGGCAAACGACTCGCGGCATTGGCTGCGCTGAAGATCCATCCGCGAGATCAGTTAGAGAATCGCACGCTGCTCACGCGCGCGGATCGTGTCTACGAGGAAACGCTGGGGGAGCATCGGCAATATCTGGCCGCGCATATCGCGCGCTTCCAGTCGCTGCTCGAGCGGCAGAACGCCGAGGAAATCGCCCATGCGCGCAGCGAACTGAGCGCGTTGCTGGATCGCTTCGATGTGCATGTGACGTACTGATCGGCTATGGATATGACTTCTGCCCACCACTGGCCGTGGGACGTGCTCGGCATTGCGGCAAACGCCGACGAGCGGACCGTGCGCCGCGCTTATGCGCGTCTTTTGAAACAGCAACGCCCGGATGAAGATGCTGAGGCGTTTCAGCGGCTTCGGTATGCGTATGAGTCGGCTTTGCAGATGGCGGCTGGCGCCGCTACGCTCATACGCGTGGAGATGGCTGGTGGTGAGCCCGTGATAGCGTCCACCATGAGCGTAACGCCTGCGTCGACGCCGCCAGCGTCTCCTGCGCCAATGCCTGAAACGCCCGAGCCATCCGCCGCAATGCGCGCGGCGCAATCGCGCCAAGACGCAACCGAGCTCTGGCATGCATTTCTGGCAAACCCCGACAAGGTATCGCTGCGCCGCTCGCTAGCCGATCTGTTCGAATCCGTCATCAGTTTCTCGATACTCGATGAACTCGAATGGCTGGCGCTTTGCCACTGCCTGAACGACGACACGCCGGCAGAACTAAGAACCGCGCTTTGCACTGCCCTTGGCTGGCGTGAAAACACGGCGCATCTGCTGCGACGCGATCGGGCCATAGCCACCCGCGCATTGGCGTGCGTCTACACCGACGAAGACTACCTGGCGCTGAGGGTTCGTTTTCCGCGCGCAATCGCTTTGATGGACGCGCCCGCGCCGGGTCTCACCCGTGGCTTGTGGGCGCTCCGTACAGATACCGTCCGTGACGAAATGGCAGAGCTCGTACCGGCACTGCGTAACTATTACCCGAACATCACGCAGGCGCGCGGCGAAGCAGCCAAGGTCGACTTCTGGGCACAATGTCTCGAGCTGCGCGCAGGCCTTTCTGGACTAATCGGCACCGCGCTGCTAATCGGCGCGTCGTGCGGCATGCTGCTCGTCGGCACGCTCGTACCGGCGGAAAAGCATCGTTCGATCGTCGCATGGGGGCCACGCGAATGGTTCGCGGCGCTGGCTATCATCGCGATCCCTCTCGGCATCGCCGCCGCACGCCTGTATAACCTCGCACCCGCACTAACCCGAAAAGTGCAGGTGCTACGCCTGTCGCCCTTTGTGCGCTACGGATGGGTTGTGCTATGGCTCGTGGTCGTGACGAGCGATCTGGCCACTGGACCCGATCCGTCGACGACACCCACGGCGATGGTTCTGCTCGCGCTATGTGTCGGGTGGGCGATCGTTGCACACGGGCCGTTTCGAAGCGCGACGAGGGTCGTTCTCCTTGCGGCGCAAGTGGCCTATTGTTGCGGCTATTACGGCCATTGGACGTCCGTCGATCCGGGCTCGTGGACCTTGCCGATTGCGCACGGCGTGCTAATTGCCTCGTTCTGTGAGTTTTCGCTGCCTGCACTGCGCGGGTTACTGCAACACCGACCCGCGTTGATCCGGCTTCTAGCTGCAGCCTGGTTCATCGGCGCCACCGTGTTCGTCGCGCTATTCATGTCGCCGGCACCGAACGCATCGCAGTTCGCTTGGTGCCTGTTTGCGGTGTTGCCGGTCGCCGGCAGCATAATCGGCAAAACGCCATGGCGGAAAACGCTTGCCGCAGTCAACCCGCTTGCCAAGCTCTATCTGTTTCTCGTCAGTCTGCTGGTTGCGATCGCCATGCCCAAAGTGCTCGCCGTAGCGTCGGTTGGTTTGATGGCGCTGTGGATCCTGGGCGAGTTGTGGAACATCTATTCTGCGAAGCAAGTTTCGCAGTAGCTGTCCCGCGTAGCACCGGCCCCCCGCCTAAAATGCAAAGGGCGCACCACCCAGTGCGCCCTTCGCCTTCCTGCCATTGCGGTACAACATCAACCGCCCACCAAACCCATCACACGCTAAAAGGCATCAAGCCTCGAGCTGCTCCAGCACCTTCCCCTTGGTCTCAATCCCAAGAAAGTGCACCGCGATGGCCGCAATGAACGGCACAGCAGCGAGAATATAAAACGCCACTTGCAGATTACCGCCGATCATCGTCTTAGACACGATGGCCGGCGCGAAGATCGCCGCTACCTTCAGCCACGCGCCGCCCACACCGCAGCCCATCGCTCGGATGCTCGTCGGATACAGTTCGGGCGTGTACACATAGGCCGTGATGAAGCCGCAAGCAAGGAACCCGAGCGAGAACGCGCAACACGTCGCCACCACATACACAGACGAGTTGTGGAACACACCCGCCAGCAACAGCGACAGCGCGCACGCCACGAACGACAAATTGATAATCGGCTTACGCCCCACCTTATCGACCAGCAGCGCACAGGTCAGCGAACCCACCACGCCCAGCACCGAAGCCGCCACCGCCAGATTCAACGCCAGTTGCAGCGGCGCGTGATAAACCGTGCGATAGATCGTCGGCAGCCAGGTCGACAGACCGTACTGAATGAAGCCGCAGGTAATCCATAGCATCGCGACGGCCATCGTGCGCTTCAGATAGGCCGGCCCGAACAGATCGCTCATACGGCGCTTCGGATGGCGATTGGCCATCGCGTCAAACTCAGCCGCATTGGCAACTGGCGGAAGCGGACCTTTCACAGCGCGTTCGAAAGCATGCACTGCGGTATCGGCATCGGCCATCCGTTCGCGTTCGGCCAGCCAGCGCGGCGATTCCGGCACCAGTTTGCGCAGCACGAAGAACAGGATCAACGGCATGCCGCCGATAAAATACATCGCTTGCCAACCGAAACGCGGCACGATCCACGCACCCAACGCGTTCGACGCAAGCAAACCAACCGGAAAAACGATTTCATACAAGAGCACGAAACGGCCACGGCCATGTGCACGGCTGATCTCGTTGATATAGGTCGCGGCCACCGGCAATTCGCCACCAAGCCCGAGCCCCTGAATCACGCGCAGCACGACAAATGCCGCAAAGGTCGGCGCAAAGCCGCACGCAATACTCGTAATGCCGATGATCCCCGAGCTCAACGCAATCGCCTTCACGCGGCCTTTGCGCTCCGCATACCACGGGAACACAAACGCGCCGATCAACTGCCCGACCGATCCAGAGCCGATCAGAAAACCGATCTCCCAAGGCGTCAGATGCCACTTCGCAATCAGGATCGGCAGCGTGGCCGCGATTGCGATCACGTCGAAACCGTCGAAGAACGTCGCGAGACCGATCAGTATGCGCGCGCGCACCTGCATCGCATTCTTCGGCAAGCGCTCGAGACGCGCGATGATCGAGCCCCGGGTCACGGGGCCTGAGACACCGGCGCTGCTGCGGTCCCCCATGGTGTTGTCGATGGTTCTCATGCCGTGGTGCCGTCCGTAGGTGTGGTTAGGCAAGCGCCGTTGAGGCGTCGGTCAGGGTGGCAAGGTCGATAGTCCGGCCCTGGTTCATCCATTTGCGCGACAGTTTCAGTTCGCGCGGCGTGTTGATGGCGATGACACCGCGAATCGTGCCGTCTTCCAGATGAAAGAGCGTGGCGTGTTTGCCTGGCAGATCGCCGCGTACGGCGAGTTGCGCATCTCCCGGAATGTCGCCGAGGATTTGCAGATTGACGTCGTATTGATCGGACCAGAACCACGGAATGTCCGCATACGGTTCGAAATTGCCGAGCAACGCCTTCGCCGTCGAGATCGCCTGGTTCTGCGCGTTGGCCCACGATTCGAGCCGCACGCGGCGCTTCAACCACGCGCTCGGATGATTCGCAACGTCGCCGCACGCGAAGATGCGCGAGTCGTCGGTCGCACCGAAATGATCGACGACGATGCCGTCTTCCACCCTGATACCCGCGGCTTCCGCGAGTGCCGTGTGCGGCGTGAGGCCGATGCCGGCGACCGCGAAATCGGCGTCCAATGTGGAACCGTTAGCGAACGTTGCGCGAATGCGGTTGGCGTCGTTTGGATGATCCGCAACCGACACGAGCGATGCGTTCAAACGCACGTCCACACCATTTTCACGATGCAGTTGCAGCAGGAAATCCGACACCATCGGCGGCAACGAGCGAGCGCACAGACGCCGCGCGCCTTCCACTACCGTCGCTTCCACGCCCAGCTTGCGCGCGGTCGCGGCAACTTCGAGGCCGATCCAGCCACCGCCAACGACGAGCACGCGTTTGCTTGCACGCAGGCGTTCGCCCAAAGCGACGGCTTCGTCGAGCGTACGCAGATAGGTGACGTGCGAGGTCTTCACCAGCGCGTCCGGCAAACGCCGCGCCGCGCCGCCGGTTGCAATCACAAGCCGGTCGTATTGCACTTCGCGGCCCGACTGCGTGCGAACAATGCGCTGTTCACGATCGATCGACGTCGCGCACTCCGGTTGCCATGTTTCGACGTTTAGCGCGTCGAAATCTTCGGGCTTCACGAGGCGCACGGTTTCGATATCGGCTTCACCTGAGAGCACGGCCTTCGACAACGGCGGACGCTCGTATGGCAGATGGATCTCATCGGCGATCATCACAAGGCGGCCATCGAAGCCCTCCTTGCGCAACGTCTTCACGACCCAACCCGCCGCCTGGCCGCCGCCGATCACGACGATCGTGCGCGGCGCTTCGAGTCCGGCGTGTGCAGCTTGAGCCTTTGCAGCAGCAGCGTCAGTCATTTTTTCGCTCCGTCATGAACTTGCCTTCCGGCGCCTTCGCGTTTTTCTGGCGACGCGTATTGCCGTCGATGCCACCGTCGATCGCCCATTCGGCAAATACGGTCGGGCCCGGTTCGAAATCTCGCGGCTGCCATTCGGGTGTGAGCTGGTCTTCGTCGGCGTAGTACTCGATCAGGCCGCCGGCCGGATTCTGGAAGTACCAGAAGTAAGCCGACGACACCGGATGACGTCCCGGACCGAGTTGCGTATCCCAACCGCAGCGGCTGATATGCATGCCGCCGCCGAACACTTCGTGGATATCGCGCACAGTGAACGCGACGTGATTCAGGCCGCGCTTACCGCCTGGCAAGGCCAGCAGGAAAATGTCGTGGTGGCCGCCGTGCGGCGCGCAGCGCATGAACGCGCCGCGGCCCGGATAACGGTCCGACATTTCGAAGCCGAGCAGTTCCTGGTAGAACTTCTCCTGTGCCGCGAGTTGGTTCGTAAAGAACACCACGTGGCCGACTTCAACCGGTTCAGCACGTTCGTAAATCGGCGACGGTTGATCGACGCGCAACGTCTGACCCCACACGTTCGACGGCGAACCGTGAATGTCGAGCGCACGCTTGCGGGTCACTTCAACGCGAATCGCCATACCGTTCGGATCGATACAACCTACAGCGTCTTCCGTTTCGAAGTGGCCCGGTTGACCCGCAAAGCGGCCGCGTAGTTCGTCGAGTTCGGCTTTCGTTGCCACACCCCACGTCACTTCACGCAGCGTCGGACCTTCTTCGAATGCGGGCGGCAGCGACGGGTCGCTCGCATCGATCACAAGAATCGTGCAGCCGTTCAACGTTTCGAAACGTGCCTGGGTTTCGTCGTGCGCGACTTCCTTCAAGCCCCAGTCCGCGAAAAAGCGGCGACAGGTGGCGAGATCCGTCACGCCGTAAATAATCTGTTCAATGCCGAGAATCGTCATAACGTGCCTCTTGCGTATTTCGCGTATTAGTTCGCCCACGCCAGCGGCGCGTCGTTCAAGCCCCAGTAGAGGCTCTTCTGCTGCATGTATTCGCGGATGCCGAGACGGCCCTTTTCGCGTCCCATGCCGCTCTCTTTCCAGCCGCTGAACGGCGTCGAGATCGAGAACAGCTTGTAGGTGTTGATCCACACGGTGCCGGTTTCGAGCGCACGGGCGATCCGGTAGGCGCGTTTGTAATCGAGCGTCCAGATGCCTGCGGCGAGGCCGAACACACTGTTGTTGGCTTCTTTCAGCAGCGAGGCTTCGTCGTCGAACGGCATCGCGACCAGCACCGGGCCGAAGATTTCTTCCTGACAGATACGGGCGTCGTTCGTGAGACCTTCGAGGATCGTCGGCTGGAAATAGGTACCCTGTTCGCGTCCATCGCCAACCGGACGTTCGCCGCCGCACAGAAGACGGCCGCCCTCTTCCAGACCCAACGCGACGTAGCGTTCGACGGTTTCGCGATGTGCCGCGGTAATCAGCGGACCCATCTGCGTTTCAGTACGCGACGGATCGCCGACGCGAAGCTTGCGTGCGCCTTCCGCGAGACGCTTCATGAACGCGTCGTAAATCGAGCGCTGCACGAACAGGCGCGAGCCCGCGATACACGCTTCGCCCGACGAACTGAAAATGCCGTACAACACACCGTTCACTGCATGATCCAGGTCGGCGTCATCGAACACGATGGTCGGCGACTTGCCGCCGAGTTCGAGCGAGACCGGCATCAGCTTGTCCGCAGCGATGCGCGCGATGCCACGGCCGACTTCGGTGCCGCCCGTGAACGACACTTTCTTCACCAACGGATGGCGCACTAGTACGTCGCCGATCACCGAGCCTTTGCCCGGTACAACGCTGAGGACACCCTTTGGCACGCCGGCTTCTTCACAGATACGGGCCAACGCAAGCGAGACCAAAGGCGTGACTTCAGCCGGCTTCAGTACCACAGCGTTGCCGCCTGCCAAGGCGGGAGCCAGCTTCTGCGCATCCGAAGCAATCGGCGAATTCCACGGCGTAATCGCCGCGATCACACCGATCGGCTCGTAGATGCTCATCGTCAGATAGTCGCCACGCGAGGGGGTCACTTCTTCATCGAGCGTTTCGAGGCAGGCCGCGAAATAGCGGAAGGTGTTCGCAGCGCTCGCCACCAGCACGCGCGTTTCGTTGATCGGCTTACCGTTGTCACGACGCTGCAGTTGCGCAAGCGCTTCGTGACGCGCCATGATCAGATCCGCGATGCGATACAGAATCAGCGCACGCTGATGCGGCTTCAGACCTGACCAATCCGCCTTACGCCATGCAATATCCGCGGCTTCCACGGCTTCGCGGGCGTCGTCGGCATTCGCCGTCGAGATTTCCATGTTGACCGACTGATCCGCCGGATACAGGCTTTTGTACGGGTTGCCACGCCCTTGCCGCCATTCGCCGCCGATGAAAATATCGCCGGTGGGCACGAGGCTGGTATCGAAGTGAGTCATGTCGGTCGTTCCGGTTTGCTTCAGCTAATCAGCGAATGTCTTAAATCACGCAGCGGGCCGCGCGATTGCGTAGCGCACGGATCGCGCTGTACGCGGTCAATGCGGACGTCTTGGGGTTGTCCGGCAGCGGCTTGCCGCACATTTCCAGCGACATCTCGCCGAACGCGCCGCGCGCCACGATACGGTGCACGTTGCGCGATACGTTCGGGTCCGCGATCAGGCGGACCATGGTGTGGTCCAGACCCAGGCCAGCCAGTGCGATCGTCGCGGCGACGTTGGCGTTCTTCGGATACAGGCGCGCCGCTTCGCGCGCGCTGCCTTCGAAAATCACCGTCTCTTCGCTCAGCGTGTGCAGATTGCAGAGCTGTTCCGCGGGCGTGCCGAGCCAGCCCGAAGGCGGTTTGCGGCCCGTGTACAGCACTTCGTCGAGGCCGCCGAGCTTGGCGGCAGACAATGCGTCCACGCCACCGATTGCACCCGACAACAGCGTCAACGTTGCGTCGCCTTCATCGGCCGCAGCCGAGAGCGCGTCCAGCAACATCATGTCGGACAGCGCGCCGATCGACGCCACCGCGCAATCCGTACCGGCTTTCAGCAAGGGCACCACGTGATCGACCAGTGCGCTGTGCCCAGCGCATTCCAGCGCGAAATGCGGCTGGCTGCTCAACGCGGACACGGAGGCCACCACATCGACCGATGCGCCCACCACTTCACGCACCGACGTCATATGACGTTCCGGCACGATCACATGCGACACGCGCACCGTCGGATCCGACTCGACCGAGCGATACACCGCCTGGCCGATCGCGCCGAAGCCGATCATCGCGACGTCGACGGGCGCGTGATGCCCTGCGTAGCCGGTCTCACGCATGTTCCGGCTCCTTTGCTTTAACCGGCGGGCCCGCGAACGCGGTGGCGAACGAGCCGACCGACAGCATGTCCACTTCAACCAGCACCGGGCCCGTCTTCGCCATACCCTCGCGGATGATCTCCTCGGCCTGGTCGAGCGACTTGATGCGGTAGTGCGTAAGTTTCAGGCTCTCGCAGAACTGCGCGAAATCCGGCTGGTGCAGATCGACGTAGCAGCGGCGACCGCCGTATTGCACGTCCTGAATGTTGCGGATCACGCCGTAGCACTGATCGTTCATCAGCACGATCATCACGTTGGCGTTTTCCTGCACGGCCGTTGCGAGTTCGCCGACGTTGACCATCAGGCCGCCGTCGCCAACCAGGCACACGGTCTTCGCGGCATTGCCGGCGAGTGCTGCGCCGATACCCATCTGCATGCCCTGGCCGATACCGCCGCCGAGTGCATGAACGCCCGCGCGCGGCGAGAAGATCTTCAGCATGCGGTTACCCCACGTGCTGTTCGAGATCGTGACGTCGCGCACCCAGTTGTAGTCGCGGCCCACGGCCTGCTGCAGCGCGTCGACGAGGCGCTTGTACGGGCCGAGCCCCTTGCCCACATCGGCGACGGCGCTTTCACGCGCGGCAGCCAGGTCTTGTGCGAACGTCGGATCGACCTTCAGACGGCCTTCGAGCAGCGTCGCGAGTTCTTCGAGAACGGCCGACGCATCGCCGTGAATGAACATGTCGTTGCGATAGCCGCGGTTGTCGGCGAGCGCGTCGGCGTCGATGCGATACAGCGGTTGCGGCAGCGCCAGCTTGTACTTCAGCGTTTCATTGCCACGCAGACGCGAACCGACCACCACCAGCGCGTCACACGTCTTGTAGAAGCTTTCGACTGCCGAGTGCACGTTGAACGCGCCGAGCGTCGCCGGATGATCTTCCGGCAGCACGCCACGACCCTGCACGCTGGTCACCACACCGAAGCCCAAGGCCACGAGACGTTCAACCGCAGCACGTGCATGACGCGTGCCGCCGCCGAGCCACAACAGCGGACGCTTCGCATTCGCCAGTTGATCCGCGAGTTGCACGACACGCTGGCTGCAATGTGTGAGCGTAGTGACGTGCGGCGCGGCCAGATCGGCGGGCCATTCGATTTCGGCGGCTTGAATGTCGATCGGAATTTCGACGCTGACCGGGCCGCTCGGCGCGGTTTGCGCGACACGTACGGCTTCGCGGATCGTCGGCAATGCGGTTTCGACCGAGCGCACGCGGAACGCGGCCTTCGAGATCGACGACAGCATCGACAATTGGTCCGGCGCTTCGTGGATATAGGCGAGGTCCTTGTCGAGGTATTCGGTTTCGATCTGGCCGGTGACGTGCAGCAACGCGGTGCCCGCGGTCAGTGCTTCGACCATCGCGCCGGCAGCATTACCCGCGGCAGTACCCGTGCTGGTGAATGCAACACCAAGGCCGCCGGACACACGCGCCAGGCCATCAGCCATGTTCACCGCGCCCGCTTCGCCACGTGCGCCGACGTAGCGAATCTTGCCGCGGTTGTGGATCGCGTCGAGGATCGGCATGTTGTGGATCGAGATCACGCCGAATGCGGTTTGAACGCCGCACTGCTCGAGAAAAGCGGCGATCAGTTCGCCAACGGTGGTTTTGTTAGACATGTCGTGCAACGCCTCCAGAAACATCGATGTGACTGCCCGTCGTATAGGACGACAGCGTCGTAGCCAGATAAAAGAGCGCTTGAGCGGCCTCTTCGGGTTTGCCGAAGCGGCCTAGCGGAATGTTTTTCTTGCGCGCCAGTTCGGCGGTCCAGTCTTCCCAGCTCTGGCCCGACTGCGCTTCTTTCGCGTAACGGCGGCGCCATTGACCCGATTCGACGATGCCGATCAGAATCGAATTCACGCGAATGCGTTGCGGCGCGAGTTCGACCGCAAGCGATTTGATGAGGCTCAGCACGCCGGCCCGCGCCGACGAAGTCGCTACCATGTGCGGCTCGGGTTGCAGGGCGAGCAGCGAGTTCACGCAGACCACGGCGGGGTTGTTGCCAGACCCGGCGGCGTCGCGCAGCATCGGCAGGAAGGCGCGGGTCGGGCGGATCACGCTGAAGTACTTCAGGTCGAGCTCTTCGCGCCAGGCGTCGTCGGTGGTGTTGGCGAACGTCGACACGCGGCCCTGGCCGGCGTTGTTCACCAGCATGTCGGTGCGGCCGAAACGCGCTTGCACAGCTTGCGCGAACGCTGCGACCTCGTCCGCGTCTAGCACGTCGCAGGTTTGCGCCAGCAATTGCGCTTGCGGAAACTGCGCCTTCAGCGATGCTTCCGCTTGCGCGAGACGTTCGCTGTCGCGCCCGCAGATCGCAACCGAAGCGCCTGCTCGCAGAAACAGTTCGGCAGTCGCAAGGCCGATGCCGGACGAACCGCCCGTCACCACCGCTACCTGTCCGGTCAAGTCGATTTGAATCATTTGAGCCCCAGTGCCTTAAAGTATTTCGCACCCGCGTTCGGGCTGCCCGTCGGCCGATAGTTGAGCCGCTGCGAGAGTTCGTCAGCCGCGCGGCGAACCTTGTCGATCAGGCCGCTGTCGAGCAGCGACGCATCGATCTCGTGGCGCGGAATCGTCGTCGTGATAACCGCGACGATCCGGCCCGTGTCGTTGCGCACCGGCGCGCTGACCACCGAAATGCCGCGTTCGAACGACGACTCGCTGATGGCATAGCCGCGCGTGGCGTCATCACGAATGCGTTCGTACAGATCGTCGATCGTGGCCGGCGTCTGTTTCGTGAAGCGTTCGAGTTCCGGCTCGGGATAGAGCTTTTTCAAGTCTTCGAGTGTCATGTCGCCCATCAGCACCTGCCCGTGCGTCGTCGCGTGAGCCGGCAGTCGTGTGCCGACATTCACCTTCACCGAGCTGAAAATCGGCGCATGGCTTTGCGCTTTGGCAACGAACACGACGTCACGTCCGTCGCGAATCACGATGTGGCTGGTGAGGCCGGTGTCGTTACGCAGCGCTTCGATGATCGGCAAACCGAGGTCGGTCAATTCGAGCGAGCTCAGGTATTCGAAACCGAGCCGCAGCACCGCGACGCCGAGGCGATAGTTGCGGTCCTTATCGGCGCGTTCGAGAAAGCGGAGCGATTCGAGCGTTTGCAGCAGACGGAACACCGTCGTGCGGGGAATCTTCAGGCGCTTCGATAATTCCGGTGCGCCGAGAACCGGTTCGCGTGGCGAGAACTCCGTCAGAATCTTCAGACCGCGTTCCAGACCCGGCACGCGATAGCTGATATCGCTGCTGGTGTCTGCGTCGTTGCGGTCGTCGTCCGCGTCGCGCTCGGCGCTAACCATGTCATGCGTGTCGGACGTCATTCATTGGCTCCGTTGTCCGTCGCTTGCGCGGCAGAACGTATCGATGATCGCGGTGTACGCGGCGGGTGCTTCGATGTAGCCGGCGTGCCCGGCGCGCGGCACGACTTGCAGTTTGGTGCCGGCGGCGAGAGCAAGTCGCTCGCAGGCTTCGGGGGGCGTAATGGTGTCTTCTGCGCCGACTGCGACGTTGATGCGGCCTCTGTAGCGTGAGAGGTCGCCGGCAAGATCGGCGTTGGCGAGCAGATGCGTCGCTTGTACATAGCCGTTCGGGATCACGCGCGACATGTTCCAGCGCACCCATGCGCGGGCTTCGTCGCTCGCGTGGGTGGACAACATATTGGTGCTGCGTTTTTTGGCGAGACCTTGCGGGCCGAGTTCTTTCAGCATGGCCAGACGCTGATCGCGTTTTGTTTCGCGCACTTCCGCCGCGGAAGCGCCATAACCGCCAGCAGGCGACAACAAGAGCAAACCGGCCACGCGCTGCGGATTCGCCACAGCAAATGCACCGGCGATGATCGCGCCAAGCGAATGACCCACTAGCACGCAGCGTTCAATGCCAAGCGCGTCCAGCCATTCCTTCAGTACAGTCGCGTAATCGCTTGCTACGGGCGAATCGGCTTCTACGGGTGTCGATGCGCCATACCCCGGCGCATCCCACGCCAGCACACGGCGCGTCTCACCCAGCACTTCAAACTGCTGCACCCACGAAGCCGCGCCCGACCCGATACCGTGAAGCAGCACCAAAGGCAGTGCTTCGCTCTCGGCGCCATCCACGTCGCGATAGCTCACCGCGCGTTGCGATGCCAGCCAGATCTGCTGCGCGGGAAAGCGTGCAAGGCGCGCTTCGAGCGTAGCGTTCTGATCGACGGTAGCGGACGGGACTGCGGACATGATTTCCTTCGTGGGTGTTTTTAAAGCGAACTTGAGGGCTTAGCGCTTGAGCGACGCCAAAGGAGAATCCGGTGGATAGGTCGGCGTAATCGGCTTGGCTGCGCCCAGCATCACGCACATCAACGCATCTTCTTCGCCGATATTCACTTCTGTGCGATACACGCCCGGCGGCACCGAAATCAGATCACGTTCACCGAGCACGGCT
Source organism: Paraburkholderia sp. GAS32 (assembly GCF_050434225.1). NCBI lineage: Bacteria > Pseudomonadati > Pseudomonadota > Betaproteobacteria > Burkholderiales > Burkholderiaceae > Paraburkholderia > Paraburkholderia sp. GAS32. Next base: position 29,007 of record NZ_JBNPVS010000035.1, on the reverse strand, counting down.
TCCCACGTTTCTCCGTCTTTCTCGCAGATCACTTTCATCTTGCCGCGCAGCACGAAGAAAATTTCTTCGACATCCATATGGATATGGCTCGGACCGATGTTGCCGGCCGGGATCACCATCGTCGAAAACGTGAAGCCGCCTGCGGGCACCGTGTTCATGTCCTTCGCGACGCCCGTGCCGCCCGTGCCCACATAGCGCATTTGCGCGCGGCGATATTTCGGGTCGTAGTCGGCCTGGAACTTCAGCGCGTCCCAGTCATAACGACGCGTTTCCAGACGCGCGACGCGGCTGTCCAACCATTGTGCAAAGCTCGCGTCCGCGGGTTGTTCCCACGATTTGCTTTCGAGTTCGGCGTCCGCCATCTCTTTCTCCTTTCGATTCGACAAGATCAATTCATCACGAAGCCGCCGTTGACCGGCAGCAACTGGCCAGTCACGAAGCGCGCGGCATCGGACAACAGGAACAGCACGGGCCCAGTGACGTCGTCGGGCACTTGTGCGCGCGTGAGCGCGCGGCCTTGCAGGTAATACTGATGACGTTCGGCGGGCACGTAGGCGGTGGCCTCGACTTCGGTGAGACCCGGTGCGATGGCGTTGACCGTCACTTGATGTGCGCCGAATTCGCGAGCCAGCGAGCGGGTCATCGAAATCACCGCGCCCTTGCTCGCGACATACGCGAGCAACTTCGGCGCACCCCACATCGCTGTATCCGAGGCGATGTTGACGATGCTGCCGCGACCCGAATCACGCAGATACGGCAGCGCGGCGGTGCTCATCAGCCACGTGCCGCGCACGTTGACGTTCATCACGGCGTCCCACGTATCGATCGACAACTCATCGGCGAACTTGCCGCCCGAGTTGGTGATCGCTGCGTTGTTGATCAGTGCGTCCAGCCCGCCGAGTTGAGCCGCGGCTCGATCGGCAAACTGCTTGATGCTGGCGGGGTCGGCGAGATCGAGCGGCAAATACGTCACTGCATGGCCTTGCTCGACAAGCGACGCCGCGAGCGCCCGGCCTTCGTCATGCAACACATCGCCGAACACGACTTGCGCACCGGCTTGCACCAGCGAGCGAACGAACGCCGCACCGAGGCCGCGCGCGCCGCCCGTCACGAGGACGCGCCTGCCGTGGAGTGCAGCCAATGCCGGGGACGCTTCGTTATGCATGGCTGTGGCCTGCTGCTTCGGTTTGCGCGGCGCCGGCCTGAACGGCTTGAGCGTGATAGGCATCCAGTTCAGCGAAATGCTGCTGCGCGCGCTGACGGAACATGCGGCGCACACGCGTCATGCCGACGTCATGCTGATAGAGGAATTCGTGCTCGCGTGCATTCGGCGCCATGCTTTCGAGAACATAGCGGTCCTGTTCCAGCACGGCCCAGTGCAGACCTTCCAGCCGATTGCGATACATGAAGCGCCATGCGTCGCGCTGCCAGCCCGACACCTTCCGCGTGCGCCAGAAGTAAACCTGGCAGTTGTTTTCGTCGACCGGCGTAGCAAAGCCGATGATCCCGAAGTTGCCGCCCGGGCCGAATTTCTTCTTGTACGGAATCGCGAGGCGCATCCACAACGCGCCGGTTTCGCCGAGCTCGACCCAGTCGAAATTCACGTCGCGCTGGCCGACCTTTTCGAACATCAGACCGGTTTCGGTCTTGCGCACGCGCATGTCGGCCTGCTTGTCGCCTTCGGCCATCGAGTGCGAGGTCGCGTGCAGATACGCGCCGTGCATCGGGTCCATCACGTTGTCGATCGCGTATTGGTAATTGCACTTCCAGTTCGACATGCACAGGAAGTTCGCGTACTCGTCGCCCACCAGTTCTTCCGGCAGCACGAGCGGCGTGGGTTCTTTATGGGCGTCGTCGCCGAACCACAGGAAGATCGCGCCGGCATGCTCTTCGACCGGATACGACTTCACGCACTTCTGGCCTTCCAGCGGGCAGTTCGAGACAGCCGGCACCTTCGTGACCGTGCCGCCGCCGTCGATTTCAATGCCGTGATACCAGCACGCGACGCTGCCGCCGAGGTTCCAGCCGAGCGACAGACGCGCGCCGCGGTGTGGGCAGCGGTCTTCGAGCGCGCGGACTTTGCCTTCCTTGTCGCGCCACAGCACGATCTGATCGCCGAGGCGCGTGACGCCGACCGGCGCGTCGCCGACTTGCCAGCTCGGTGCAACGGGATACCAGTAGTTGCGCAGGCCACGGTTCAGATAGGACTGAATCGGGTCGGCCGCGCCTTGAGTCGTTGTATTGGGGGACGTCATAAAGAGACTCCGGATGCGAAAGCGAAGAGACGTGTGCAGGAGAGCGCGCTTATTCAGCGAGCAGGCGGAATTCGGCGGCAAGGCGATCGGCGTCCCACGCATTGCCTTCCGGCGTGCGAAAGCCCACGCGGTTCAAACCGTCGACAATTTCCTGCAACTCGTTCGCGCCGGCTTCGAAAACTTTTTCCAACGCATCGCCGAAGTCGTTTTCATACTGGGTCGGCTCAGCCTTGCGCGTTTGCCAGATGAAGTTTTCGGTCTCGCCCGGCTTTTCGATCACGCCCTTGCCGGCAACGTTGTTCGGCTGCGGCGCGAGCCACGGCTTCAGGAAGGGATTGAAGTTCACGGTTTGTTCTCGCATGTCATTCCACCTTGATCTGGATTTCTTCGCCGGCGAGGCGTACCGAGTACATCTTCAGGTCGCGGCCACCCGGCTCTTTCAGGCATTTGCCGGTCGGGATATGGAACACGGCCTCGTGCAGCGGGCATTCGACGGTGTCACCGTCGACAAAGCCCTGCGTCAGCAGCGCGTACGCATGGGGGCAGACGTTTTCCAGCGCGTACAGCGCATCGCCCACCTTGTAGATGCCGATTTCGGTGCCGTCGAGTTTGAACTCGAGCGGCGCGTCTTCGGACAGGTCGCCGGCATGGCCGGCGCAGCGCCATTGTTCAGTCATTTCTCGCCTTCTCCTGAAGCCCTATGTTCCATATAAGGAACAGCAGTTCGTGTATGGATAATTATAGGAGTGGCTTTGGCTCGAGAAAATAAAAATCTGGGCTGGTAGGGGAAAACACCGACTGTCGCGTTCACAACACAGCTTTGCGTGAACTGCCGTGAGCGGCGGTTTCCGCTTGAGAACCTTTCTGGGCTTGGGTTTGCCCATAATTTTCAGACAAATGTCGCAGCCCTCATGCGGGTTTGTACGGGGTCCGAAAATTTATTTTGGCCACTTCTAGACTCATTATAATTTTCCATAGGCGATACAAAAGCCCATAGGTGGAACATAAAGCGGAGCAGTTTGGGCGCATAAACCCGAAGCTGCATTCAACCCAAAGCAAGGATCAGGGACGACGAAATCGGCGCGAGCTATCCGTCGTGTGATCAGGAGAACCAACGGTGAAGCACATCATTGCGGCGGCCGGCTTGACGGCAATCTGCGCAACGACTGGCGCCTGGGCGCAAAGCAGCGTGACGCTCTACGGCAGCCTGGATGCTGGCATTGCGTACATCAGCAATGCGGGTGGCCATTCGAAGTGGATCGAGGAGCAGGGCAACATGCAGCCGGACCGCTGGGGCCTGAAGGGCGTCGAGGATCTGGGCGGTGGCCTTAAGACGGTTTTCCAACTGGAAAACGGCTTCTATACCAACACGGGTGCATTCGCCAAAGCGGGCACGCTGTTCAATCGCCAGGCTTTTGTCGGATTGAGTTCGGACCAGTTCGGCACGGTGACACTCGGCCATCAGACGCCCTTCAGCTTCGACGTGCTGGGTCCGCTGAGCACGGCCTATCAGGCTGCGAGCTGGTACGCGTTCCACCCGGGCAACATCGACGAACTCGCCGACACCGGCGTGGTGCCGTTCGACAACTCGGTGAAGTTCCGCTCGGCGAGTTTCGCCGGTTTCTCCTTCGGCGCGATGATGGGTCTCGGCAACACGACCAACTTCTCGACCGGCAAGACACTGAGCTTTGCGCTTAGCTATGCGAACGGTCCGTTCAAGGCCGGCGCGACCTATGCGAATGAGCACGACCGTACGCCGTCGATCGTGACGACGGGCATCACCAGCTTCCAGGGTGTCGCGGCGGCTAACTACACGGCGGGCAAGGTCCAGAACATGGGCGCGGGCGCGTCATACCAGTTCGGCAAGCTGCTCGTGCATGGTTTGTACACGCGTGTGAAGCTGGAATCGTCCGGCCATTCGGACACGTATCAGAGCTACGACGTGGGCGCGAATTATCAGTTCACGCCGTTCAACAGCGTTGCCGGCGGTGCCGCGACCACGACGATGGCCGGCCATCGCTGGACGCAGTTCGAGATCGGCGATATCTACGCGCTGTCGAAATCGACGCAGTTGTATGTGAATGCGCTGTATGAGCGCGCGGGCTCGAATACGGACGCCGCGTTCTTTACGGCGGGTGTATCGAGCGGCCGGAACCAGACTATTTTCCTGACGGGCATCCACCACTCGTTCTGATATCAGTTCGCCGCAACCGATCTGCGGCGCGCTTGAGCCGCGGTCGGATCATCCGGCCGCGGACGATAACTGAGCCGCTCGGACAATTCGAGCGCCGCCTGGCAAACCGCGATGATGAGCGGTTCGCGTTCTTCCGCTTCGCCGATATCCGAACGGGGAATGGTGACCGTCAACGCGGCCGTAATCTTGCCGCTTTGGTCGCGCACCGGTGCGCTCACTACCGAAATCCCTCGTTCAAAAGACGCTTCGCTCAACGCGTAGCCGAGCGCCGCGCTTTCGCGCACTCTTCCGTACAGTTCTTCGACAGTCGCCGGCGTGCGTTCGGTGAACCGTTCGAGCTGCGGCTCGGGATACAACTGGCGCAATTCTTCGAAACTCAAATCGCCCATCAGCACCTGGCCGTGCACCGTGGCATGCGCGGGCAAGCGCGTGCCGACATGCACCTTCACCGAACTGAACATCGGCTCATGGGTTTGCGCTTTGGCGACGAACACCACATCACGCTGGTCGCGGATCAGCAGATGCGTGCTGAGGCCGGTTGCGTCGCGCAAGCGTTCGAGAATCGGCGTGCCGACGTCGGTCAGTTCGAGCGAGCTCAGATATTCGAAACCGAGCCGCAGCACCGCGACGCTCAAACGGAAATAGCGGTCGCCGTTCACCCGCTCGAGAAAGCCTAAAGCTTCGAGCGTTTGCAGCAGACGAAATGTAGTGGTGCGCGGAATGCCGATGCGCTTCGACAATTCGGGCGCGCCCAGAATCGGCTCGCGCGCGCTGAATTCGGCGAGGATGCGCAGGCCGCGCTCCAGCCCTGGCACGAGATAAGTCGATCCGCCGCTGCTCTCTTCATCGGTGGAATCGGGGGAATCGGCGCCGTCCGCCAAGGACCGCGCCGCGTCGTCTCGTGGAGTCGAAACTGTCGCGCCGCGTGGCCTCGCTTGCTTGCGTCCCGCTCCTGTCTGCTCTTCTTTTGCCATCTTGGCTGCCGTCTTTGCCGTTGTCTCTGCTGTTCATCGGATACAGATCAACATGATAGCGCGAAGCACACGGCGGTCATTTTCGTTTCGCGCGGTGCTATGCTTTGATGCGGTCCATCGCGCGAGGTCTCACTGCCGCGCTTTGGCTCGCGCCAGGCGTCCGGAGGCCACGTCCATGTCCGATTCCGTACAGATCCAGGTTGCCGACTCACATCTCTATCCGGGCTGCGCAGTGCAGATCGCGCACCTGCCCGAGCCGGCCCGCGCGGCGGCAGCGATAGTCGAATTCGCGGACGGCTCCGGCGCGCATGCCACTTGCCATCGGCGGACTTTCGATGAACTCGAATTGACCGTTGACGGTTACGCTACACAGCGGCGTCATCCAGTGGACGCCCGACATTGGCTTCTGCTCGCTGTCGACTCGACGCACATCAGTTGGCGCGTGAAGCGACGATTACCCTAGCCGTACCGGAACCTTCCGGCCACCTCGATTCTGAACCCGGTGCCGCGCGCACGCCGCCCCGAGCGGTAGCTTTCTGGCTGTGAAGCGCCCGTCACGCAAAACTCCGAGAGATACCGATGACAGACAACGACTCCACCCTGCCGCCGAACCCCGACGACACCCCCGACGATCCTGAACGCCGCCGTGTCCTGACCGGACTCGCGGCGGTCGGCATCGGGCTGGCACTAACCGGGTGCAAGACTGACCAAGGTATCGCGAGCGGCACGGTGCCGCACAGTGCCGCTGACATGCGGCTCGACGCCGCGTTACGCGACCAGGTCAAGCAGATCGTGGTGATCTACGCCGAGAACCGCAGCTTCGCGAATCTGTACGGCAACTTTCCCGGCGTCCAGTATCCGCTCGATGCGGTGAGCGCCGAGCGTTATCTGCAACTCGACCGCGACGGCAAGACGCCGCTGCCGCGCCTGCCGGCAATCTGGGGCGGCCTCGTGCCGCAAGCGCAGGAGGTGGACGGCAAACGCTACATGATCGGTCAGAAGGATATTGCCAACCTGCGCAACGGCCCGTTCCATATTACCGACGCGCAAGGCGCACCGTTGCCGAATGGTGTGATCACGCGCGATCTTGTGCATCGCTTCTATCAGAACCAGATGCAGATCAACGCCGGGCGCAACAATCAGTTCGCTGCATGGGGCGACGCCGGTGGCCTGGTGATGGGGCACTACCGCAATTCCGCCGACACGCTGTGTCTGTGGAACCTCGCGCAGCAATACACGCTGTGCGACAACTTCTTCATGGCGGCTTTCGGCGGCTCGTGGCTGAACCACATCTTCCTGATCTCCGCGCAGGCACCGTTCTATCCCGACATCCACAACAGTCCGGCGAAGAAGATGGTCTCGGTCGTCGAAGGCGATGATCCGACCGGCACACGGCTCAAGGTGGCGGCCGACTCGCCAGCGTCCGCGCTCGACGGTCCGCCGAAATTCGTCAACGACGGCGCGTTTACCGCCGACGGCTACGCGGTCAACACGATGGCGCCGCCCTACCAGCCGAGCAGCGTGCGGCCGGCCGAAGGCGGCAATCCCGCGCTCGCCGACCCGTCGAATCCGCGCGTGATGCCGCCGCAAAACTACGCGACGATCGGCGACCGTCTGACGGACAAGGGCGTCGACTGGGCGTGGTACAGCGGTGCGTGGCAGTACGCGTTGGAGCATCAGGACACGGGCGCGGTGCCCGACTTCCAGTACCACCATCAGCCGTTCAACTACTTCACCAATTACGCGCCGGGCACCGCCGCGCGGCGCAAGTATCTGCGCGATGCGGGCCTCGGCGACGACGCGTCCACCAATCGTCTGATTGACGATATCGATGCGGGGCGTTTGCCGGCGGTCACGTTCTACAAACCGCAGGGCGATCTGAACATGCACGCAGGGTACGCGGATGTCGCATCGGGGGATCGTCACGTCGCGAATGTGATCGAACATATTCAGCGCGGCCCGCAGTGGGCCAATACTGTCGTAGTCGTCACGGTCGATGAGAACGGCGGCTGGTGGGACCCGGTCTCGCCGCCGAAGGGCGATCGCTGGGGGCCGGGATCGCGGGTTCCGGCGTTAGTGATTTCGCCATTGGCGAAGAAGGGGTACGTCGATCATACGGTGTACGACACCAATTCGATTCTTCGCCTGATTAGCCGCGTGCATGGACTGGCGCCGCTCGATGGGGTCGTTCTGCGAGATCGGGCTTTTGCGGAGAATGGCCTGGCGCCGCTTGGCGATTTGACCGGCACGCTGGATTTGGCCTGAGCCGCTTGCATATCGCATTTGCCTATTACGTCGGGGTGGGCAGCAGTGCATCAATCACTGCGCCACCCCGTGCAGCTTGGCAATCACTGCATCTGAGATCTGCTGCGCGGTCTTCTTGATCGTCTTCTTCTCGTCACCGCTCGCCATCACGAACTTCGCCGCGATCACGTACGGATTGAGTTTGATCGCCGCGCCCGGCTTTCCCTTGCTGTCGGCTTCTTCGACGGCTTCGTAGAGCGGCGGCAAACTGGCCGTCGCCAGGCTGTCGCACGACACCGCCACTTGAATATTGTTCTGACCCGCACCAAAACCGACCATCGCACGTCTTAGACGATTGCCGTCGTCGACGCTCAGAAACACGCCTCGCACTTGCCAACCCGTTGCGGGTAATGGTTGGCCGGGCGCCATACGGCGCGCGTCGACACCGCCTTTTTTCAGGTCCGCAGTCAGCGCGTCCCCCATCTCGTTCACGATGTCCTTAGCGTGGTCCTGCGGATTCTTGTCCTTGCCCATCGGTCCTGGACCACTCGGCAACAGACCGCGCAGGCGGCGCACACGTTGCCCCGGTCCGCTGTCAGGTGTCACGTTGGCCACGTCGAGGTCGAAGTCGGACACATAGACGATCGGCGCGGGCGCGGCGAAGGGGGGACTGTCCGCGGCTGCACTGAGCGTCGATATCGCACCGAGGCATCCCGCCACCATCGTGAGTTGCAGCAATCGACGCAGCATGGCCCGCCTCCACGAAATGTCTTTCAGACGCGGCTATCGTACAGCCATGCCCGCTGGGCGTAAGTTTTTTTCGTGCCCGATCGCCGCGCCTTTTCGCCTTGCATAACACGCGTCGCGACATAGACTGATAAGGCATTACTTCGCAATTTGTACGGAACTGCCATGCGCCTGACCATCCTCATCAACGGTTCCGATCCCACCGTCAGCCACGACTACGCTGTGTTATGGCTCGACACCGACGAACATCGGTGGTCGAGGGAAGCGCATCAAGGGATCGATCTGCCCCCGTGGGGCGAGTTACACGACGACAATGGCGTGACGACCCTCTGTGCGCCGAGCACGGATGCGCCGCTGTGCACGCTGCGCGGATTGCACGTCGATCGCAAACAACGCGTGAGCGCGGCGCAAGGTGCCGCAGCGTGGACAGCCTTGCCGACACACGCGCCGACCAGCGGTTTCTGGCGTTTGCAAGCTGTCGATCGCCAGAATGTGCACGCCGAACACAGTGTTTTCGGCAATTAGGTTTCGGCGCCTTTTTCGTCGGTCGAAATTTCCACTCATCCAAACCGCGCCGCCTGCGCGCGGGTGAGTGGGGTTGTGTGCACGTTCGACCGTCGGCCCACATTTCCACGTTCCGCATTCCGCGCGCTTAAGTCCGTCTTAAGTTTGCGTACGTAGAGTTTGAATTCCACGCATTAGGGTCGCTGCAAAGCGGCCCGTTTTTTTGGTGCAGCGGTTTTCACCGTGTGTCGTGCGCTTCTTTCGCTCGCAGCATTTTCATCGCTGCGGGAACTGCGAAAAAGCCGCATCCTTCCCCCATGTTCTTCTGCGTTCCACGTCGCTCGACACCGGCTCGCGACGCTATACTTGCGCCCCCGATCAATCAACTGACTGACATATGAAGAAGTGGTTTGCCTGTCTGTTGTTCGCCGTTGCCGCTCACGCGAGCGCGGCACCCTCCTGCACCCAGTTCACCCCGAATGCGCAATGGCCGGTTCTGACCAATCAGAAGATGGCGCCGAAAACGCGCATGCTTTGCTATAGCGATTTCGCGGTGCTGCATTCGGGTATCACGCATGGTCCCTTGTGGTCCGCGGAGCATCTGACGCGCGACCATATCGAAGCCGCCAAGGACATGGTGCGCACCAACAAGTTCTTCGAAGACGCGCGCTTGCCCGACGGTGAAGGCGCGACGCTCGCGGACTATAAACGCAGCGGCTTCGATCGCGGTCATATGAGTCCGGCAGGCAATCGCTGGAATCAGGAAGCGATGGCACAATCGTTTTCGCTGGCGAACGTCGTGCCGCAAAATCGCGAGAACAATCAGCGCTTGTGGGCGCGTATCGAAACGTCGGTGCGCAAGATCGCAATGTCGTACAACGATACCTATGTCATCACCGGGCCGATTTTCAGCGGCCAGCAATTGCAGACCATTGGACCGACACGCGTCTTCGTGCCGACGCAATTGTTCAAGGTGGTCTACGTGCCGTCCCGGCAGATGGCGTTTGCGGTGGTGGTGGACAACGTCTCGACCAACCGCTATGACATCAGGACGATTCACGAACTCGAGACAGCATCAGGTATCCGTTTTCCGGGCATTCCGGAGAATCTCAAAGATCAGCGACCGGGAGGACTGAAAGGTGTTTAAACCCTATTCGAACGATGACGACGTGCTCAACATCCAGGGCGATGCACTCACCGTCAGCAACGGCACCACGCGCGTGGTGCTGAACGGCACGCTGGAGTTGACGCAGGACCAACGCGGGTTGAAGGCGGCACTGGCGCTGAAGGAAGCGATCGATGCGATAGTGGCCGCGCTGCAGGCACAGGCCAATCTGCCGGCGAAGGTGAAGGACGAGCCGGATGCGAAACCGGGCGTCGTGCAGAATCCGTTTCAATAGCGCATTCACGCATTCACGCAATTGCCCAGGCGCGAAGGTACGGGATTTCCGCGTCGCCTTCGCGGCTGGGAGGTGAAACCGCTTCAGGCTGATTCAGAACCCCGATATGTATCCGCCGTTACGTTTTGTCACCAGAGCGCCGTCAACTGCTGTCTTCCGGCCAACGTTAAACCGGCAGCGCTGAAACATTTCAGCCGCGACATAAAGAACAACCGGTTTAACCAGGAGTTACATCATGAAGACGCTTTTCGCTGCTCTCGCTTCCGCTCTCGTCGTGTCGACCGCATTCGCACAAACCGCAGCACCGGCGGCCGCGCAACCTGCGCAAACGCAACCCGCCGGTCAAGCGAATCTGAAGGCGAGCACCGCCGCGCAAACCAGCGCCACGGACGAAAGCACCGCCACGACCAAAGCGCCGACCAAGGCCGCAACGAAGTCGCAAGTGAAAAAGGCTTCCGCCAGCCACACGGCAAAGACCCATAAGGCCACCAAGAAGACTGCTGTAGATACAAGCGCAAGCAAGACAAAGACGGAGAGCGCGAAAGAGGCCAGCAATGCCCCGGCAAAAACCGACGGCGCAAAGACCGACACGACGAAAACGCAATAACACGTGATCGGCTTTCGGCACGCACCGGCCAGGCATCTGTAGTTAATCGAAGCCGAACTCTGCCGTTCAGGGAGGGCGAGTCTCACGACTCGCCTTTTTTTTATGGGCGCGTCGCATGGGCCCAGTTGAAGCTCACGCAACTTGCCGGCACGGCCCCCGGTTGAATTCGAGCAACTCGTCTAGTCCGCGCGATTTTTTCAGCGGACACACCAATTTTTGCACTGCGTTTACTCGTACACGTCTAATCTCGAACTGTCTTGATCAACCATGGCGTCAACGAACGCCGCATCAAATGGCACTCACGCAATCAATCGACAAATTCGAAACGCAGCCGCTTAGCGCGCCGCCGGTCCAGCGCAACAATGTCATCCCCTTCCCCGCGGCTCGCGCCCGCTTGCAGATCACCCTGCCTCATCCCCCGCACGATCTTCCCGGCAGCCAGCTCCGCACACTGCTTCATTCGCCGCTCGGCGTGTATGTGGTCAGCACGGAGGCCGTGCGCGAAGAAGTGCGCGTGCAACTCGACATTGCGCTCGACGACCTCGACTTCACCTTGCATACGCTGATCTCGACACTCCCAGCAGCACTCATCGGACCATTGAAGCGCCGCCATGCCGTCGCAAAGGCGCGCTAATCATGTTCTCAGGAATCTGGCTGCCCATCGTCACCCCGTTTCGCAACGGTGAAGTCGACGTCGACGCGTTGCAGCGCCTCGCGGACTATTACCTGCGCACGGAGATCAGCGGATTTGTCGCCTTGAGCACGACGGGCGAAGCCGCTTTATTACAGGAATCCGAACGCCTCACCGTCTTGCAGGCGCTGACCGATGTGATCGGCTCGCGTCTGCCGATGCTGATCGGCGTAGGCGGCGCCAATACGCGCGACGTTCTGCACGATATTCAGCGCTATGAGCGCTGGGACTGCGCGGGCTATCTGGTGTCTCCACCATCGTACGTATGTCCGGATCAGGCCGGCGTGCAATGGCATTTCGAACAGGCTGCACTCGCCACCGAACGCCCTATCGTTCTGTACGACGTGCCACATCGAACAGGTGTGGCGATCGCGCCTGAAACGGTTGCGCATTTGGTCGAGTACAGCAACATCGTCGCAATCAAGGAATGCGAAAAGGAACACTTCAGCAAGCTGCGTGGCCTGCCGATCAACGTGCTGTGCGGCACCGATGAAGCATTGGACGACTGTCTGCACAACGGCGGCACAGGTGGCATTCTGGCGAGCGCGCATGTTTGCGCGGACCTGCTGGTTGCCGTACAGGAATTGATCCGCGCCGATCGTGACCCGGACGAGCGCAATCTGTTCGCCAGTTTGCTGCCGGTATTGCGTCTGCTGTTCGCCGCACCCAATCCGTCCGCGATCAAGGCGATGCTGGCATTCGATCATTCAATGACCGACGAAACGCGTATGCCGATCACGCGCGCGTCGGCACAACTCGTCGAGCGCCTGGGCACCGCGCGCGACAGGTTGCAGGATCTGCGCGCCGAGTTTGCTGGAGCGATGAGCTAAAGCGCTAAAGAGCTGGAGCAACAACAAGAGGTCCCGAGGAGGAATGCGCCACGAATGAGTTCATCATTCGTGGCGCAAACTTGCGTCCAGGCGCTGCATCCGCAGCACGACGCGCTGCGCGTAACCGCGACCACCGCCGCTGTAGCGAACGAGCGCGGCGTCGAGATCGCCGCCGCTTTCATCGAGGTAGCCGCGCAAAATGGTCGAGCCGATCCGCACGTTGATTGCCGGATCGGATAAGTCGGTTGTGCCCGCAATCAATTGCGGATGCGCAGCGGGCAAGACCTGCATCAGCCCTCGCGCGCCTGCGATGCTGACCGCGTGGCGATCGAAACTCGACTCGACCGACATCACGGCAAGCAGCAATACCGGCGAGATGGCTTGACGTTCGGCTTCGATCAACACCGCGCGAGCGATCTTCATGGATTCCAATGGTGCAACGCGAAACTGCGCGCGCAGCATGGCGGTGATATCGCTGAGCGCCGGCAAGCCGGCGTCTAGTATTGCGTCGCTCGCGACAGTTGGAGCGGCCATCGGCAACGCCGACTGCGCGTCGGCGGCGTGCGATGCCGCGGCGAACGAGAAGACGATTGCCGCGAACATCACCTTCAGGCCGGCTTTGCGGTGAAGGTTTCGTTGTACCTGGACACCATCCAGAGCGCTATTTCCATGCATAGGTTCGCTTCCTGACCGGGGTACATCGACCTTACCGGGCTTGGTGTAGCGAATCGCCAAAGAAATAGGGGTGCGCCGTAAAATGCTTATAAAGATGCAGCGGCGTGTGAGTGGACGTATATGGGGGCAGCGGCGCGCTTTGCGTGTAGATCGAGGCGATCACGCGGCCGGATTCAGATCGGCCAGCGCCTTGAGCTTTTGCACGTCGGTGATTTCGATTTCCGCATAGCCCAGCTTCAACGCACCTTGCGTTTCGAACTGCTTGAGCACCTGATTGATCGTCTGCCGCGACAGAGCCAGCATCATCGCGAGGTCCTCCTGCGGTACTTTGAGTACGCGCCGCAATGCGCCGGGCTCGCCGTAGCCGCCTGCCATCAACAACAGGCGACGCGCCACGCGCGGTGCGGCGGGCAGCAAGGCGGCTTCTTCAATGGCGTCGAAAGCGAGGCGCAGCTTCTGCGTCAACAGCAAACCGAAGACATGCCAATACTCGGGCGTGCGTTCGAGCAGCGTTGCAAGCGCGGCGCGCGGCACATGAAACAGCTCGGAATCGCGTTCGGCATACGCGTCGTGGGTTCGCGGGCGATTATCGAACAGCGCGATCTCGCCGAACCAGTTGACCGGCTCGATGACCGCGAGCAACGCTTCCTTGCCTGCCGAGCTGGCCGCGCCGATTCTCACGAGACCATCGAGCACGCAATAGAGGCCGTCGTCGGAATCGCCGCGCGTGAAGAGCCGCTCACCGGCCGCGAGGCGCTCGACACGCCCCGCTTCGACAAGCTGCGCCCGCATGGCAGCGGGCGCCGAGCGAAACCACGCGCTGCGTTCAAGCCGCGCGGCAAGCTCATTGGATGAAAAACTCGCAGTCATAGAACGGTATCCGTGCCCGATTGTCGGCTACCCGATGGTTTCAAATTCCGCTGCCCGCGATTATGCTGGCTTTGATTGAGGAGCGGCATCCATGAGAACGCTGACGCAACAGCTTACGCAATACGCGGCCTACCATCGTGATCGACGCAATATCGCCACGCATTTCATCGGCATTCCGATGATCGTGCTGGCGCTGGCGGTATTGCTGAGCCGGCCTGCTTTCAGCTTCGGCGCGCTGCCATTTGCCTTATCGCCCGCCTGGGTGTTGTTCGCCGCAGCGACTGTCTATTACCTCGTGCTCGATGTGCCGCTCGGCGTGATGATGGCAGTCGTATCGGTACTGTGCGTCGCGTGCGGGGAGTGGCTCGCCGCGCAAACTACCCTCACCTGGCTCGCCGCCGGCATCGGACTCTTCGTGGTCGGCTGGGTGTTTCAGTTCATCGGCCACGTCGCCTACGAACATCGCAAGCCGGCATTCGTCGACGATGTGATCGGTCTGCTGATCGGCCCGCTATTCGTTCTCGCTGAAGCGTTGTTCGGCTTTGGCTGGCGGCCGGCGCTGCGCGAGGCGATCGAGGCACAGGTCGGCGCAACGCGTATCAATGCGGATCGTGCGGCAGCGCATCGCTGAACCGCGGCGTGTGATTCAGCGGCCGAGGCTCAGCACGGCGTAAACCGAATGAGCCGCACGCTATGCAAGGCCGTCAGCGCAACCGCCATCCAGATCGGAACATACGTGGCTAACTGTGCGGCGCTGAGCGTCTCGCCAAGCAGCGTGATCGAGACAAACACGAGCAACACCGGTTCGACATAGCCAAGAATGCCGAACAAGGCGACCGGCAATAAACGGCTCGCCTTTAGATACGAAGCCAGCGCAATAGTGCTGAGCGCGCCGAGTCCAGGCAACAACAAGCACCACATGTCGATACGGCCGCCGATCGTCGTCAACGAACCACCGATGATGATGAACACAGCCGCCGCGGGCAACAGCAGCGCCATTTCGACCGTGAACATGGCGAGCGAATCCTGGTTGATTTTGCGGCGCAGCACGAAATACGGCGGATAGCCGAGCGCGACGAGCAAGGTGGGCCACGAAAAGGCCCCCGTCATCCACAGTTCATGCACGACGCCCAACGCCGCGCAGATAACAGCAAGCCACTGCAGACGGTCGAGGCTCTCGCGATAGTAGAAGCGCCCCACCAGCACCATCACCAGCGGCAGCAGAAAATAGCCAAGCGAGACTTCGAGCATGCGCCCATGCAGCGGCGCCCATAGAAACACCCACAACTGCGCGCCCAGCAACGCCGCGCTGACGACCATCGCTGCGCCGAGCGTCGGCTCCGTCACCATGCGGTAAAGAAGTTGCCGGAGAATCGGCAGGCGTTTGCGCAACATGATCAGCAATAGCGCCCCGGGGACGGTCCACACAATACGCCACGCGAAAATGTCGAGACCGCTCAACGGCGCAAGCAGCCTAGCGTAAGCGGACAGTAAAGCAAACATCGCCGACGCGCCGACCGACAACGCGATACCGCGCTTTGGGTCATACTGGTTCATTGCGCGGCCCGTAGCGCAATCGCTTTGACATGCAGTGCAAGTGCGCGAATGGATGCAGATACAAGTGTGTGCGGCGCAGCATACGGCCGTGCGCCTCGAGTTGTTGTCATTAGGAGTGAAGTCTCACAAGCAGGCAGTGCGGCTGATGGTGCGTATCAAGCGCTGCATTTTTATCTTCGATATGCGATGCAAGCCGGCATTCTAGACGGGTTCCTGAACAACGTGCCCGTTCGTTCCTTGCAGTCAATAGCAATTTTTCCCGTGCGCATCGCGCGCCGATGCACTAGAACATAACTTCACGCGCGACAGGCGAATCCGCAGTTGCAACGCCGGCAACTTTCAGCACAGTTGCGCAAGCGCGAATCTTGCTACGAAGTCTAGCGGCACCGTTTGCAACGTCATCTGAGACATCTTGGATATCCGTCGCAACCGTCATTTTCAACTGTCATCACAGCATCAATGAGCCGGGCCGGCATAGGCAGTCCATACGGACCGAGCCCGCCCTTCTTTCCCGCGGCATACAGCAACTGCGAGCAACTGCGCTCCGTTGCACCTGCCGCCGCCCGGCCAGCAATCCCGCTCATCGAATGTGACTACTGGAGCCAGCATGACCCAGCCAGCCCTATCGCACGACGCATCGCCCGACCTGCTCCGCGCCACCTTCGCCGCCGAGGTGCGCGCCGGACTCACGCACACGCCGCAAAAAGAGTTGCCGTCGAAGTATCTGTATGACGAAGTGGGTTCTGCGTTGTTTGAAGTGATAACAGTATTGCCCGAATACGGCGTGACACGCGCCGAGGAGCGCCTGCTCGCGAAGCACGCAGCGGACATCGTCGCGCATCTGCCGCACGACGTGACCGTCGCTGAACTGGGCAGCGGCAGCGGCCGCAAAACGCGGCGCATTCTGGAAGCGCTGTGTAAAAAGCGCCCCACTTCTTACTTCCCGATTGAAATTTCGCGCAGCGCATTGCAGTTGTGCAGGCGCGAACTTGGCGACATCGAGCGGATTTCGATCGTCGGTTACGAACGCGATTACCTGGCCGGGCTCGCCGAGGTGAGCCAGGACCGCGCGGCGGACGAGCGCTTACTCGTCCTGTTTCTTGGCAGCACGATCGGCAATTTCGGCCGGCTCGCGGCCACGCGTTTTCTGCGCGATATCCGCAACATGCTTGCGCCTGGCGACGCGTTGCTCCTCGGCACAGATCTGATCAAGCCGATACCGGTGCTGGTGGCAGCCTACGACGATTCGGTCGGCGTGACCGCATCGTTCAATCTCAATCTGCTGGCGCGCGTCAATCGCGAACTCGACGGCGACTTTCCGCTCGATGCGTTCGAACACGTCGCGCGCTTCAATCCGGACGCGCGCAGCATCGAGATGCATTTGCGTGCGAAGCGCGATGTCACCGCGCATGTGGGCGCAGCGCAATTGACCGTCTCGCTCAAGGCAGGCGAAACGATCTGGACCGAGAGCAGCCACAAATATCGCGCGGACGAGGTGCCCGCGATCGCCGACGATGCGGGCTTCGTGTGCAGCCATCAATGGATCGAAGATGGATGGGGATTCGCTGAAAGTTTGCTGGTGGCGCGTTAGGCGCAAAGCGTTATCGGCTGACTAATCGGACAAACAGGACGCGCAAACTGCAAGGCGGCGCGCTATCTAGGTGATGGCGCGCCGCCTTTGTTTTGGGTGAAGCTCGCGTACTCAGTGCTGCTCGAACCGCTCGAAACGCTTTTCGGTTGCGCGTTCCTCGCCGGTCACTTCGGTGACGCGCGCCGCCGGCGGCCCGTGACGCAGCCACGACAGCATCCGGTCGACCTGGTTGGCCGAGCCCTGCAACATGGCTTCGACGGAACCGTCGTCGAGATTCGCCACCCATCCCTTGATACCGAGCGCGTGGGCCTGCCGCACAGTGGCGTGGCGAAAGCCCACGCCCTGCACGGTGCCGCGCACCCGTACGTAATATGTTTCGATCCGCTGGTCCAGATCCGGGGCCATGCCGTCCTCTCGTCACATTCTTTCAAGCCGGCATTCTAGACGTGTCGCGACGAGAATGCTCGGCCGCGTCTCAGTTCGCCTGCGCGCCTCGGTCCCCCGGCGCGACACGCGGCCCGCGCGACACGTACAATCCGTCGACTGTCACGCAGGGAATCAAACAGAATGACCGAACAGAATCGCGATCTCGTGCTCGTCACCGGCGCATCCGGCTTCGTCGGCTCGTCGGTGGCGCGCATCGCGCAACAGAAGGGTTTCAAGGTGCGCGTGCTGGTGCGCGCCACCAGTCCGCGCAAAAACGTCGAGGCGCTGGATGCGGAAATCGTCGTGGGCGATATGCGCGACGAAGCGTCAATGCGCAACGCGCTGCGCGGTGTGCGCTATCTGCTGCACGTCGCCGCCGACTATCGCCTGTGGGCGCCGGACCCGAGCGAAATCGAGCGCTCGAATCTCGAAGGCACCGAGGCGACCATGCGCGCGGCGTTGAAGGAAGGCGTCGAACGCATTGTCTACACGAGCAGTGTGGCCACGCTGAAAGTCACCAGTTCCGGCCAGTCCGCTGATGAAACCTCGCCGCTCAAAGCCGACCAGGCGATCGGCGTGTACAAGCGCAGCAAGGTGCTGGCCGAACGCGCGGTGGAGCGCATGATCGCCGAAGATGGCCTACCGGCCGTGATCGTCAATCCGTCCACGCCGATCGGTCCGCGCGACGTCAAGCCGACGCCGACCGGGCGCATCATCGTCGAAGCGGCGCTCGGCAAGATTCCCGCGTTCGTCGACACGGGGCTGAACCTCGTGCACGTGGACGACGTGGCCGCCGGCCATTTTCTCGCGCTCGAACGCGGCAAGATCGGCGAGCGCTACATTCTCGGCGGCGAAAATCTGCCGCTGCAACAGATGCTCGCGGATATCGCGGCGCTAACCGGCCGCAAGGCGCCGACGCTGAGCTTGCCGCGCTGGCCGCTTTATCCGCTCGCCGCGGGCGCAGAAGCCGTCGCCAAGATCACGAAACGTGAACCGTTCCTCACCGTCGACGGTCTGAAGATGTCGAAGAACAAGATGTACTTCACCTCGGCAAAGGCGGAACGCGAACTCGGCTATCGCGCGCGACCCTATCGCGAGGGTTTGAGCGATGCGATCGAATGGTTCAGGCAAGCCGGATATTTGAAGCCTTGATAAAAGCGCTGACGCGGGCGGCATAAGCGGCAGCGCCTGGCCCGCGCAGGGTGGCATGAGCCCAATCGCGCAGGCTACGACGCACCGACTCTCGAAAGCAGCATCACGCAGGTCACGCCGCCCCAAACAATCCGGCGTGGCCCGCACGCACTTTGTTACAACGTCACTGTGTTTGCGACAGGTAAAAGCCTACGCGCAGCAGTTAAAATCGTGGGTCTTACCAGAGAAAGCTCGCATGAATCTTCACGAACAGCTCGGCGCGCTGGAAATGGGCGTCGATCAGCTCATCCAGGCTGTCGTGGCCCCGCAGGCCGAAAACATCCCCGAGACAACCGCACACGCTGCAAACGCCGCAGAGGTGGCAGCGCAGGAAACGCCGGCGGCGAATCACGCCTCATCGGAATCAAAAGCGCAAAACGTTGCGTCTGAGGCAACGACGGCGGCAATAGCGGCAGAAGCAGCGGCGTCCGGCGAAGAGCCAGCCGCCCAGGTGCAGCCCACGCTCGAAATCAACCGCCCCGCGCAAAACGAAATCACGATGACGATCGGCGGCCAGACGGTCGCGCTGCGTGCCGAGCAGATCGGGCAGTTGATCGAGGAATTGTCGAACGCGCGCGCCTCGATGACGCCGGAACCGCCGCCGGGCATCCCGCCGGGCTGGCGTTTCGTGTCGACGAAGAATCCCGTCATGGCCGTGCAGAAACAGTCGAATGGCGACCGTCTGCTGGTCATGCGCCACACCGGTCACGGCTGGGTGCCATTCACGTTCTCGCCCGACATGGTGATCCAGATGTACATGATGCTCACCAAGGGCTGAAGCAAAGGTCGATGCAAAAATAACGGCGCCCGAGAGCGCCGTTATTTTCGTCTGATCAATCCCTGGGACAGCCGCGCCTCAGCGCTCCTGCACCGGCGCCTGCACCCGTGCCTTCCATTGCCCGCCCTTGCCGCGCCAGTAGCGCACCGCCGACGCAAACGTCGCGCCGACATAGAACAGCGCCACCAGCGGCAGAAACGGGGCCCACAGCGGCGAGCGACGATAGTAGCTGAGCATCGGCGCATACGCGCAGCACATGGCCGCCCAGGCGAGCCACGCGGGCGCGCCCTGAGGCCCGAGCACCAGCGCGGCCGCCGGCGGCACCAGGTAGATGATCGTCATGCCCAACAGCGTACCGGCCAGCAACAGCGGCGAGTAATGCAGCTGCGTAAAGGCCGTGCGCGCGATCATGTTCCAGATCTCACGCCAGCTATCGTAAGGACGCAGCGACACGCTGCGCGCCGCCACATCGAGACGGATCGGATGACGCCCTGTGCCGCGATGCTTGATCCGCGCAGCAAGGCTGCAATCGTCGATCAGCTCGGCGCGAATCGACTCGATGCCGCCCGCCTCTTCGAGCGCGCTGCGCCGCACCAGCATGCAGCCGCCCGCCGCCGCGGCCGTGCGGTTGCGCGGGTTGTTGACCCACGAAAACGGATACAGCTTGGCGAAGAAGAACACGAAGGCAGGAATCAGCGCCTTCTCCCAGAACGAATCGCAGCGCAGACGGACCATCAGCGAGACGAGGTCGCGCTTTTCCGCATCCGCACGGGCGACGAGTTGCGCGACGGCGTCGGCGGGATGGCCGATGTCGGCATCGGTAAGCAGCAGGAAATCGGCCGGCAGGCCGAGCGTGCGCACCGCCTCGATACCTTGCGACTGCGCCCACACCTTGCCGGACCAGCCCGGCGGCAGCGGCTTCGCGCTCAGCACCGTCAGACGATCGGGGCATTGCAGTTGCAACGCGGCCGCGCGAGCTGCGTCGGCGGTGCCGTCGGTGCTGTGGTCGTCGACCACGATCACGTGAAATTCGCCCGGATAGTCCTGCTCGAGCAGGGTGGTGACCGCCTGCGCGATCACGTCGACTTCATTGCGTGCCGGCACCACGGCGGCAACCGCCGGCCATGTTTCGCGCGGCTCAAGCGTGAGCGGCGCGGCGGGCCGCGCCCGCCAGAAACCGCCGCGCGCAAACAGCAACACACACCAGATCAGCAGGGAAAGACACGAAAGAAGAAACAGAACCACCGCCATTAAGCATTACCCTCGAGTGAACCCGCTTCTACGCCGACGCGCCGAGACAGGCGCATCACCACAGTGCGTACCGCGACGACGCACCAGTCAAATGTGTTGAGTACCGGCCGCTCGCGAAACACGTCGTAGCCGGTTTTTTCGATCCGCTCGAGGATCCGCAAACCGCCGTGGATAGCGCCGCACAGCTCGATCCCGAGGCGCCCGGGAATCCGCAACGCGAGCGGTGCGCCACGTACCAGCGTGGTCCGCACGAACGAAATTTCATAGGCCATCAGCTTCGTCCAGGCATCGTCGACGACACCTCTCGCGATCTGCGCCTCGGTCACGTTGAAGCGCCGCATATCCGCGAGTGGCAGATACACGCGGTCTTTTTCCCAGTCGGCCGCGACGTCCTGCCAGAAGCTGATCAGTTGCGAAGCCGTGCAGATCGCATCGGCGTCGGCGAGATTCTCCGGCGTGGCGGCGCCCACCAGATGCAGCATCAACTGCCCGATCGGGCTAGCCGAGTGGCGGCAATAGTCGAGCAAGGCGGACCGGTCCGCGTAACGGCGGGTGTCGATGTCCTGACCGCAGGCGTGGAGCAGATCGTAGAACGGCGCCAGCGGCAGTTTATACTGCGCGATCACGCCGGCGAGCTTGCCGAACAGGAGTGGGTGCACCGGCGCCGCGCGCCGCGCCGCTACCGCGTCGAGGCCGGCGCGGAAGTCGGCGAGGCGGGCATGCCGCTCGGCCGGGCTCCAGTCGCCCTCATCGGCGATGTCGGCGGCGGTGCGGACAACCTGATAGATAATGCCGATAGGCGCGCGCAGCGCCTTTGGCAGCAACACGCTCGCGACCGGAAAATTTTCGTATTGATCGACGTCCATCCAGCGAGCCTCGAAACCTTTCTGTAATGCGGCAGCCGATACGTGCCGCAGGACCACGTAGTTTAAGGGTTCCGCCAAACCAGTGCAGCGTGTAATCATTGCCACCTGCGCCACGCGGGCGGCGCCGGGCAGTGGCCCGCAGTGCGGCGCGGCCCCAACACCCTGGCGGGCAGGCCAAAGCAAAGCCGGCCTGATAGCGTTAGAATGCGCGTTTGGTTTTGCTGTACCGGCTGGTCGCCGGGGCTCAAGACGTCAACTAAATAGATGATCGCGGCGATAAAGTCATAATTACCGACTTCTTCGAAACCCGCGTCAGTCGGAGTTCGCCAATTTATGCGAGTCATCCTTGCTCAGCCCCGCGGCTTTTGTGCGGGTGTTGTACGTGCAATCGAGATCGTCGATCGCGCGTTACAGCA
Source organism: Paraburkholderia sp. GAS32 (assembly GCF_050434225.1). Lineage (NCBI taxonomy): Bacteria > Pseudomonadati > Pseudomonadota > Betaproteobacteria > Burkholderiales > Burkholderiaceae > Paraburkholderia > Paraburkholderia sp. GAS32. Next base: position 6,940 of record NZ_JBNPVS010000035.1, on the reverse strand, counting down.
ACACGGCGCGCCCGTGTATGTCCGCCACGAGATTGTTCACAATCGCCACGTGGTGGATAACCTGCGCCAGAAAGGCGCGCGCTTTGTCGAAGAACTCGATGAGGTACCGCACGGCGCCGTGGCGATTTTCAGCGCACACGGTGTCGCGCAGACCGTCGAGCGCGACGCGGAACAGCGCGGTCTTGACGTGCTCGACGCGACCTGCCCGCTCGTGACCAAGGTTCACGTGCAAGGGCGCCAATATGTGGCCGCGGGTCGTACCCTGATCCTGATCGGCCACGCGGGTCATCCGGAAGTGGAAGGCACGATCGGCCAGATTCCCGGCAAGGTGCTGCTGGTGCAGAGCGAGGCTGAAGTCGCGCATCTGGACCTGCCGCTCGATACGCCGCTGGCGTACGTCACGCAGACCACGCTATCGGTCGACGACACACGTGGCATCATCGATGCCCTGCTGCGCCGTTTCACCGACATCGTCGGTCCCGACACGCGCGACATCTGCTACGCCACGCAAAACCGTCAGGCGGCGGTGCGCGAACTAAGCAAAGAGGTCGAGGTGCTGCTGGTGGTGGGCGCAACCAACAGTTCGAACTCGAACCGGCTGCGCGAGATCGGCAGCGAAACCGGCGTGGCGAGCTATCTCGTCGCCGACGGTTCGGAAGTGAAGCCGGAGTGGTTTGCGAACGTGCAGACTGTCGGCATCACGGCTGGTGCTTCAGCACCGGAAGAGATGGTAATGAACGTAATCGATGCGCTGCGCGCATTGGGGCCCGTCGATGTCACGACGATGGCGGGCCGTGAAGAGAAAGTCGAATTCAAGTTGCCATCGAAACTGATGCAACCACTCGCTGCACGCGAAGTTTAAGGAGGACACCTTGTCTATTCCGCTGCTACAGAAAGTCCGGGTTGGCGCATACATCATGCGTCAGCATCTCTCTGGCAACAAACGCTACCCGCTCGCCTTGATGCTGGAGCCGCTGTTCCGCTGTAATCTTGCCTGCAATGGCTGCGGCAAGATCGACTATCCGGATCCCATCCTGAATCAGCGTCTGTCGCTCGAAGAATGCCTTGGCGCAGTCGACGAATGCGGCGCACCGGTCGTTTCGATTGCAGGCGGCGAGCCGCTCCTGCACAAGGAAATGCCACAGATCGTGAAGGGCATCATCGCGCGCAAGAAGTTCGTGTATCTCTGCACGAATGCGTTGCTGATGGAAAAGAAGATGGACGACTACGAGCCGAATCCGTACTTCGTCTGGTCGGTTCACCTGGACGGCGATCAGCAGGCGCACGATCACTCGGTGTCGCAGGAAGGCGTATACGACAAGGCTGTCGCCGCCATCAAGGAAGCGAAGCGCCGCGGTTTCCGCGTGAACATCAACTGCACGTTGTTCAACGACGCCGTGCCGGAACGCGTCGCTGCATTCTTCGACACGCTCGGCCCGATGGGCGTGGACGGCATCACCGTCTCGCCGGGTTATGCGTATGAACGCGCGCCGGATCAGCAACACTTCCTGAACCGCGACAAGACCAAGCAACTGTTCCGCGAGATTTTCAAGCGCGGCAACAATGGCAAGAACTGGTCGTTCAGCCAGTCGGGCATGTTCCTCGACTTCCTGGCCGGCAATCAGACGTACGAGTGCACGCCCTGGGGCAACCCGGCGCGTACGGTGTTCGGCTGGCAGAAGCCGTGCTACCTGGTCGGCGAAGGCTACGTGAAGACCTTCAAGGAATTGATGGAAACCACGGAGTGGGAAAAGTACGGCACGGGCAACTACGAGAAGTGCGCGGATTGCATGGTGCACTGCGGCTTTGAAGCGACTGCCGTGATGGATACGGTGGCGCACCCGTTGAAGGCGTTGAAGGTCAGCCTGCGCGGCCCGAAGACTTCGGGTGCCTTCACCAAGGATATTGCTTTGGATAAGCAGCGTCCGGCTGAGTACGTGTTCTCGCGACACGTCGAGATCAAGCTCGAGGAAATCGGGCGCGCTGGAAAGGGTAAGAAGGTGCAGACGGCGGCGTCTGCTTCCGCACACTAAGCGCTGCCTGGGGCGGTTTTGTCCGCCCCATGAAGTACATGTTCGGTAGAAAAAAAGCGCGGTGGCCTGATAGCCACCGCGCTTTTTCTTTTTTGCGTTGTTACGTCAGCCCGCGCTTCGTGCGTTATGCGCAGTCAGGAACTTGATCAGCCCATCCACGCCGCCCTTGGAAATCTGATCGGCGAACTGCGTCTGATACACCTGGATCAACCAGGCGCCCATCATGTTGATGTCGTAGATCTTCCAGCCGTTAGCGCCCTTGGTCAGCCGGTAATCGATGGCATCATCGCCGCCATTGCTGATCACGTGCGACTGCACCACCAGGTCCTTGGAGCCGGCCGCCACATTGACGGGCGAGAACTTGAACTTCACATCCTGATCCCGCAACTGCGACAGCGAGGCGGCGTAGGTGCGCACCAGCAGCAGCGTAAACTGGTCATAGAGCTGCTTCTGCTGCTCGGGGGTCGCCGTACTCCATGCCTTCCCTACCGCGATCCGCGTGGTTCGCTGAAAATCGGTAGCCGGTACGAAGCGCGTTTGAACCAACTCGGTGATTTTCGCCATATCGCCACCGCGCGCCTGCGGGTCGGCCTTCATCGCGGCCACCGTGCCTTCGACGGCACTCTTCACCACCGCATCGGGCGCGCTTTGCGCATAGGCCGCCGTGGACACCATGGCCGCGGCCAGAAAAGCAGACAGATAACGTTTCATACGCTCGCCAAAACCCCAAGAAGTAAGCGCCGGCAGGCTCGCAAGCCCTCAGCGAAAGCAGGATAGACCAGTATACCGATATTGCGTTCCCACCCCAGCCGCGCCGCCCGGGCGTCGTCCTTGCTAGCGAAGTGGAGCCGAGTCGCTCCGGCTCTGTATACTTGTGCACTTTCGTCAAAAACACCACTCGTGATAAGGCCACCTCCGCCTACATGCTGAAGTCATCTATCGTCCGTCTCGTCGCCTATTCGGTGCGCCATCCGTTTCGGATCATCGCTCTGTCGCTCGTGCTCGCCGTTTTGAGCGGCTTCTACGTTGCCCATAACTTCAAGATCAACACCGATATCAGCAAGCTGGTCGAGGCCGACAAGCAATGGTCGTCACTCGAAAATGCGATGGATGCGGCCTTCCCGGATCGCGGTCAAACCGTGTTGGTGGTGGTCGAAGCACGCGCCCCGGAGTTTGCCGACGCCGCCGCCAATGCCCTGAGCGCCGCGCTCAAAGCCGATCCGAAGGAATTCGTCGCCGTCTCGCAGCCCGCCGGCGGTCCGTTCTTCGAACACAATGGTCTGTTGTTCCCGTCGACCGATGAGGTGCTGTCCACCACCTCGCAGCTCGTCCAGTCCCGCCCGCTCGTCAATGCCCTCGCGCACGATCCGAGTCTGACCGGCCTCGCCGGCACGCTCACCACGAGCCTGTTGCTGCCGCTGCAACTGGGTCAGGTGAAGCTGGCCGACATGAGCCATTTGCTGTCGCAAAGCGCAACCACGCTCGATCGCGTGCTGGCCGGCCAGGCGGCGGCGTTCTCGTGGCGCGCGCTGGTCGATAAGGACGCCGCCACGGATCCGGCGCGCGCCTTCGTCACGGTGCAGCCGGTTGTGAACTACGACGCGCTGGAGCCGGGCGCGACCGCGTCGAAAGCGATCCGCGACACCGCCGCTTCGTTGCACCTCGATACGCGCTATGGCGCCACGGTCCGTCTGACCGGCGAACAGCCTCTCGCGGACGAAGAATTCGCGTCGGTCCAGGACGGCGCCGTGCTCAACGGCATCGGCACCTTCATCGTCGTGCTGGTCATTCTGTGGCTGGCGCTGCGTTCGGGCCGCATGATCCTCGCCGTGTTCATCACGCTGTTCGTCGGGCTAGCGATTACCGCGGCGCTCGGCCTGCTGATGGTCGGCGCGCTCAACATGATTTCGGTCGCCTTCATGGTGCTGTTCGTCGGGCTCGGCGTCGATTTCGGCGTGCAGTTCGGTGTCAAATATCGTGAGGAGCGCAATCGCGACAACCGTCTTTCCGCCGCCCTCATGCATACCGCACATAGCATCGGCGTGCCGCTGACGCTCGCGGCCGTGGCAGTCGCGCTGAGCTTCTTCTCGTTCCTGCCGACGGCTTATCGCGGCGTGTCAGAATTGGGCGAAATCGCCGGCGTCGGCATGTTCGTCGCGTACTTCACCAACATGACGCTGCTGCCGGCGCTGCTGAAAGTCTTCAGACCGCCGGGTGAGCCCGCTTCGCCTGGCTTCAAGCAACTCGCACCCGTTGACGATTTCCTGGATCGTCACCGCAAACCGGTGCTGATCGGAACGCTCATTGTCGTGATCGGCGGTATACCTTTGCTCACGCATTTGCGCTTCGACTTCAACCCGCTGCATCTGAAGGACCCGCATACGGAATCCATGGCAACGCTGCTGTCGCTAAAGGATTCGCCGGAAGCCGCGGTCAACAACGTGCATGTGCTGGCGCCCACGCTTGCCGATGCGGACCAGAAGGCCGCGCATTTGCGCACGCTGCCGGAAGTGGGTCGCGTGACCACGCTGAGCACCTTCATCCCGACCGAGCAACAGCAAAAGCTGATGCTGGTGGCAAGCGCCGCGCAGCAACTGCTGCCCGCCCTGCAGCAGCAGCCCGCGCCTCAAGCCACGGACACGGTGCGCGTTGCCGCGTTGAAGCGCGCGTCGAACCAGCTCTCGCTCGCCGCCGACGACCATCCGGGCCCGGGCGCCGCCGACGCCAAACACCTCTCCGCGACGCTGCAAAAGCTGGCTGCCGCCGACGCCGCCACGCGCGACCGCGCCGAAACCGCGATGTCCGAGCCGCTGCGCATCGCGCTGAAGCAACTGGCGGATCTGCTGCAGCCGACCGAGATTACGCGGGACAACCTGCCCAAGGAGATTTCCACGAGCTGGGTTTCGAAGGATGGCCGCGCGCTGGTCGACATCGCGCCGAACGTCAAACCCGGCACCGATCCGAACGACGACGCGATGCTCGCCCGCTTTGTCCACTCAGTGAAGAAGGCGGAGCCGAACGCGATCGGTGGCCCGATTTCGATCCTGAATTCCGCGGACACGATCATCAAGGCGTTCCTGCAGGCCGCCGGCTGGGCTTTGCTGTCGATTGCAATCCTGCTGTGGATTGCGCTGCGGCGGCTCAGCGATATGCTGCGGACCCTGGTTCCGCTGCTGGTGTCGGCGCTGGTAACGTTGGAGTTGTGCGTGGTGTTCGGCATGCCGCTGAACTTCGCGAACATCATTGCGTTACCCCTGATGCTGGGCGTCGGCGTAGCATTCAAGATTTACTTCGTCATGGCGTGGCGCCATGGCCAGACCAGCCTTTTACAGTCAAGCCTCACGCATGCCGTGCTGTTCAGCGCGGCGACTACGGCGACTGCGTTCGGCAGCCTCTGGCTGTCGCACCATCCGGGGACGTCGAGTATGGGACGCTTGCTGGCACTCTCGTTGTTTTGCACGCTGATTGGCGCGGTGGTGTTCCAACCCGTATTGATGGGCAAGCCGCGCCAACGTCGCGCGAAGCACAAAGGAATAAAAGTATGAAGCTGCAAACCACCGTGCTGGCGCTGGCCGCCACCGGTCTGATCTCAGGCTGCGCGACCGGCCCCGACCGCAAGCCTGGCGACCCGTTCGAGCCGGCGAACCGCGTGATTTTCAATTTCAACGACGGCGTGGACCGCTTTGTCGCTGTCCCGGTTGCCAAGGGTTACCAGAAGGTGACACCGCAGCCGTTGCGTACGGCGGTGAGCAACTTCTTCTCGAATCTGGGCGACCTGACCAACGCCGCCAACAACCTGTTGCAACTGAAGATCACCGACGCGACCGAAGACCTCGTGCGTTTCGCGTTCAACTCGACCTTTGGACTTGGCGGCCTGCTCGACTGGGCGACGCCGGCTGGTCTGCCGAAGCACCACCAGGACTTCGGTTTGACGCTGGGCCACTGGGGCGTTCCGTCGGGCCCGTACCTTGTCTTGCCGCTATTCGGCCCGAGCACGGTGCGTGACAGCATGGGCCTCGTGGTGGACGTGAAGTTCAACCCGTTGAACTACATTGAGCCGGCGGTTCGCAATCCGCTGTACGTACTGCAGTTCGTGAGCGTGCGTTCCGATCTGCTGGGCGCATCCAGCCTGCTGCAACAGGCCGCGCTCGACAAGTATTCGTTCGTTCGCGACGCCTACACGCAGCAACGTAAGGCGCGCCTGCGCGGCACCGGCGACAACGCCGCGCCGCTCCCGAACTACGACGACCAGGACGACTCCGGCGCCGCCGCACCCGCCAAGGGTGCTTCGGGGGCCGCTGCTGGGGCCCCGGCGGGTCTACCGAACTACGCGGACCCAGGCGACGCAGCGGAAGCCCCGAACGCGGCCTCGGGAAGCGCCACAGGCGCCCCGGCAGGCGTACCGAACTACACCGAGCCAGGCGACACGTCGAACGCCCCAGCGGCGGCGCCTGCTGCCGCGTCGGGCGCAATGACGCCGATGCCGGCACCACAAACGGCGCCGACGGACAAGAATCCGCAGGAAGCAGCGCCAGCAGTCCAATAAGGGATGTGAGTCAGGCGCCCGGCGCGCGCAAAGTGCGCCGGGGGCAGCCCTGAAGAGCGGGCGGATGGTGTGCCCAATCGAAGCAGGCGGTTTTATGAATTACGCTTCGGCGCGCGGAGCGCCGCCGGAGGTATGACGCCCTTGTCACTGGCGTACGCAGGTGCACGAACACAGATTCCAGATGCACCACTACCCTGTGCAAACTACGGGACCCGCTTAGCAGGAGTGGTTTGAGCCGCTTTCTTTGCTTATCTTTCTTTGCGGCGGCGTAACTATTCAGCGCTTGTAAACTGCCACCAGGCTGTGCATAGTGAAGGACATGACGAAGATGCCCGATTTCAAGGACCTGACGCACGAACAG
>NZ_JBNPVS010000034.1:0-114767 GCF_050434225.1 Paraburkholderia sp. GAS32 | reverse complement strand
GTCCGTACCGCTGTCGACGCATCGATTCCTGCGATCCTGTGGTCGGGGGACACCTCGTCAGCGGTGCTCAAAAAAGTCGCCGCCAGTGGCATGCAGCTTTTGTCGAAGCCGGTTTCGGAACAGACGTTGTTGACCATACTTGCAAAACATAACCCGCAGAAATCGTCCGAAGGCGGATGAAAGTGATGCCAAGGGGAACATCGAGTGGTCAGCGGAGGTCAAGACAGTCCCTTATCTGCAGCCTCCCTCCCAAGGGCCAGCTCGGCATTGACTCTGAGTGCAGCTTCAACGCGATTTCTGACTTGTAGCTTGTCGTAAATAACACAGGAAACCTGTCGGACATGTCCCTCGGAGACGTTAAGCTCTCTTGCGATCTGTTTCCCTGAAAGGCCACGTGCAATGCAACGCGCCAAGTCCCATTCTCGCGGAGACAGTCCAAGATGACGCTGATTCGGGCTAGCTGAGGGCGCTTGCGCCGAGCAGGTAAAGCGCAGCAAGACTTCTTCCGGAATCCAGAGTTCACCGCCTAAGATCCTGCTCAGTCCAATGAACATTTTTTTGTGCGCGCCTCCTTTCAAAAGGATTCCTCGAGCGGCGTAGTCGCGCATGCACATTCGCAAAATTTCAATGTCGTGATCGTTTCCAAGACCGAGTCCCGTGCAGATCACCACGGGAACATTGGATGAATTCCCAGCTTGGAAACGTTCAAGTGTCGTGGCGCCACGATTATCACCATCCAGAGTAAGATCCAGGAACACCAGGTCAGGGGGAGGCGCCTTGGTTACTTCTTCAAGTGCGCTGGCAAGCGTAAATACGGGCGTGACTTCGATTGGAGTCGCACCCAACTCCGACGCGTGTGTTTGGACGTATTCGGAGAGAGCTACACAAAGAATCTCGTGATCATCGACCCATAGGATTTTCATGCTCGCTTCTCCTCTTTATTTCCCTGGAGAAAAGCATTCGTAGCGCGCTGCGCTTGTGCGCAGCATCGCTTTGTAGCTTAGAGCATATCGGGCGAGGTCGCATAAGCCGAAGAATGGACAGGGTACATCAAATCGGCCCTCCGCGGCGATCTTGGACAGGACGGTGAGCCGCAAATGGTGGTGGCGCGCCGACAGCTTCGCGGCGAGATGTTTGCGAAGTACCGACAGCTCGGTGCCCCAGATATGCGACGTACACCCCGGGACCATAGTGTATGACTTGCCCTGCCTGTCCGGTTCACGCACGGCGTTCAGGCCAGAATCGCTAGTTGCTGAAACGCCTCCTTGTAGCGACTGCTGGCACCACCGCGTCTTGCTCGCCTGATCTCAGAAGGCACGTTGTCAGCGTCGATCGAGCCAGTGAGGCAGTTGGAGCGGCGTAAATGCCTTGTGGTATGCGGTCTCCTCCGTGCTTCCAAAGAAATGTTGCGCAATCCAAGCGATGACCAAAATGATCGCGGCTGAAATTACCTTGCTCCATACCGGGTCTTTCCATGCCCGTTTAACTAATTCCATGCGTTGACGCTCCTTTACGTGCGCTATTCAGCAGTCCCGTGGTGATGGCAGGATGTTCACACGAAAATCGTATCCCCGTATCGCAAGCCGCCTTACGCAGTTTTGGCCGTTTGGAGCAACGAAAAATCCCACGTAGCGAGATGGCTTTTTCGACCCCTAATACTGTTTTTGCCAGCGCTTTGCGCGCGCCTCGTTGAGTGGTGACTCTTTTGCAATCATAGCTAGCGCGGTGGTAACCGTGCCGGCAATCGGCGCGGTATCAACTCTTACATTAGCGTAATCTACGGACACGATTAGCGGTTTTGAAGGGCTTCAACAGCTGCGGAAACCCGTTTGGCCCGTACGCTTTGTTTAAGGCGCTGACGTGACCGGTGTTCGTGGATTGCGTTCGCGCTCGGATTCGAGGACGTCTCAGGCGCCTAACGCATCTTTAACCCGCCAACTGATCAGAGATCCGGCTCGCAGACGACCATAAATCTGCTGAGCACCGCCGGTCCGAAGGTATTGCTGATTGCAACATCGGCCGCATCCCGGCCGCGTGCCATCAGGATCCGGCCCGTGCGCGGCGCGTTGTTCCGCGGGTCAAAGGTCTCCCACCTGTTGTCCAGATACGCCTCGAACCATGCGCAAAAGTCCATCGGCGGGTAGGGAGGAGGAAGACCCACATCGCTGATATAGCCCGTGCAATAGCGCGCGGGAATGTTCATCGCGCGGCACAGCGCGACCGCGAGATGGGCGTAGTCACGACATACGCCCGCACCGTCCTGCCAAGTTTGCCAAGCCGTTTTGGTCGGCCGTGCGCAGTTGTAGTCAAAGCGGACATGGTTGTGAACATAGTCGCAGATCGCCTGCACGCGGCTTTGCCCCAGGGGCGTGTGGCCAAACAATTGCCACGCGGCCTCGGAGAGCAGATCTGTCTCACAGTAACGACTGCCGAGCAGGAACATCATGCATTCATCGGGTAGTTCCTCGATCGTGTGCTGATAGCCATTAGACTCGCGGCGCTCGTGATCGGGAGGCACCTCGAATACGCCGCGCGCTGACAGCGTCAGCAGGCCCGGCGGCGCCGTGATGCGCGTGCAGAGGTTGCCGAACGAGTCCTGATATTGCCGGAGCGGAACCCACGGATGGGTGTTGATGCGATCAGGAACGATCATGTTCCGCGCGCGGGAATTGTGCGCACTCAACATAAGAAGCATCGGCGTCGCTTGCGGACACTCGTACACTAATTCGTAACCCACGCGAAGTCTCATCTGAACACCTTTTTCGGCCGCACTACGGGCTTCGATCGAAGGCCGTCGACTAATTCTCTAGCTCTTTAGCAATGACCGTTCCACGGGCCGCAGTGGTGCGTTTGCCACTGAAGCGTTGTATCTCGCCTACCGGACTGCGCTGCGACTGCCACTTCGTGGAACTGCAGAGACATTCTTTCTTGTGCGCGGCTCAATGATTTTGTCGAGTTGGGCCCAGGTTTTGCGCAGCATTCCGCACCGCGCCCCACTGCCGATTCAGCGCTTTGCAGAGGAGCGTGGTTTTCGACTTTCCCGCCGGCACTAATTCCCAGTGCGGCCGGATTGCACTCACTTGAGGAGCAGACAATGGAATCGACGAAAGGAGAAGCAACACTACGGGAGGCTGCCGGAGACGTGCAGCAGGCCGTCGTGGATCAGTTGGGCAATGCCAGTGCGCAAGTCAGCGGAACGGCGAAGGAACTCAGTGGCAAAGCACGGCAACTCTATGCCGATTTTGCCGAAGTCTTACGCGAGCCCACCGTGGAGCGGCCGTTCGAGGCGCTGGCGATTGCCGCCGGCGTCGGCTTCATTCTCGGCACGTTACACGCAGCAAATCGCTCCAGGCCCGATAACGTCCCGCACGACCGGTGAGATTGGGAGTAAGGCTAGTCGCGCCTTGCCTTCGAGACAGAAGAGGTGCAGACGAGGTGCAGACGGCAAGCACCTGGCGGGCCGCCACGGCGTTGCCGCAACGAGCCAGCCCCGAGGAGTCCAGTAATGTCCATGCGTTCGAAAGTCACGAAGTGGCGAAACGTCGGCAGATTCTGTGCTGAGCGAGCCACTGATTATGGTGAACTCCTTGGTGTCGAACTCGAGGAGACCCGAAAATGTCTGGTACGCGAGTTGAGCGCACTGGTTGCCCTTGCGGTCGCTGACCTGTTCGGCGGCCAGAATGAAGTCGTAATTGTGAATGTCCCGGAACTTCTTCGACCCCCCTACGATCTGCGTCGGGTTGTTTGGGTTGACGGCGATATTGCTTTCGCTTCTCGCATTATTCACGCTCGTATCGTGCGTGACCTGGATATTCGACATGATCCCACCTTATCGATTATTCGAAAGGTCGAGTGATCGCCCGGCGCGAAACCTTCATTCATGGGCTGGTCACGAAGACACGACCAGCAGAATTAAAAGGCCCCGGGCGGTAACAGCTGGCCGATGGAGCTCGACAGCCCAGCTCGGAAAAGGTGCCTCGCAAAATCACGTGTAAGCAAAACGGCGCAGGCAGGCCGATTTTGTAAAGTGCGTGCAGTAAAAGCTGGAGTCCGATGGTGCGCGGCGTCATCGCCCCGATTTGCGCGTCGAAGAAGCACGTTGTTTCCGTTCGGGGTTCGCGTGCCTGACGTGGCCGCGAACGAGTTCGAGGATGGCGCTGCCGGTGGTGACATGGCCGTCATTGCGCTGGAAAATGGTCAGCTTCGTCGGCGCGTCGAGATCGAATTCTTTGGGAAGCTTGACCGACAGCTTCAGGCGAAGCGTCTGCCCTGGTTCAACCGCAAAGCCGACTCCAGCCACTCGATGGGTCAGGTTCCAATGCTTGCCAGTAAGCTTGGCGCCGTGCATGTGATTCCTGTCAGGTACAGGCGGCTTCTCCCCCTTCCTGGGCGGAAGCACTTCGAGAATCATCGGAACGTCGTCGAGCCGGTAGTCCTTGTGGACGATGACCTCGACGAGCTTTGCGTGACTGTACGGACTGCCGATGATGAAGGGCAACTCGATCAGGCTCTCGGCATCGGCGAAGACATGTGCGTATGACAGGTTGCGCTGACAGACGTTGTTGTCGCCCCAGAAGTAGCTGCCGTAATCGCACGTACCGGGCGCGACCAGCAGCGGCGCACCATCAAGGCCGCCTGCGGAGTCGTTGTTGTCCCCGCGCGCCTCGGCCAGGAGGCATGGGTGCCAGGTGCCCTCCTGAGGAATCTGAGCGGCGGACCAGCGAATGGGTTCGAAGATACGGGTGGCGCCCACCGCCAGATTGTTCGGCGCACTTTCACCGAGATACAGGTGTCTCTGCTGGACCGCAGCCGTCTGCCAGTCGCCCGGATACCAATCCTGCGGATAACGAAATTCCAGCCCAGGCAGCGCATCGAGCGCGGGATAGTTGCCAACGGTGACAGCGAGCGTGACATTCTCCGCGGGATTGGGCCCGAGGTTGGTGATCTTGCCGTAGATGAAATGGTCCGTCACCCCGTCGCGCAGCAGATCCTGATCGACCCAGACAGCGTTGCCGTCCTGCTGCCGGCGCACGATCAGATCCGGAGCCTCCCAATGATTGCCGGGTGACGGTACCGTTCCTGTGTCGCTCGAGGAGTCCCTGATGTAGACGTTCGCGGGCCGGACCGCGACACGCGCAGTGAACATTTCCTGGGTACCGGTGCGAGTGTCCATCCAGAACGGGAAGAACCCGAGCGGGCTCGCGGCCAGACCGAAGTAATCGCCAATGAAGGTGACGTTGGGATCTCCGTGCGCCCAGACGGCATCCACTGTGGGGTCCCACGGCATCTCGGTCACCGTGGCCCGATCCACGAAGGTTGCCGCGTTGTCGGCCGACGCTGTCAGGACAACGTCGATCAGCGGTGTCGTGCCGCCGCCCTTCGGCCCGAAGAGATAGAAATCGCAGCCGACGTCCCCCTGTGGCGTGCAGGCAAGCTGCGGCTGGAACTCGTGCTGATCAGGGGCAGAGACAGCGCCGCCGCTCATCAGCGGCATGCCGGAGCCACTGCCCGCCTGCCACACGGCGCCGCCATTGTTGGAGCGCGCATAGTAGATGCGGGCGACTCCCTGTCGATAGTCGGCCCAGGCAACAACCAGGTCGGTCGCATTGACCCCAACACACGCCGTCGCGACCGTGGGCGTCCGGAACGTCCCACCGGGTAGCTGGCCGGGCAAGCCCGTGATTCCGCTCCCAACGGTGGCCGGGTTCGAGAACGAATCCCCGCCATCGGTGGATTTGACGAACTGAATGTCGGTGCCGGCGATGAAGAAGATGTAGACGCTACTGTCCGCGGCCACGACGACCTGAGGTCCGAACGAGGCCGGAGCAAGCGACGTTCCGACCGGGTTCGCTCCGGTCCCGCGCCAGCTGGCCCCGTAGTCGATCGTGCGCCCGAAGAGCATGCCACCCGGTCCGTCCCAGGCGGCGTAAACACGGCCATGATAGGGGCTGCCGGGATTGGTATCGCCTGCGGCCGACTGCTTGTCATCGCCAGGCGCCGAGTGAATGAGGTTCGGAGCGGACCAGGTCAAACCGCCGTCCGTAGACTTGTACACCGCTATGGCCATCGGCTCGGCTCCCTGAAACGGCAGAGCGACGAGATACGCGCCTCCGACATCATCGAAGGCGACCGTCGGATCCGAAACCCCGTCCCAGCCCGCGAGGAGCCCGAGGGGCGCAGCCTCCTGCCACGATCGGCCCGCGTCGAATGTCGAATACGCGGCGAGCGAGAACGCATAGGTGTGCGGGTCGGTGAATCGTTTGGACGACGCGACCATGTTGTACGGATTGGTCGGATTGACTCCTATCGTCGATTCACTTCGGTCATTGCTGGGGCTGGCATCGCAGGTGACGCGGATGTTGTATCTTGGTCCAAGAATGAGCGGGAGCATCGTTCCTCCTACGTAACGCCATTGGCAGTAGCCCTGCTATTTTCTTATCCACCTCGGGAAATAGTTTTGCATCCGTGGTCGACACTCGGAGAGGGATTGGACTACGAATCCCCGTTGTTGTTAGCTCTAAGACGAACTGACCCGGCTGGATTCGCAGTCGACCACCGCAAATTTTTCGATGACCCGGGCGACCCCGATAGGGGAGCGGTGGTCGGCAGGCATCACGCACGGTGCGGGCGTTCTCGCGTACGCATGTATAGCGTCTTGCGCCGGCCCGCCCATTCCCTGTATCGGTGTGGTCGAATTCGGCCCTTCGGGGGTCCAACAGAAAGCCCCCTCTGCGACATTCATTGAAAATGGCGGCGCCTATGCCATTTCCATTCAGCGTTGACAGGATGTTGCCCATGGTACGCGCGCCAATTGGCGAAGTCCTCAATAGCCCGGCCAACTGAAAAACCGGCACCGCGGAAAACGCGTGCATCCGATGAAGGGCTTGCCGGTGCGACTCAGCGTCTTCAGGACCAGAAAGCCTTTGCCGCAGTCGGGACAATGATCCCCGACCCGTGCCGATGCTACCAGGCGTGGCGACGGGTTCTCCGGACGTCGACCCGCAGCGCCTGCATTGCCAGCCACGCCCGGCGGCGGGGCCGGTCGGCCATCGTCATCCGCCTGCGTGTACGAACAGACTGGCGCCGTCGAACATTCCCACCGTGGCGGCACAAGATCGTCGAGCCGGCGCATTGGTTTGCGGCACTTTGGGCACAGATAGATTCCGCGTCCCGGTGGCTGTGCCATCGCTGCATGCTCCCGGGCCCGGTCCAGGGGGCACGCTTCGCTAAAACAGTGTCGCGATCGGCATCCCGTCACTGCGCGCCGGCTGCACCGCCTGCGATCGCGCACGGCGCGTTGGCGAGCAATGAGCGCACCGACCAGTCGGCTAGCTGCAGCGACGGCGCGCGGGCCAGCACAGGCAGTGCTGTTTCGAGCTGGTCCAGCAGCACGGAAAGCCTTGCCGATGCCGCCACTTGCCGAAGATCGCGATTCATCAACGCCTCCTCCTTTGATGCAGAATCCAGCAGGCCGTCGCGCACACGCGCGCGACGGTGGCAGGCTGATTCTTGCGGAGATCTTCGATCAGCTTCTCCGCTTCGCTGTGTGTTTTCATTCGCGCCACCTTGTCCTCCATTGTCCACCTGTCGGTGGTGCGGCAATCGGGCGGAACTAGCGCGGGCATTCAAATCAAGGTAAAAACGCGACTTTCGACGGGTGACCTACGAATTCCACCTCAGTTGCTATTTAATGAACTTGACGCACTGCCGATGGATTGAGGTGATTTCGTCCGTCGTGTGATGATTCAGAACAACTGCCTTCAGGTCGGCTTCCGTTCGTGAGCTTCCGAATACATCAATCTGGTAACCCGCCTCTACCGCGTCGCCAACCTCAACGTCATCACCATTCGACTTGGTGAAGACGATGGTCTTCATCACGCCGTCGGTCTGGGGGTTCGCCGAGTTCGTACCAGGGCACAGTCTTCTGGAAAACTGGCCACCCAGCAACTCCCCTGCCATGGTGTACCGGGTACGTCCATTGGGCTTCAGCGTATCGCGGTCGCAACCACAGAATGTACCCTGCGAATCAAAGAAAGCGTATTCGAGAGTGAGCGTCAACGGCGTCGGGTTGAGGAACACGAACTCGGTATTGTCAGTCACTATCGGAGCTGGAGGGCTATTGAAGTCCGTAAAACTGTCGTTGAGCTTCCAGTGTCCAACCAGATAAGGACCAGAATCTGCTGCTGATGCCACTCCTCCATAAACCAAAGCCACAAGTAATCCCGCCATCACTGACAGCCTTTTCATGTCAACCTCCGCGTCTCCAGTGGGTACAGCGAGGCCCCGCCCTTTCAACAGGACAAGGGGTGTGTAACAGCTTATTGGAAAGAATGCTGAGATTCTTCAAGACTGAATCGCGTCGAATGTTGCCAAGGCCGGTTGAGCACCGGAACTGCGGCATGATTTACCCAAAATTCCTTTGGGCATGCCTGAGGCGCGTTCGACGTTCGCGAGCAAACGCTTCGCATCTGTTGCGTAATCTTAGGAATCAGCGACGTGCTTTTCAAGCGTTGAAGGCCGATAGACTCCATGCAGAATCATCAGCCGCGTTTGCTCGTCAAAGTTGGAGGCTCTTCGTTATCGCGCTTGCCGGCGCCGCATACTAGAGCTGGCGCCAACGCAAGGTCGCACAACATCACTGGCCGCACTGCGTCACAGTGATAGGGACATGACGCTCGCAATGTGAACGTTGCGTGACACGCCCTCGGTTGCGCTCACCAGAATGTCTTTCGCGCCGTGCAGGGGGTGGCTTCAGAATTCGGAAAAAATCGTACGCTAAGCCGGCTCAGCGCTTAGCGCGTCGCGCTGTGGGTGGATGAGGTCTGTTTCAGCACGTTGCCTCCGCGTGACGCTCACTTCGGTCTCGGTACGCCGCAACGCGTCCTGAAGGTACGATCGAGCCTCGGCCAGTTCGTCAGTTAGCCGTGGCCTGATGCGGACTGGCGGCGATTGCGGCACGCCGCTGCCGGCGGAGCGGCTCGTCGCCGTGCCGGCGACGCCTCACAGATCGCCTGCGCAGCACAAACGGTACCGGCGATCGTCGCAAACCGACCCTGAGCCGTCGCTTGATCCGGCGCCACTTCAACGACGGCTTCCGAGGTCCAACGGTCCAACGGCCATCTCATCCGGCCGAGCTTTTTCATGGCCGCCATTCAGCAAGGTCAGCCTTCTCGCACGGTTAGCTGGCGCTTTCGACCCCGGCGGACGTCGCCGTAGCAGTAGGTCCGCGCAGCTGCCAGCGTTTCAACGCTGAGGGATGCAGCAGTTGTCAGCGGCGGTCCATTGCACCTTGCGTATCTGCCAAGCCGGCCTTGGAGCTAGAAAAGAATCAGGGTTATCAGATGCGTGTTCAACGGCGCAAAGCGGATTCGCGTGGGTACCTCAGATCAGCTTCTCAAGCAGTGTCGCGAGCTCCGACTGCTGCGCTGGGTTCAACCGTGCCAGCCGGGCGCCGAACGCGTTCGACAGGAGCGCAAGCCCGCGCGCCATCGTCTTACGCCCGTCGGGTGTAAGGATGAGTCGATGGCGACGCAGATCCGCGCCATCGATTTCACGGCGCAGAAAGCCCGCAGCTTCGAGCCGCTTGACGTACATCGTCACGGTCGGCTTCGGCATGCTGAGGACGCCGGCTAGCTCCGCGGGGTGCGGGTGCGCGTCCACCTCGGCGAGCACGAACAGCTCCTTCGTCTCCAGCCCGAGCTCGGTAATGTCGGGCGCGACGCTGGTGACCACCGACATCACGAGCCGGTAGTTGAGGGACCAAATCTTTCCGACATCGATTCTTGGCATGGGTACTTACTATTGGTTCAAAAATAAACTATCGTAAATTGGAACTAACGAAAAATTGTACCATTGTACGAACTCGGAGAGCACCATGTCCCTTGATCACTATATTACCCTCGGCCGTTCAGGGCTGCGTGTGAGCCCGTTCTGTCTCGGTGCGATGACCTTCGGTGAAGTCCTCGGCTGGGGCTCCAGCGTCGAGGAGTCTCAACAGATCATCGACCGCTTTATCGAGTTAGGCGGTAATTTCATCGATACTGCAAACTTCTATACGAGGGGTCATTCCGAAAAGATCATCGGCGACCATGTGGGGCGCCACAGCGACCGGCGCGACCGGCTCGTCATCGCGACGAAGTTCAGCGGCAACTTGTACCCCGGCGATCCCAACGGCGGCGGATCTGGCCGGAAGTCGATCATTGCGGCGTGCGACAACTCGCTGCGCCGTCTGCAGACGGACTACATCGACCTGTACTGGTTGCACAACTGGGACGTGAACACGCCGATTGAAGAGACGATGGCCGCGCTCGAGGATCTCGTGCGGGCCGGCAAGGTACGCTACATCGGCGTCTCCGACACACCTGCGTGGAAGATCGCCGAGGCAAACGTCACGGCGCGCTTCCGTGGCTGGTCCGCGTTCGTCGGGCTGCAGATCGAATACTCGCTGCTCGAGCGGACCGTCGAGCAGGAGCTCGTGCCGATGGCTCGCGAGTTCGGCGTCGGCATTACGCCGTGGTCGCCCCTAAAGGGCGGCGTACTCAGCGGCAAATACACGCGACACAACGCCGGCCAGACCAAGCCAGATCGCTTCATCGCTGACACCGTCTTCAACGAGAAGACCTATTCGATCCTGGAAGAGCTGGACATCATCGCCAAGGCGCACGAGAGCACGGTCGCGCGCGTCGCGCTAGCCTGGGTTCAGGCGCAGCCCGGTGTGACCTCGACGCTCATTGGCGCGCGACGGCTCGCACAGATCGAGGACAACCTGAAAGCGCTCGACGTCAAACTCTCGGCCGAGGAACTCGGCCGGCTCGACGCGCTGACGAAGCCGACGTTCAGCTTCCCCCAGAGCATACAGCCCTGGTTTTCGGCCTTCCACAACGGCGGTACCTCAGTGAACGGCTTCTACGCGCCGCCGACGCCTTTCGAGCTAAAGAAGGGCGACAAGATCTACTAACTCTCAGCGCACGGGCGCACAACTCGTGCAATCCCGCCGGGTGCGACACCTGGAAGTTAGTCACGCCGCTCAAGAGCAGCCGGCTGCGGATGTCTGCTGTCAGTGCGGTGCGAAGGTCTCCTTCGGCCGATCAAGCAACGTTCAACATCGCGAACTGAATGGCCGCATCCTGGGAGGAAACGACGCCTGAATGTCCGAGCGACGGTGCGGGCGAATGACGCCTCCTGGCCGATTGCCGGCAATTGGACCGGCGAGTTCTGATCCGACTCGGAGCGGATATACTCGGTGGTTCTTTGTCACGACGGCGCCTGAATTCCCTAGGTAACCCCTGCGGCCAGACATTTTGTCGCCTGACTAAACGACCAGTCACGTCTCAAGAATTTCGATGCCGTTTTCGGCACACCATTGCCTCAGAGCGCTTTCGACAGAGTCGGCTTCAAACGTATACCAGGCTTCGAGAACGCCTTCGCGCTGCAGCAGATCCTTGAAGCGCGAGTAAGCGCCTTGTCGTCGGAAAAATCCTTCGACCTGGTCGTAACGCGCAGGTAACTCTTGTGCGACAAAGCGCAAGGCGAGACTGCTTCCGAGATCGAGATCGTTCTTATGCGGTATCGTAAGGTAGCGATCCGAAGTTTCAAGGTCGTCAGGAATATCCTCGTCGAATGCGTCGTTGGAATCAGATGTCCAATAGACTTCGCCCGTATCGAGCGAGACATACGCGTTGTGTTCCATCGGCGATGCGGAGCTAATGAAGTCGAAGGCCATAGAGAGATCGTCGTATTTGACCGCGACCATGGCTTTACTCCCATAGGTTGTACCGTCCGAGTTGAACGGGCCTCAGCGATCGATATGCGGCGACGCCCGTCCAGCAGCGATCATTTCGGCCCTTAGTTCGTGACGCAGGAAGGTATCCCTGGCGTGCTTACCATCGCGGTCAAGTCGGAACGCGCGCGGAACTGCGATGCCCGCTCCGCGTTAGAGCCGCGCTGCATCACCCAGCGAGCGTCAAGCCGATGCGTCTCCTGTAAATTCTAGGCTATTTGAACGTCCGCTCACGGCGCACGCCAGGAAGAGACATTCGCCGGTCGCGATGCGCAGATGTTCAGACGTCGCCTCCACCCACCAAACAGCCGTTCGAGTGACCAGGATGAACGTCGCGTCATCGACCTTCGATGATGTCCTCAAGCGCTCCCAATCAGGAGATGTGGAACGCACGCCAGTGCGTGACACCGCGTACTTCAGGCTGAGCTGGTTCGCCTGCGCGGTTTCACAAGTCTTTCGACTGCGCCGTCGGTGACCTCTTTAAATAACGCGGCATTGCCATAAGCCCGTGCAGCGAGCATGGCACCGTAGACCACCGACACGAGCGTTGCGGCCTCGGTTTGAACCGAGGAACCCAGTTTGATGAGATCATTTTTCGCGCCCGACTCGAGCACCTGCTCAAGCCACGCCGTGAGGTTATCGAAAAACGCTTTCACCACTTTCGCTACTTCCTCGGGCAGCGAGGGGCGTTCAGCGCCGAGCATGCCAGCTACGCAGAACGGAGCGCTATCGTCCGCAATGCAGCGTTCCCAATGGCCGATGTAGGCACGCAACTGCGCAAGAGCGTCGGCACCGCTCGCCTGAAGTGAGGCCATGTCGGCGTCAAACGCTGCCCGCCACTCGTTCACCACCGCCATCACGAGATCATTTTTAGACGGGAAGTGGTGATGAATGCTCGCCTTACGAATGTTGATTGCGTCGGCGACGTCGGCATAGCTAAACCCGCTGTAGCCGCGACGCATGATGAGTTGCCGTCCCGCTTCAATGATCCTGTTCGCAGTAATATCCCCAGTCGCCGTCATTTTGCCTACCATCTAGTCGGTTGGATGCCGACAGTCTACGCGGAGCGGGCACTGATTTCCAGTCGTGAAGATTTTCTTGCCTTTTAGCCATCCTACTAGTAGGATGGCTAAATCGACGAGGGAAGTGCCCTGTGTCGACTTCTCTAGCTATCTAACTTTTTGGAGCATGAAAAATGAAGATTTCCTCATACGCAAGCCGTGTCGCCGCCGCAATCGCCCTCTCCGCCGCGGCCTTGGGATCACACGCAGCAGTGGCTGCACCCGTCAAGAATATCGTCCTGGTGCATGGCTTTTTCGCCGATGGCTCGGGCTGGCAGGCGGTGTCGAAAATCCTGGCGCGCGACGGCTACAAGGTCTCCGTCGTGCAAGAGCCGGAAACTTCGTTCGAAGATGACGTGAAGGCGACCACGCGAGTGGTCGATGCGCAGGACGGCCCGAGCATCCTCGTCGGCCACAGCTATGGTGGCGCGGTGGTGACCGAGGCGGGCAACGACGCGAAGGTAGCTGGCTTGGTTTATGTGGCTGCGTTTCAGCCCGATGCCGGCGAAAGCCCGATGGATCTGACAAAAAAAATGCCGTCCGCGACCAAGGCGATCAAGGCAACCGCAGACGGCTACCTGTATCTTGACCAGGCCCAGTTCCATACGGATTTTGCCGCCGACGTACCCGCCGCCGAAGCGAAGTTCATGGCGATCTCGCAGGTGATGCCGGCCGCCCAGTCGTTTGGCGTGCCGATCACAAACCCGGCATGGAAAACGAAGCCGAGTTGGGCAGTCGTGGCGACGGCAGACCGCGCAATCAATCCCGATCTCGAACGCTTCATGACGAAGCGCGCCGGGAGCACGGCCGTCGAGATCAACTCGAGTCACGTGGCCTATATTTCGCATCCGGCCGAAGTGGCGAAGCTCATCGAGCAAGCCGCAGCAAAGTCCAGCAAGGAATGATTGAAGGCGATACGCCGTCTGAGAGTGTGGTGATTGTCAGGCGGCGTTCACGGCGGTCTCACGGTGAACGTTGTCGTCGCAAAGCCATGCGCCTGCGGGGCACGACGCCCCCTCCGGACTTCCGTCGATATCCAGGCAGGCCAGTTGTGAGTTGCGTTGCTTTGACTGGCGACCGCTTCGCATTAAAAACCGGCCTTTGACACAGTACTTCATTCAAAGACTGCAACGGGTCGCGCGCTGCCGATCGCGATTTTGCGAAGCTTGGGCTGCGTACGCAACCTGCATGGGGTACTGACCGGCCAACAAGGGACGGTCGATGCAAGCATCCAAATCGTCGACAATGAAACTCGGGTAGCTAAGACGACTGCTGTCGCTGGCTATTCCATGTGCTCGATGCCCGGGGGCATTTCAACCCAGGAGTGCATGCGTTCTTCGTACACGGAGAAGTTCGGGGCGGGAAATGTCGGGTCTGCGAATGCCCCAACGGTGATGATGATGCTGTCTTCACGTTCCTCATTGGTGTAGTACACCGTGGCACCGTATGTAGGGCGGAAATGGAACGTGCTTTTGCTTCCGCCGTCACCAACCCGGACGAATGTGTTTGAGGTACCGGCAATGGCCACCGACCTTGCGAGAAATCGTGCCTGTGCAGCGAACACGCTACCGGTTCTGCGTTGGCAATCCAGGCAGTGACAAACGGAGACACCAACCGGCGTATCCGATGTCGTAGCTGTGAGTTGGCCACAAGCGCAACTGGCGGTTCGGTTCGTTTCGGTCATCCTATGCGCTCCCTAGACTTGGCGTTGTACACATCTAGTGTCAATGCTTCGGCGTAACCCGGTGTGAGAACCTCTGCCTCGTCGCGGGCAGGCATCTAACGAGATGCGCGTTATCTTACCTTTTTAAAAAATCGATTTTGCGTTAGCGAATGACCGCTTCCGGAAAAGCTTAAAGGCCGTTGAGGGTCGAAAAGAGACTTCCGCGGACGAGACACGCTGGTGCACACCTCGCGTGATCCATTCGCGGCGCGCTTCGCTGACCATCGAATTCGACAACCTGATAAGGCCGCGTCGCTGCGGGAGCACGTACATCGTCGGAACGTGGTAGTCCCTTCAGGTGCGAGGCGCCTGCAGCAGCCGCTACCATTCCAAAACCGCGCAAAAGCTCCGCCTTCACCCGCGAGGACAGCGACCGGATCGCTCGCCCCGCGGTGTTGAACGGATAATCGGCGGCTGTCAAGCCCAGCTGCCGGCATTCCTGCAGAAATCTTTCGTGCAAAGCCTGCAAACCGTGCAGCCGGATCCGGATGCCGTCGTTCGAAGGTATCTGCTTGAGTGTCACGCGGCGCTGTCTGATCTGCAGCACGAGCCACGCAGCGAGTCTGGGATAACACTCAAACAGCAGCGAAAGCGCACCGACGGCACCGCTTCGTTCGCCGCGCATGGTAACGGGCAGCATGCGTGTATATTCCGTCACGCGGGCATGAGCAACGAGCGCACGGAAGCCGTATAGCCGCCCGTCGGCATGCAGCGAGAGCGCCCTGTCGAGAAGCCGGTAGAGCTGTCTGCGGTTGACTCCAGTTGCGGCCTCAATACTTCCGACAGGCTCATCTTTGGCGTAACGCTCAATGGCGTCGATTTGCCTCTGGACGCGACTGCGCGCGGTGGCGTCGAGTTCTGTCCATGCGATTGTCGGCCACGAGGCGAGATCCAGCGTCTGAAATTCGGGTCTGCGGCGGCTCATGATGTGGCCTGTATCGCAACGAAGCGCGTCAGAAACGTCAGGCTTTCAGTGTGTAACTCCAGCGCCTGGATGCGACCGCGATGCAGCAGTTCGAAAACGGCCGCCCGGACGAGTGATGGATCGCCCGTGGAGAATTCACGCTCTACGGTCATCAGCGATTGGGGCGATGCGACAAACCGCTCGATCGCACCGAGCATCGAAGGCTTGACTAGGCCCCGAGCGGCGACAAGTACGGGCAGCATGCGCTGCCAGTTACCGGTCCACACACGCGCAGCTGCCCTTTCGGCTGCATCAATGTGCCGCACGGCGAAGGCTTCCGGGTCGAAGTCAAGACGACTCCGCGGGCGATCCGCCGCCGATGTTGCCTCCGA
This sequence comes from Paraburkholderia sp. GAS32, assembly GCF_050434225.1. Classification (NCBI taxonomy): domain Bacteria; kingdom Pseudomonadati; phylum Pseudomonadota; class Betaproteobacteria; order Burkholderiales; family Burkholderiaceae; genus Paraburkholderia; species Paraburkholderia sp. GAS32. Next base: position 98,908 of record NZ_JBNPVS010000034.1, on the reverse strand, counting down.
TAGTATTACCAGGCATTCGTGGTCATTAAACCTTGCCCAGAAATCGACGACGCAGCGTTGCCCGTCGACTGCCACGAAGCCAGGCCGTTCACAGAATGTCTTTGCAGCAGGATCCGCTTCGAGCATCAGCCATGCTTCGAAAGCGCTGCGCCTGTATAGGGTCAGACGTCGCCCCAGTTTCGGACTGAAGACGTCATAACGGTGCGCGCCGCGAGAACGCGGCAGCGTGAGTGGCTCGAAGCTTCGCAAAACGTCGACCATGTGTACCACCTGCCTGAGGATTTCATGGTCTAGGACGAACGTGAGTTGACAATTTTAATTCGCGCTAACGCGAAGTGACGACTTTACTTCGCCAGTTAGCGAAGCAATGTTGTCAATTCAATGACTAAACCGTTGCCCCCGCGAGCACAGTCCAGTGACAATTTTCCTTCGTTTTACGCGAATTGATCCTGCTCGTGAAGCGAGTACAACGGATCAGGTTGCCAGCGAAACGCAGGTGTAGCCAGGAGACGGAGATGCTCGGTCCACATGAATTCGCCACGCTCATGCTGCTCAAGGATGCGCCGGACCCAATGAGCCTGGATCGTGCAGATCTGGAAACGTTTCTTGAACGACAACTTGTCACACTGGAGCAACTCGCCTCCGGTCAACAACGCCCTCGCGTTACCGACGACGGCCAGCTTTTTCTCAAAGCTGCTGCTCGCATGCTTGACGACAAATGACACTTACTGGGTGATCCAGTTCTTCAGCCAAGGGAGCCTTCCTTGAGTGACTCGCGGGCGGGAATTGTCGTGGGGGGTTTTGGGACTGGCCGTCGCCGCGGTGCTGGTTGCCAGTCACTACCGTCGCGAATTGATACGGCGGAGGATGCTCGGGCAGATGGGCCCACGCCAGTGTTGGGACGTGATGCGTCACCGCCGATGAAAAGCATATTTTCAAAGTTGCAGATGGTCGCGGCTTAGGGGGCCTTAAGCGAACCGGCGAGGCGGTTCGGGGCGACCTGACGAGACGTTCGCGCGGTGCGGTGACCTGAGCTCGACGGAGCAAACCTGAAGACAGGCCGCCCCGCCCTTTGCCGAAGCGCAGCGCCCGCGCGCTCCTAAAGCAAGCTGTTGCGCTGACGCACCGCGCGCCTCGCCCCCTGGGACAGCGCGTAATACGCGAACCCACCCACCAGCATTCCGGCGACCGCATCGGAGAACCACGGCGCCGTCGCGTGCACGAGCACCGCAACGAACGCGCCACATGCCCACGCCGCGAACGCACTGCCACGGAAGTTCGGCACGTCGTCGTCGTACGAGTAATGCCGCACGAGGATCTGGTCTACGATGATCACCGCGCCGATCGGGGGTACGAGCACGCCGAGCAGGTTCAGCCAGTTCAGGAACAGACTCCACACGCCTGCCACGGCCAGCACTCCACCAAGTAACCCGAGAAGGACGGTCATCGTTCTCATCTTCCTGTTCGCGATGCGCCCCCAGCCCACCGCACCGTTGTACAGGCAATGTGTGCACACCGACCCGAGGTTCACGAAGACGAAGATCAGCGCAATGGCCGACAGCACGCCGCCATGGCTGGTCAGAACCGACATGAAGTTGCCACCCTCGGTCGCCGGCGCTGCGGCGGCCCCTGCGCATACGATCACGACGCCGAACACCTGCGCGACCATGTTGGCAAATGGAAATGCGGTGAGGGTTGCATAGACCGCACTCTTTCCGTCCTTCGACCAGCGGGTGAAATCCGCGGTCATCGTGCCAGAATCGGCAAACGTCGCCACCACCAGCGTGATGGCGGCGCCGAAGGACATCATGCTGTTCGCGCCGAGCCCGTCGTACGCAAGCACACCCGACAGCGAATGCTCAGATCCGATCAGATACAGCGCCGCAAATCCGAGGATCAAATAAAGCGGCGCGGCGATCATGCCGACGATCGAGAGCGCGCGAATACCGATAAACGTCACAGCTGTATAGAGCAGCGTGGCCGCTACGATGGTCGCCGTTTCGTTCCACCCGAACGACGCGTGCACCGTCGTCCCGGTGAGACCGGTCTGAAACGCAAACCATCCGACAACGACACTCGCGAGAAAGCCGGATGTGATCGCGTAGCCCTTTTTGCCGAATGTACGCTCGGCCTGCAGTGCAAAACTGCGGCCGGTATTACCGGCGATGAAGCTTAACGTGCCCACGTACGCAAGCAGAATCGCGTTGCCTATCAGGATCGCGAGCAGTGCTCGCGAAAAGCCGAGGTTGTAGGCGATGATGCCGGCGAATACCGCGTTCGTGATGATCATTGGAAAGCCGAACCACACCGCCGCCACCGAAGACAACCGGTGACGATGCGAGAGTGGAACGGGCTTGTGCTCGAACTCTTCGTCGAGCCCGTGCTGTTCGGTCGAGCTGGTCATGATGTCCCCCTGGGTTTCCTGGCTGGATAGGCTGTTCACTGGACGAGGCCGAGGTCCTTGAGCAGCGGCGGCACCGTATTGCGCCACGGACGCGCCCGCTCGAACGCCGCCGACGCGCGCAGCACCAGCGGATCGTCGAGATGGCGCCCAACGATCTGCAGGCCGATCGGCAGGCCGTCGCTTGTGAAGCCCGCCGGCACGGAGGCCGCCGGCTGGCCGGTCAGGTTGATCGGATAGGTGAACGAGAGCCACTGCGTTGGCGCGACCATGCGGCCGTCGGTTTTCTCCGGTCCCTGGCAATGAACGGGGAAAGGCGGGACCGTCAGCGTCGGCGTCAGCAACAGGTCGTAGTTCGTCATGAAGCGCCACATCTTGTTGACCACGCTCTTGCGGGTCACCATTGCGTTGGTGAAGTCCTCTGCGGTCCACGGATGATTCAGAAACGCGACCAGGTGCGGCGACATCTCTTTGCCCCACCGAGCCACCATTTCACGCATGCCTTTGAGGTCGGTATCCATCGCGACGATCGCCCAGAACGCGTCGAAGGGGTCGCTCCACCCGGGATGCGCGATCTCGACGCTACAGCCCAGATCGCGCTCGAAGACACGCACTGCGTCATCGACTACGCGGCGCACCTGCGGGTCGACAGCCGCGTAGCCCCAGTCCGGGCTGTAGGCAACACGCAGCCCTTTCAGGTTGCCGTCGAGCGCTTTCAGCCAGTCGAAACCGGCGGACGGCAGCGAATGGCGGTCGCGCGAATCAGGCCCTGCAATCACTGACAGCATCAGTGCGCTATCCGCGACGGTCCGGCTCATCGGGCCAATATGCTCCAGGCTCTCCCAACTCGATACGCCTGGGTAGCGTTCATCACGGCAGCCGGGATAGAGCGGCACGCGCCCCATCGACGGCTTGATGCCGTAAATTCCCGAATGCGCCGCCGGAATACGGATCGATCCGCCGCCGTCGCTGCCGATGGCAAACGGCACCTCGCCGCTCGCCACCGCCGCGCCGGAACCCGCGCTGGAGCCACCTGGCGTCATGTCCAGATTCCATGGGTTCCGGGTGGTTTCGAATACCGGGTTGTGGCCAACACCGCTGTAGCCGAATTCCGGCACGTTGGTCTTTCCGACGATGATCGCGTCGGCCTTTTTAAGGCGCTCGACGACCACGTCGTCTTCGTCGGGCACAAAATCCCTGTACGCAGGCGAGCCGGACGCGGTCCTGATGCCCGCCGTGCTGACGAGGTCCTTGATGCCCACCGGCACGCCGGCCAGTGCACCCACCTCGTCGCCGCGCAGAATGCGTGCTTCCACTTGGCGCGCCTGCTCGCGCGCCGCTTGCAATGTAATGGTGCAGAACGCGTGAATCGACGGCTCGAGTGCTTCCATTCGCGCCAGGTGTGCCTCGACCACTTCGACGGGCGAAAGCTCCTTGCTGCGAATGGCCCTCGCGAGGGCGACCGCGTCCATGCCGCAGATCTGTTGCTTGACGTCCATGCTCATCTCCTGATCCGGTTTTTGGGTGGTGCGCTAACTATCCATCGATGTTGTGAACGAATCTCCACCATCCGTTGAACAGGCTGTGTCGGTTTGTTAAAATTTGTGAACAGGAGGACGCGGGAGTGCTACAGCCCGGGCTGGGCGGCGGTCGGCCCAATCGCGAAGGACTGGCCGCGCGCGTCCCGGATGGGTGGGGGCAATAAGCATTCACGAGGAACCTATGCAGCAGAACCGGACTGATCAGCGAATTGCCGTGGTCGATGACGACCCGTCCATACGCGAAACACTTGAAGGGTTTCTGGAAGCGGAAGGCTACGAGGTCTGCTGCGCGGCCGATGCCGACGAACTCGACCGGATCATGCGCGTCCGTCCGGTGGACCTCGTGCTACTCGATATCCGGCTGCCGGGGCGCGACGGCCTGTCGTTGACGCGCGATCTGCGCGAAAAGTCCGAGATGGGCATCATTCTGATCACGGGCCGAAACGACAAGGTCGATCGCATTCTCGGCCTCGAATACGGCGCGGACGACTACATCGCGAAACCGATCGATGAACGTGAACTGCTGCCGCGTGTGCGCAATCTGCTGCGGCGCGTGGAACACAGCCGTAGCGTCACCGCGCCTTCCATGCTGTCGTTCGGCCGGTTTCAGCTCGACACGCGCGGGCGCAGCCTGACCGACCCGGCGGGCCAAAGCGTGCCCCTCACGACTGCGGAGTTCGATCTCCTTTCGGTATTCGTCCGGAACGCGGGCCAGGTGATGTCCCGGGAGCGGCTGATCCTGGCCATCAAGCGGCGGCACTTCGAGTCAATGGACAGAACGATTGACACGCTCGTGCGCCGCTTGCGTCGCAAGATCGAGGCGGATCCTGACAATCCACACCTGATCAAAACCGTTCATGGCACCGGGTATCTGTTCTCGGGTCCGACAGGCGCAGACGACAACAGGGTGCGCACGTAGGACTCCACATCCCGGTAGATGATGACCACAGTCAACGCCGCGTCCGAAACCTGTATCGCGCTTCCTGTCCGGGCAATCTGCTCCAGATCCGCAGCGGCGTCCGCCAACTGCTGAAACCCGACGTTCGACGCCGCGCCCGCGAGACGATGTGCGTTCTCCGCGACCTTCTCGAGGCTCGCGCGGGCGCAACCGTTCACGATTCCTTCAAGGGCCTCGCTGGCGGTTTGCGCGAACGCCGCGACGATCCGCAGGGTTCGATTGTGCCCCAGCTTCTGGCGTAGCCGTTCGATGCGCTCCGGTTCTTCGGTCACGACGGTTTGCGCCGGCAGCGTCGCCTGCCTCAACGCCGAGCGCAGCGTTTCCACCTCGACCGGCTTTTCGATGATCCCGTCGATGCCGCGCAGCAAATAAAGTGGTTTGTCAATCGGCAGAGGATTCGCGGTTAGCCCGAGTATCGGGCCCGTATGCCGGTGCGGCTCGCGGCTCGACCGGATCGCTGCAGTGGTGGCGAGCCCGTCCATCACGGGCATGCGGATATCCATCAACACCAGGTCGAAATGCTGCGTCTTGAGGATATCCAGCGCTTCCTGCCCTGAGCCGGCGGACGTCACATCGCACCCTTCGGCGCGCAGCAATTCGCTTACGACGTCGCGATTGAGCGCCACGTCGTCGACGACCAGCACGCGCGAGCTCAGCGCGACCTTCGGCACGCTTTCCTCGCGCTCCGCCAGTGCGAACGGCAAGCGCACCGCGAAGGTCGAACCGTGCCCGATGTCGCTGCGTACCGAAATCGAGCCGCCCATTGCTTCAGCGAGACCTTTGCTGATCGCAAGACCCAGACCCGTTCCTTCGAAGCGCTTTTCATGTCCGGTTTCCGCCTGCGAGAACGGACGGAACAGCTGCGGGATGACGTCGGGGGCAATGCCGATCCCCGTGTCGGTCACTTCGACGACGATCTCGATCCAATCGTCACGGCGCGCGGCGACATCCGTCTTGACCTCGATATGCCCTGACTCGGTGAACTTGATTCCGTTGCTGACCAGGTTGATGATGATCTGCTGCAAGCGCGCAGGGTCACCGAATACGGCTGACGGCAGCGGCGTAAGCGCGCTCACGCGGACCATCAGGCCCTTCTCCACGGCGGCGGCACTCGCCAGTGTGGCGGCGCCCGTGATCACTTCGCGCAAATCGAAGCGACGACGGTCCAGCCGGATGTGCCGGACTTCGAGCAAGGCGAGGTCGACGATGTCGTTGATGATCGCCGCCAGCGTCTTACCGGCCTGAATCATCCGGCGCACAATCTGCGCAGCGCCTTCGGGAAGCTCATATTGGACGAGCAGTTGCGCGAGTCCGAGCACCCCGTTGACAGGCGTTCTCAGCTCATGGCTTATCATCGCAAGCGATTCGGACTTCATCCGCTCGAGCGCCTCGGCCGCGTTCTTTGCTTTGACGAGCGCGGTCTCTGCGTCGTGCCTCACCGTAATGTCCGCCGCACTCGCAATGATCATCCGCTTCGAGCGCACCGGCAACGACTGCCGCGAAACCAGCAGGTGGCGGACGGCACCGCCGCTATCGGTTTCGAACTCGCTCGTCTCGATTGCGCCGCCCGTGTCCTGTTGAGAGATCAGCCACGTGAATAGATGCGCCTCTCGCCGCAGCGCTTCCTGCAATTTGCCGAGTGAGCGCAACGGATTGTCCGGAAAGAGATCGAGCGCCTGGCGATTGGCGAATTCAATCTGCCCTTGCGCATCAATCAGCAGAAGCGGAATCGGCGACGCGTCCAGTAAGCGGTGCACCGAGTAGTCGCTCAACCGGCTCTCGCGCACGAGCAGCAACAGGCATCCGAGGAAGAACACCCCGGCAATGTCCATCGTGATGCGGCCGAACAGTCCAGCCGCCAGCGCGGAAAGCGGCGCGGACGACAAAACGGCGACCTTGCTGCCACGAAGCTCCGCAAACAGCCCGCCGTTGCGGATGATGAACTTGCCTTGGGTGTCTTCGTTCTGCGCGTCTGACAGACCGCGGCAGACAGGACTATCTGCGCAACCCGATGCGAGCGGAATCGAAATCGTCTTCTGTCCCGGCCATGCGGCGATGCCTGCGAGCAGGTTGCTCGAATGGCGTACATCGTCATCGATGAGCGTTACAGCGTCTGACGTATCGGCATGGGCTTCCGCAGAAGCAAACTGGATCGCGAGGCGTGCCTGATGCACGAGAAGATTGTTGAGCGCATCTTTGCGTGCCTGAAAAAGCAGAAACGCGAGCGACGAAATCAGAACGATCACCACAATGGCGGTTCTCGCCTCGGCTGGAGGACGCGGGGTGAGCGCTCGGGTACGGGTGCCGAACATGGACATCAGTCAAGTGCTTCCGCCCCGGCGGTAGACGCGCCGAGATCCGTGCCGAGACGATGCGACGCCAAGGCGGATAGAACGAGATACAGGCAGCCGGCCGCGGGAGCACTAATCAAAGGGGTGATCACATCGGGGAACATCCGGTGGCAAAAAAGCGCCACCGTCAGGCCCGCCCCCATCGCAAACAGCGCGGCAAGATTGATGGGCGCCGCCCTCGTGCGCGAGAACCCCACGCGCACACGCAGGACGTAATAGTCCGCCACGATTACACCGCCGATCGGCGACACAATGGCCGTGAGCAGCAACGTCCAGCCGGACACGTCGCCGACGGTGTTGGTAATGGCCATTAGCAGGCCCAACAATGTGGCAGCAGCCGTGATCGCCATCCACGGCAGTGTCGGAAAGGCGCTTTTGAACGTCGCCCCGGCGTTGGTGAGGCACGCATCGCAGGTGGTCCAGTTGGAGACGATGACGAGCACCAACAGGAGCCACGAGAGGGCGTTGCCCGCGGTGAACAGGTCGTTCACGCTGATACCGGCTGCAGCGACCAGCACACCCAGAATCAGGAACGGGAGATTCGACAGGAGGAAGCCGAATGCGGTCGCCTGCACCGCTTCGTTTCCGGTGCGGCAGTAACGCACGATGTCACCGGTCATCGTGCCGCTCACGACGAAGGTGCCGAATGCGATGCACACGCCCGTGCCGAACGGCAGCGTTCCGCCGATCGGGCCGTCCAGCAGTACAGCCCATCTGGGTGCGAGGTGATGCGCGATGACGATAGCGGCGAATAGCACCATCGCGGGGATCGCGATCGCTGTCATGTTGAAGCCGCGGCTGATGCGGAGAATGGCCGGTATCGCGAAAAGAACGCCAATCACGCAAATCGCGAGTGTCGAATCGCCCGGCAGATGCAGTATGCCGGCCAGGATCGAGGCGGTAAGCGCGACATGGAAAGCGAACCAGCCCGTTACGAGCGACCCGAGCAACGCGCCGGGGATGACGGCGCCCCAGCGGCCGAAGACTGCTTCGAGCACGAGTTGAGAACTCAAGCCCCAGCGGCCGGCTGCGAAACCGATCGCCGCCGAATAGATGAAAAGGATCCAGTTGCCGAGGATTGCGGCAAACAACGCGTCGAGCGTGCCTTGCGACGCCTGCAGGTGACTGCCGACGACAATGGAGGCGAACGCGGATGAGAAGCCGGACCACGCAAAAGCGGGGAAAATGAGCCCGCGCCGCCGCGGTAGCGGGATCGGCTGGGTGCTGGTACCGTCGTTTGCTTCGCGCAGAAGGTCCATGATTGCTGCTGACCCCTCGATAATGAGGGCTGATTTATACCACTATAGTCTGGCGCAAACGTGAAACGACTATGTGTCACACCGAGTGCCGACTAAGAATGCGCTGCCAAACAGGTCTGGAATCGCGTCGGCCGCCTGCTGCCGCGACGGCATCGTGTCATCGCGGACCTGCGAGAGCACATCCGGCGGCAGCCAAGTATCCTCCATCGCGCCGATGCCGCCCCCGATCATCTGCTGCAGGAAAAACGACTGCCTGCGTCCCGTCAATTCTGCCAGTAGGTGCAACCTTTGCCCGATCTGTGGTCGACGCGTACCGCGACCACCTTCAGCCTGTTTTCGGCGGTCCGTTTCACCGCATGCTCCTGTCGTGTTCTTCGTGCCGCCAACGGGCGCGTTCGTGCGGAGCTTCTACCATGGTGAATCGCGGTGCGCAACGCTATCGCGGGGACGGGGCTCCTGAACCCGGCTGCGCGCATTGCCACACCTGAACGAAGAACTATGGGAGCAACCTGTCAGGCCCTTCCCGGCCGACAATCCGGTGCAGCCAGGGGCACTCACGCGGTGGCACAGCAACGTGCAATAAAACCCCGACGTCGCGCCCCTCACCGATGCTGCACTTTCCGTGTCGCCATATACGCGTCGAACAGGCCCGCATGCAGGCGCCTGAGTTCCTGGCGCAGCCCGATGAGTTCGTGCTGGTCGCCTTCGTGCTCCCGGCGCAGGATCTCGCCCAGCAGGACCATGGCCCGCGAGGCCGCCTGGTCACGTTGCACGCGCGCCTCGCCCAGCCGGCCCGCGAGCGCCGGCTTGACCACCAGCAGCCAGGCCGGGAACCAGGCGTAATCGTCGAGCTCGCCCGAGCCGGGGAACTGCGCATCGAAGCGCTGGCGTAGCGCGTCAAGCGACGCGTCGCCCAGTCCGGGCAGCAACGCCACGAACCGGGCGGGCGCCAGCCACGCCAGTTCAGCGAGCAGTGGCCATGCGCCATCCAGCCCAACCGCCCGGTAGCATGCCTCGACCATCCACGCAAGCGGTGCCGGGATGCGCCACCAGGATTGAATGCCCTCGACCGATTCGCGGGCGGCCGCCCAGTCGCCGGCTAGCAGCCACAGGGGCGCGGCGTGGCTGTCGGTATCGGTACCGGCGCCGCGAAAGACAAGGGTTCCGGCCCGCCGGGCGAGCGACCGCCAGCACGGTGCGAGCCATGGCTGGATCGCATGCACGGGCAGCACCCGTCGAGCGGCGAACATGACCTCGTCCTCGAGGTAGCGGCGCGCGATGGCCAGCGCCGCATGGTCAGCCAGGGGTGCGGTCGGTCCGCGCCCGAGTTCGAGAACCAGCACCGTCATCGCGGGCAACGCGCCGTCGTCCGGGTATTCGCTGGCCAGCTGTTCCAGTGCCGTTCGCGCGGCCGCCGCATCACGCCGCTGCAGCGGCTCCAGCACGTCGTTGCGCAACATCACGTCACGGCTGTCGGCAAAGATATCAAGCTGCTGCATGGTCATCGCACTCAGAAGAGCTGATCGTGAAGAGCGGTCAGACTAGCCCATTTCACCGTGCTGCGGAAGGTGCGGCCGTCCTCGTCCACCGACTCGATGATCACGCGCTGCCCGCCCGCTTCGGCGACCACCCGCACGATCCGCTCGCCATAGCGCATCAGCGCGCCGATCGGCGGGCAGGCCGGGGCTTTGCGCCCTTTCCGTGGGCGGTTTTTCCGTTCCATCGGGCCTACCCGCGCTTGCGGCGCCCCGCGGTCTTGCTGGCCGTCGCCGGTGCCGCGGATGCCTTGCGCGACGTGCCCGGCGTACGCGAGGGGCGCGTCACCGCCGGGCGTGCTGCGGCTATGCGTGCGGGGGCGGCGGCCTTCGTGCGGGCCGGCCGGGCTTCGGCCTGACGCAATACCGCCAGCTGTTGTTGCAGCGTCATCACGTCCGTCTGCAACCGCGTATTCTCCGACGACCGCCAGATGACGCGCGTCGCCCAGTTGCGCCTGCATGGTTTCAGATGCGCGGCGATGGTCGGCGTCCTTCCGGTCCGAGCGACGCGTGGCATCGTCGAGCTCCTTCTGCAGCTTCGTTGCGGTACTTCGCTCGCGGTCGATCTCCAGCAGCGCGCGCTTCCCGGACGCACGCAGCCGATCCTCCGCGCGTTCAGCCGCTTCCCGCTGCCTCTCCAGATCGCGCTAGAACCCTTTGCGCACCTGCGCCAGTTCACGATCGCGCACCGCCGCCTCGTTTTTCAGCCGTGCCTGTTGGGTATTAGGCGTCCATTTATGGCTTTGAGTGACATTTCTTTTCAGGCATCTCGATGCTTTCGAGACATTGAATTTCGATCATGCTGTAACCATCCGTCTTTCGTCGCAGCAATCCGGTTAGGGTTTTGGACAAGGGCTGGCAAGCACACGACCACAGCCGCGGACTCTTCACCGCCACTTTGCCGTACACGGTGCGCAGCATCGTCGAGCGACTGTCCTTGTGGCTCACGGCCGCGCCGTAGCGCCGACAATGGGTCTGGCCCGAGAGCCACACCACTCCACCTGTTTCGAAACCAGCTCGGCCTGCGCCCTGGCCAGCAGCGACCGCCCTTCCGCGAGGGTCAGGCCCAGTCGGGCAAGACGGCAATCAGGGCGCTCAACCACGGCCAGAACTCCGTCACCGTCATTGACCGTGTCGCTGTCCCCATCGGCCAACCTTGCTTCGATGACCAATCGCATGGTTTGCTCCCACCGTTGCGATACCGATCAGCGTAGCCCGCACGATGCCGGTGCCGCGCCCGGCTGCTCGAGCGGCCTTCCCTAGGAGCCTCCCCAACTTTTGCACGCTCTCAGCCACGTTTGTCGTCATCGAAGAGGTGGAGACGGAGAACTGGGGCTGGGGCGGACTGCCGGTTCCCGAGTATCCCAGGCAGCAAGCACTGAAATAACCTCGACCTTCGAGATGCGGGTGGCGCGCCGGATTGAGCACGCGCCGTCCGAAGCAGCGACGAGGCGCGACCCGAAGCCGGTCCCTACCCAGGACCGGCGGAGGCAGCCTGCGAGGCAGCACAGCCATGAATCATGGGCATCACAGGCCAGTCTGTGGGGAACCGTCGAAACAACATGCCAGACGTCGCGGCAGCCCGGGGAAAGGAACGAAAATGAATGACGACTCTCTGGATATCTGCGACATCGACATCCTGAACGATGTGAGCGATCGGTGCGATGCGGAATCGTTATTGAACGAGACTCCTCGAGCGGACCGCAGCGCACCAGCGCCAGCAAGCAACTGGGCGTGGGCGCGCCGCGGCGAGGCGTACGGCTGGATGGACTCGCACGGTCCGTTTTCCACGGAAGGCCTGTGGGGCTGAACACGATGAGCACGAACTCGCCGCATGCGCCGCACAGCGCGGCTTATTCCTTCTGCTGCGCCGCCTTGATGAGATTGTCGCGCAGCTTGACGACGCCATTTTGCATGCTGGAGAACTCATCGGCAGTCAGGCCGGTGGCGTCGAAGAGACTTATGCTCAACGCGCCCTCCCGTAGTTGCCGGCCGGCGTCCGTCAAGGTGACCAGCACCTGCCGTTCATCTGCCGGATCTCGCTGTCGCTGAAGGTAACCCATCCCTTCGAGCTTCTTGAGGATGGGCGTCAGCGTGTCGGACTCGAGAAACATTTTCTCGCCCAGCGCGCTGACGGTCTGACTGCCACCTTCCCACAGCACGATGAGGGCAATGTATTGTGTGTACGTGAGCCCAAGTTCATCGAGAATCGGCCGGTAGGCCCGGCCAAAAGCGAGATTGGCCGAATAGATCGCAAAGCACAGGAAATCCGAGAGTCTCGGGCTCGCCGTGTCTGCCGCTGCGATGCGAGCGGTAGAGGAGGTCTTTTTCATCTGCATATCCTTCCAGGGCTATGACACGAAGTCTCGTGTCGAAACATTATACATCGCATACGATTTAATCGAAAGCGCTTGACATCGCCCGGAGCTTGCCACACAATGCATCTCACACGATTTACTCGCATACGATTTTAAATACTCTCGCCACCCACCAAGGAGCGCAAAATGAGCCAGATCGAAAAAGTCCTCTACACAGGCAAAACCCACGTCTCGTCCGGCGGCCGGAACGGCACGGCACGGAGTTCCGACGGCCGTCTTGACATCAAGCTCTCGTCGCCCGGCAGCGCGGGCAACGGCACCAATCCGGAGCAATTATTCGCCGCCGGTTGGTCCGCGTGCTTTATCGGCGCAATCGGGCTTGCGGCCAGCGCGATGAAAGTCGAGCTCCCAGCGAACCTGGCGGTCGACGCCGAAGTGGATCTCGGCACGACGGACGGCGCCTATTTCCTCCAGGCGCGCCTGAATGTCAGCGTGCCGGGTCTGGACCGCGATGTCGCCCAGGCCCTCGTGGACGCCGCGCATCAGATTTGCCCTTATTCCAAAGCCACGCGGGGCAACATCGACATCGCGATCAATCTGGTCTAACCCCCATCTTTCACCGATCAGATCAACGCATACACCTCTTTTCAAGTTTCAACTTTTTTTTGGAGCTCTACCATGAAGACCAAACTTGTCACCGCTCTCCTCACGGCGCTCTGCGCATCACTGACTGCGCCGGCGTTTGCCAGCGGTTACGGCCCGGCGCCTTCCTACCGGCCCTCGGTCGGCGCACCGGCGTTGCAGCGCGGTCAAAGCGCAGAAACGATCGCCGCCGAGCGCCAGGATTCGGCCGCCACGCAACAAAACTATGGCGGTGTGACCGTCCAGTCCTCGCAATCGGGTGGCCCTGCGGTCACGACTCTGCGAGGTGATTTGTTCGCGCACCACTAAGCGCGTCAAGAGTTCATTGCGCAGCACCGCATCACCCGTTTTAAAACTAACCCGTTGAATCAAATTATCCTCAATTTGTTTCGGATTACATATCATGAACAAGAAACTCTTTGCAGCAGTCGTTGCGGCCGTTCTGAGCATTCCCGTGGTCGCATCCGCCCAGCAATCGAACGCCGGTGTCACGCGCGCGCAGGTGCGTGCGGATCTGGTTCAGCTTGAAAAGGCTGGCTACGATCCGGCGCGCGCCAACGGTCCGCATTACCCGGACGGCACCCAGGCAGCTACCGCCAGGCTACAGGCGGCCGACCGCGCGAGTCAACAGGCCGCAACTTCGGGTTACGGTGGCGCCGTGGAGGGATCCTCGCAGTCGGGCCACAGTGACAGGATCGGCACGGTGGAGCGTTCAATCTATTTCGGCCATTGAGCCCGATATTCCTTCATTAATTCCCTTTGATCGCATGGGTGTTATTCGCTTGCGCTTGACTCCGTCCGGTATCCCCATTATTTTTTATCGTATGCGATGTTATCTCATGCGATATTTACACCTGGGTCTCTTGTCCACGAACCCATCCACGATGACCACGAGCAAGAGACCGGAGTACCGCCAGAATGCGATTTTATTTGATACGAGTTTCGTTCGTCCAACACGATCGATGACAACCAGGACGCAGGTGCCACACGCCTGTTCGCCCCCCTTTTGTTCCACTACCCTGAAGATTGATATGAACAGCACCCGCGCGGCCCTCGCCGCCGCTCTCGCTACACTCCTTCCATCTAAATGGAGTGCCAGTCTGCGTCGGCGGCCGGTGTGCACTGTTCAACCCTCTCCGGCCGCTGTACCAAGCATGAACGTAACGGCAGCTTCCAGACGTTACTGTTGAAAAAGTCGCTGTCCGTCTCTGTCGGGAGGTTAGTGGGTAGCCGCGCTCCCTCCCGGAAATGCGGCCCCCGAAGAACCGTACATGCGAGTTTCCCCGCATACGGCTCGCGCACGGCATTAAACATCACATTGATGCCGGTTGCGTCATCCCACACAACCTTCGCCAGCGTCACATCATCGATTCGTCCCGTTACCGGGACAAGGACGCTGAACCGTAGCCCAACCGGTCTCTCACAAGCTGTCCTTTGTTGAACCTCAGGTGCTGGCTAACGACAGCCGCACCACGCGCACATCAGCACCCTTTCAGGCCGGAGCAAATCTTGAACTCCTATGTCGCCCATTACAGGCAACCCTTCGCTTCTTGCGCGTTCTCATTCCCGCTTCCCCAACAGCGTTCCTTGCGGTCCACCTGCCATCGCTCCAATGAACCCGAGCGAGGGCGAGGAATCGGGGTTTCCGCGTTCCCATCCCTGCCGACCCGAATGTTCCCGGGCCTGTCCGTTTTGCACCTGTCTATTCCCCGATGGCCTCGTGACGACGTGCACCCACTTGAAAAAGGTGCAACCGGCCATTTACCATTTTGGCCAGAGCCTCTCAGCAGCTTTGGCTCTTCGAAGATAACGAGGATTCCATCGACAGTTCACGTACGTTGTGAGCGGGTAAGGAGACGGCATTGCTGCCGCCCCCTCCCCAAAGAACCGCCCAAGCGACTTTCACCGCAAGCGGCTCAGGCACAGCCAAAGCATCATCTGTCGATGCCGGTCCTGTCATCCAGCACAGGCCCTTCGCAGTCGTCATATCGTGGGTCCATTCCGTCGCCGGGACCTGGGCGCTGAACTGCAACGAGGCAGCCTCTCTCAAGCTTCCCAGTCTCGAACTTCAGATACTGGCCTGCGACAGCCGCACCTCGCGGAAGTCTGCACCCTTTCAGGTCGGGGCAAATCTCGAACCCCTATGTGAGCTATTACGGCCCACCATTCGCTTTTTCCGCGTTCTCATATCCACTCGCCCACCAGCTTCCCTTGCGGGTCACCTGCCTTAGCCAAACCACTGGCGTGGGCGGACAATTGGACTTACCACGTTCCCGTTTTTGCCGACCCGAATGTTCCCGGGCCTGTCCGGTTAGTGCCCGTCTCTCCCCCGGCAGCTCTTTTGACGACGTGCCCCCACGCATGAAGAGGACAACCGGCTGCGCACCGTTTTGGTTCGGGCCTGCCAGCCGCTTTGGCCCATTGCAAGTGACGAGGTTTATCGGCGGTTCACATTTGTTGCACGTACGGAACTTGCCTAGCCTTCACGCCGCACTGCGGCTAGCAGCGTCGCCCCTGATCTCGTCGCCGAGCGGGCCGGCTTTCGCGAAGTGCATTGTTCGTGGAGCTTCACACCCGATCGTTACCAATCACGCGTGTCCAGGTAGGCAACTGCTGGTCGCACAACAGGTCACAGCTCCCATCGTCATACTTCGGCGGTGAAAGTGTGACAAGACAAAAACGAGCTTTGCTGCCCTTTACTGCTTGACGTTCGACACGCCGCGGGCAGCAGCACGTGTCGCACCATGCGGAACTTGCCTGGCCCCCACACCGCACGGCGGCTGGCAGTGTCGATCCCTGCCCGGTCGCCCGGGTGAATCGCCCATAGGGAGAGTACGTTGTCCCCGGAGCTTCGAACCCGACCGTTACCGGTCGCGCACGTCCGGGTAGGCAACTGCTGGTCGTACAGCAGGTCACGGCATCAATCTCCGATGTTCAGGTCGTTGAATGTGACAAGGCAGAGAAGAGCTTTGCCATCCACTACGTTGCCGATTTACGTCCGGCGGACGGCGACACGCGTCGCACCTCAGGAATCTTCTTACCCTTGACCGATGTCTGCGAGCGGTTTGTAGGCCGATTTGAGAGGTCGATTTTCCTGCGAGCGACTTGAAAAAGCCACGCAGCGACTTTTTCAACAGTATCAGGCTATAACGGTCATTCACGCGGTCATCTCTACCGGCGCGTGCTCGACACGGGCACGGGCGTAACGGCGGAACCGGCGCCAGTCTCGCGCGGCGGCAGCAGTAAAGCGAAACAGCATGCGCCATTCGCGGGAGCCCTGGAGTCAGTAAAGTCTGCTATGAATTACCGAACGACGCGGACGACGCATAGCGGTGTCATCCGCGTCTTTGAGGTCAGCGCAGCGTCCGGAAGCTCACGCGAACTTCTTCCGTGAACGCCTGCGGTTGCTCCCACGCCGCGAAGTGACCGCCTTTCGGAAGGCGGTTGTAGTGAATCAGCTTCGGATACGCCTTCTCTGTCCAGCTCTGCGGGGCCGCATAGATTTCATCCGGAAACACGCTCACGGCAACGGGAATCGTAACGTGCTTCGGCGCAAAGAAGTTGAGCTTGTTTTCCCAATACAGCCGCGCCGACGAAATACCTGTATTCGTCAGCCAATAGAGCGTGACGTTGTCGAGCACGTCATCTCGCGTCAGGCCCTCGGTCTGACCGTCAAAGACGCGAGCGATCATTGCCTGGCTCGCAGCGTCGTGATCGAGCATCCATGCAGCGAGGCCGATAGGCGAATCTTCGATCCCATACAGCGTCTGCGGACGGTTCGCCATCTCTTGCGCATAGCCGAGACCGTGCTTGTAGAAGTAGTCGAGCTGATCGAACGCGTGCTTCTCATCCGGCGAGAGGCTGGCCGTCGGCGCGTTTCCGTACTTCAGTGCATTGGCAATGTCGTCCGGTACGGTGGCCGGCATGTTGGTATGAATGCCCAGCAGTTCCGGCGGCGCGATGAGCGCCATCTGTTCCGTGACCGCATTGCCCCAGTCGCCTCCTTGCGCCACGTAGCGCGTGTATCCAAGGCGCTTCATCAACACGATCCACACGCGCGCGCGATACGTGCAGGATCCCAGCCGGTCGCAGTCGGCTTGCCTGAGAAGCCGTAGCCCGGCAACGAAGGGATCACTACGTCGAAAGCGTCCGAGGCATTTCCGCCATGAGTCGTTGGATTGGTCAGCGGATCGATGATCTTCAACTGCTCGATGATCGAGCCAGGCCATCCGTGCGTGACGATGACGGGTAACGCATTCTGATGTTTCGAACGAACGTGGATGAAATGGATGTCGAGCCCATCGATCTCGGTGACGAATTGCGGCAGCGCATTCAATCTCGCTTCGACCTTGCGCCAGTTGTAATCTGTCGACCAATACCGCGCGAGCTTTTGCATCGTCGCGAGCTGCACGCCTTGCGACGCATCCGTTACGGTTTCGCATTCCGGCCAACGTGTCGACTTGATGCGTCTGCGCAAATCGACGAGTTGTGATTCTGGCACATGCACACGAAGTGGACGGATCGTGGTTTTGTCGCCGCCCCCCGCTGGGGCAACTTCAGTAATGGATTGACTCGTTTCCGCAAAGGCGTAACGGCTCAATGAGGCCGCAGCAAGGGACGCCGTTGCGATACCAATAAAACGACGACGCGACGGCGCAGGGAGATCGATAATGTCTTTAGTCATTTCATCGGCGCCGTGCTGAACACCGATTACGCGGGCGCCCTGCCGACCCTATACGCGGCTACTTCGCGTGACGTCAATGGCGGTGGCTACTATGGTCCACAAGGCTTTCTGGAGGTACGCGGAAGCAGGATTGGCGAGGCGAGCGTCGCCAGGCAGGCAAAGGACGCTTCGAACGTCGGCCGTTTGTGGCAGGTGTCCGAAGAGCTCACTCAGGTACGCTTCCGTCCGTAGTGCGGGCCCAACCAGATCTTGATAGCAAGGATCAGGAACAGGGTGCCTCACGCGGATGCTCGCGGATTTGGTGACCTCACTTGGTCGCGTCGCGGCCTCACCCACCACCTGCCGAAACGTGCATGACATCTTCGGCGCCTGGGAATGGGGCGATAGGCTGCAGTCGATCACGCGCCAATTCAGCCTCAATTCCGACCGACTTACGAACGCTGCGTGAACCTGCCATGCTGATAAGGTCGACCGGGAAAAGTGGATGCCAACGTTCCGTAAAATTGAGGAATGAAGGTATCGATGAACCGAATCCCCAAGGCCACCTACACGAAGGAATTTCTTGAAGAAGGCCAGCAGCATTCACGCTACGCTTCTATTGCACAGGCTCAAGCGCACGCCGTGCAGTGCGGCTATGATTCCAGTTGCAATTCCTTGCCAACCCGTCGGAGCACGTTATGCCAGAAGTCATCGTTTACGCAGTAGCAGGACGCTCACCCGAGCAAAAGAAAGCGCTGATGACGGGGATTACCAAAGCTGTGGTTGACAGCTTTGGTGTCGCCGCTGAACAGGTTGTCGTGCAGATCGTGGAGTCTTCACCAGACTCCAAGTCAAGAGGCGGCATTCCGTTCAGTGAGCGCCAGCGCACGTCTTGAACCCGCATGGCGGACGCGCTCAGGTTGCGACCGCCGCAGTCGCATCGACGTATAGCGCGTACAGTGACTGCCCAGCCGCCATGAACAGCCGGTTATGCGCTGCGCCACCGAAGCAGACGTTCGCGCAGCGTTCGGGCAGAACGATGCGGCCAATCGCATTGCCGTCCGGCGCGAATATCATCACACCGTTGAGTCCCGGTCCAGTGCCCCAACCGGCCCACAGGTTACCGTCCGTGTCGCAACGGAAACCGTCTGGCGCGCCGTTTTCGCCCGCATCGACGAATACGCGCCCGTGCACGAGGCGCCGACCGTCCTCGACATCGTACACACGGATGCGCCGCGGCTTCGAGCCCGATTCGACAATGTAGAGGCGGCGTTCGTCGGGCGAGAAGCAGATGCCGTTCGGATTGACGATGTCGTCGGCGACCACCTCTGCCCGGCCGGTGGCCGGGTCGAAGCGGTATACGTTGGTCGGCAGTTCGGGCTCAGCTTTGACACCCTCATAGTTGTTAGAGATGCCGAACGGTGGATCAGTGAACCAGATGCTGTCGTCGCTCTTCACGACCACGTCGTTCGGTGAGTTCAGCCGCTTGCCGTCGAAGCGGTCGAGCAGCACGGTCAGCGTGCCGTTGTACTCGGTGCGCGTCACGCGCCGGTTGCCGTGCTCGCAGGTGATGAGCCGACCCTGGCGGTCGCGTGTATTGCCGTTCGCGTACCCCGATGGCTTGCGAAATACCGACGTCGCGCCGGATTCCTCGTCCCACCGCATGATGCGGTTGTTCGGGATGTCGCTCCACAGCAGGAAGCGGCCGTCGCCGAACCACACCGGGCCTTCGCCGAAGCGCATGCCCGTCGCAAGCCGCTCGACCGCCGCGTTCGTGATCCGGTATTTCAGGAAGCGCGGATCGAGCACTTCCACTGCGGGATCGGGATAGGTTTCACTTTGTTGCCACATAGTGCTGGCCCTTGAGTCAACGGGGCTGCTTGATGAACGCTTCGAATGCCCTGGCGTAGTCCGGATGCCAGCGCGACAACGGGGGCCGGTTCTCGACGATATCGCCTGCCGCCCATAGAATGCGCAGTTCGTCGAGCGAACGCGGCACGTCGTTGTCGGGACACAGTATGTAGAAGTCGCCGGCGTCGAGACGCTCGAACATGAAATCGACGGTCTGCTCGGGCGTCCATGCGGCGACGGGCTTTTCCACGCGGCCGTTCCGCGTCAGTTCCGTGAACACGAAGCCAGGAATCAGCAGATGAGCGCTGATCTGGCAGTCGGCGGTGTTGCGCAGTTCGTGCTGCAGCGCTTCGGTGAACGCTTTCAGACCGGCCTTCGCAACGTTGTATGCGGGGTCGCCCGGCGGCGTCGTGATGCCTTGCTTTGAACCGGTGTTGATCACGAGCCCCGGACGACCGCGCTTGATCATGTCCGGCACAAAGACCTGCGTACCGTGGATCACGCCCCACAGATTGACACCCAGCACGCGCTCCCAGTTCTCGGCTGGACCGAACATCCCGCTGCCGGGCTGAATGCCGGCGTTGTTCATCAGCACATCTGTTCCGCCGAAGCGTTCGACGACGGTTGCGTGCAGGCGGCGAACTTCGTCGGCGACGC
Source organism: Paraburkholderia sp. GAS32 (assembly GCF_050434225.1). Classification (NCBI taxonomy): domain Bacteria; kingdom Pseudomonadati; phylum Pseudomonadota; class Betaproteobacteria; order Burkholderiales; family Burkholderiaceae; genus Paraburkholderia; species Paraburkholderia sp. GAS32. Next base: position 78,732 of record NZ_JBNPVS010000034.1, on the reverse strand, counting down.
TGACGTCGGTCTCAACCGCGAAGACGTCTTGTGTGCCGTTTGCGGTCAGCGCGGCGATTTCCTCCACCGCCCGCGCGACGCGGTCGGTGCCGAGGTCGGCAATGCAGATGCGCAGCCCAAGCTGCGCTAAGCGTTTGGCAGCAGCCAGGCCAATGCCAGCGGCGCCGCCGGTGATCACGGCGACGGCGCCCGGAGTCAGGGCAGAATGAGTCATCAGAATCCTCGTTAGCGCCGGAATCGCGGCGCCACCTAGCGGTCGCGATCCCGATCCATTCGAACAGTGAGTCGACGATCGTAGCATGAAGGCTTTTTTTGCGTGACCGACAGGGGGCACCGCTGGGGAGCGGTCCGAAGCATGGCGCGGACGGCTGTGACCCGCTAGCGACATTCGGCCACGTTCACTGGATGTCCGCTTACCGCCACGTTCAGTATCGCCGCGCGGAGCCAGTCGAGCGTCAGGTCGCCACCGCGGGCAATTTGAGCAAGTCCAGGAAAGCACGGGCGACGGGTATGAGCGGTTCTCCCGCACTTCCCTTAAAAACAGCCGCGAGTTCCCAGCAGGGCTCCTCGGCTTCGCACAGGCTCGCCGTTGCGACCGGCGCGCCGCGCGTGTTGCTCCCCCTCGCGGCGGCCACAGATTCGGGCACCATGCTGATCGCAAGCCCCTGTGCGGCCAGTTCAAGCAACATCGGCATGTCGTTGACCTCGAAGCTGGTCCGGCGTTGCAGCCCTGCCGCCGCAAAGCATCGATCGACCAGCCGCCGCACGCTCCACTCCGGGCGCAGGTCGGCGAATGTTTCGTCGATGAGATCGGCCAGCGCCAGCCCGCTGGCGCCCGCAAGGCGATGATGCGTCGCGCAGACGACGACCATTCCTTCGCATGCGAACATGTGCGATCCGACACCATCGAGCGACGTATCCGGTGGCTGTGTGAACGCGAGGTCGAGGCGCCCTTCCCGCACCTCGTCGATCAACGCGCGCGACCCGTCCAGTGTCAATTCGATATCGATCCCACCGAACGCGGCCCGAAACTGTCCTAGCGATGCGGGCAGGTCGACGAAAGGCGCGAGACCGTGAATCGCACCGATACTCAGCCGGCCGCGTGCGAGCCCGTGAACCTGCGTTACGGCGTGCCGCGCGTCGCGCGCGGCAGCCAGTACCCGCTGCGCCTCTGCGAACAGCACTTCACCGGCAGGCGTCAAGGCGACTCGCCTCGTGCTGCGATTGAACAACGGTCCGCCCAGGTCTTCTTCCAGCGAGCGGATCGACGCAGACAATCCGGACTGCACGAGGTTGAGGCGCCGCGCCGCGCGCGTGAAATGCCGCTCTTCCGCGACCGCCACGAAATGTTCCAGCTGCTTCAAATCCACGTTGACACTCTTTCTTGCAGAGACGATTAATCACGAAACCCGCACAATTGAATCATATCTTTCTATTGGAATGGTAACTCAATCTCCGCTATCGTCGAACGTCTGGGGACGTCAAGGAACACTGGGCACGAAATGCGGGCGCAATCGGGCTTAACGACCGCACGCCGGCTGTAAATCCTCGCAACATACATGGAGATTGCTTCATCATGGACTACCGTCAACTTGGCCGTTCGGGCCTCAAGGTGTCGACCATCACGCTAGGCACGATGACGATGGGCGGCAAAGGCAAATTCGCGAGCGTCGGCGAGGTTAGCCTCGACGAGGCGCACCGGCAGATCGACATGTGCATCGACGCGGGCGTCAACCTGATCGATACCGCGGACGTCTATTCGAACGGTGCGTCGGAGGAAATCGTCGGCCAGGTGCTCGGCGGCAAGCGCAAAGGCGGCGTGCTGATTGCGACAAAAGCCCGCTTTCCCATGGGTGACGGCCCGAACGACCGGGGTTTGTCGCGGCATCATTTGATAGAGGCCTGCGAGGCGAGCTTGCGCCGCCTCAAGACTGATGTGATCGACCTCTACCAGGTGCACGAATGGGACGGACTCACGCCGCTCGAAGAAACGCTTGAGGCGCTCGACCTGCTTGTCCGGCAGGGCAAGGTCCGGTATGTCGGCTGCTCGAACTACTCAGGCTGGCACCTGATGAAGGCGTTGCATGTGAGCGAACGCGATCGTCTGCCGCGCTTCGTGAGCCAGCAGATCCATTACACGCTCGAAGCACGCGAAGCGGAATACGAACTCGCGCCGATCGCACTCGATCAAGGCCTGGGCATTCTCGTCTGGAGCCCGCTCGCAGGCGGCCTGCTGTCCGGTAAGCACCGCCGCGACGCGACGCCCGAGGGCACGCGTCAGCTCGCGGGCTGGACGGAGCCGCCGATCCGTGACGCCGAACGACTGTGGTCGATTGTCGACACGCTTGTCGAGATCGCCAGCGAGCAGAATGTCTCAGCCGCTCAGGTCGCGCTCGCATGGACACTCGGGCGCCCCGCCGTCACGTCGGTCATCATCGGCGGGCGCAACGAGAAGCAACTGCTCGACAACCTCGGCGCGGCGAATCTCAGGCTGACCGACGAACAGCGCGAGCGGCTCGACAAGGTGAGCGCGCCGCCCCTGCTCTACCCGTACTGGCATCAGGTGCAGACCGCGCACGATCGTCTTTCAGTTGCGGACCTGTCGCTGCTGGGGCCCCATCTCAAGGCGTAGAGGGTGATGCGGCCGAGATCGACCCCCGGCCGCTCTGAAAGATCGCAGGTCATACAGAGATGTCCACCTTGGCCGGATCGCAGTAGTTCTATCGCGAAGTCGACTTGCGCTTGCAGCGACTTCACTTGACCATGGCGCGCCGTCATGAGCCTGCCGTGCAATCAAGCCGATCGATGCCCCTTCACTCCTCGCGTCACGCAATCCGCGATCGACATCGTGCGCTGCCACCGGACCGGTGGCAGCAGCGCCTCGCTCGCATTCACGACGTACACCGAATCATCATGAAAAAACTCAGAACGGCCATCGTCGGTTGCGGAAAGGTAGGTCATTTCCATGCCCGGGCGCTCTCGAACCTCGAGAACTCGGACTTCGTGGCGGTATGCAGCACCTCTCTCGATCGAGCAAAGGCCTTCGGTGAACAATACGGCGTGCGTGCGTTCGATAGCGTCGAAGAGATGGTGGAAGTCGCGCAGGTCGACGTTGTATGCATCTGCACTCCGCATCCTCAGCATGCTCCCGTTGCGATCGCCGCCTTAAAAAGCGGCTGTCACGTTCTCGTAGAGAAGCCCCTCGCTTCTTCGCTCGAAGACTGCGATGCCATTCTTTCATGTGCGGAAGAACACCGGCGTACGGTTGGCGTCGTGTGCCAGCGGCGCTTTTATCCGTCCGCGATGCGAATCAGGCAGGCCATCGATGCGGGCAAGATTGGCCGCCCTGTCATCGGTAACGTCGTCATGCTCGGATGGCGCGACCGCCAGTACTATGAAAGCGATCCCTGGCGTGGCTCGTGGGCTGGCGAAGGAGGCGGCGTGCTCGTGAACCAGGCACCTCACCAGCTCGATCTGCTCCTCTGGTATCTGGGCGATATCGACGAGGTCTACGGAGTGTGGAAGAACGTCAACCACGACTACATCGAAGTCGAAGACACCGCGGTGGCCGTCATCAAGTTCCAAAGCGGCGCGATTGCCAACATTCTGGTCAGCAACTCACAGAATCCTGCTTTGTACGGGAAGGTTCATATTCACGGAGATAACGGCGCGTCGGTCGGCGTGCAGACGGACGGCGGCGCGATGTTCATCGCCGGCGTCTCGACCATCACCGAACCGCCTTACAACGATATCTGGACGATCAAAAGCGAAGAAGGAATGCTCGCCGAGTGGAGAAACGCGGATGCGGAGTATTTCAATTCCGCGGATTCCCTGTACTTCTATCACGAGCAGCAAATAGATGATTTCCTGACTGCCGTCGGCAACTGCACGAAGCCTTTGATCGACGGACTGGACGGCCGGAAGACCGTAGAACTGTTCACAGCTATCTATCGCAGCGCGCAGAAGAATGCGGTTGTAAAACTCCCACTCTGAGCAGGACGACGAATCGCCGGTGTTCCATGCCGGCAATGCATGTTTGGGCGAGCGTCCAGACGGCATCTTGAATGCGAAATCATGAAAACAACAAAGACCCGATATTTCATTATCTTTTTACTGTTTGTAGTCACCGCCATCAACTACATGGATCGTGCGAATCTCTCGATCGCGGGCAGCAGGATCCAGGGGGAATTCGGCCTTTCGCCGACCCAGCTCGGCCTGCTCTTTTCGATGTTCACGTGGACGTATGCGGCCGCCCAGCTTCCCGTCGGGTATCTCCTTGATCGAATCGGATCGAGAGTTCTATACGGCAGTGCAATAGTCATCTGGAGCACATGTACGTTCGCAATGGGCTTTGCATCCCATCATCTTTTCGCGACCCTCGGCGCCTCGTTTGCTGTGCTGCTGGTCTGCCGGGCCCTGATTGGCCTCGCTGAAGCGCCGTCGTATCTCTCGAATACGAAGATCGTCGCGAACTGGTTTCCGAAGAACGAACGCGCACGGGCGACGGCGACCTATATCAGTTCGCAATACATCGGTCTTGCATTGTTCACGCCCGTCCTGACTTTTCTGACGAGCCGTTACGGCTGGCAAATGGTGTTCTATGCAACGGGCGGAGCGGGGATCGTCTTTGGGGTCTACTGGCTGATCGTTTATCGTGACCCAAAAGACAGCAGGAAAACCGGTCAGGCCGAGCTCGACCTTATCAAGGCCGGTGGCGGCTACGGATCTCAGGATCAATCCACGGTCAGCACCGTGGTCGAGAGAGACGGCGTCCTGTACTTCCTCAAGAACAAAACTGTCTGGGGCCTGTTCATCACGCAGTTCGCCTATAACTCGACGCTGATCTTCTTCATGACATGGTTCATCGTCTACCTTGAAAAGGCATTGCATCTCACGCTTTCCAAAGCGGGACTGGGCGCATCCATTCCCTATCTCATGGCGATGGTCGGCATGCTGGTGGGTGGCTTTCTCAGTGACAGCCTCCTGAAAAAGGGTAAATCGGTCACGCTCGCACGCAAGTTGCCGGTGATCGTTGGCCTCGTGTTGACGGCCATGATCGTCACTGTCAATTTTTTCGAGGACCAGCCCGTCATCGCGATCGGGATCCTTTCGCTGGCCTTTTTCGGAAACAACGTCGCGAATCTCGGCTGGGTGGTGTTTACGGACGTCATTCCTCGCAATTTCATCGGTACGATGGGGGGCTTCCTCAATCTGTTCGGCAATCTGTCCGGCATTACTACGCCCATCGTTTTCGGCATGATCCTGCAGCGCACGCATAACTTCCACTATGCGATGTGGTACGTCTCGATCGTCGCCGTTCTGGGCATCCTTTCGTATATTTTCCTCGTCGGCAAAATCGAAATGATCGTGCCGCCGAAGAAGCGGGAGCGGGACGCGTACCGGGTCATGCAGTCGAACTAGGCTCCTATACGAGGACTTACACTGCCCGAGCGTCTGCAGAACTGATTTTGACTTTTGAGGGCTACCCGATCGATCCTTGACCGTTAGCTGCGTTTAATAAGCCGAAGCATAACGCCTCCGAGGTGAGCTTTTGCAGGAGTGATTGAGCGCGAAATGCGGCCGGCTCGATTCGAAGCGCAAGTGAGACGCCAGTGCGCATTCTGGATGGAAAAATCCAGACGATCTCCGCGGAATTTCAGTCGATCGGGGCGTTTTCACACGCCCTCGCCGCCTCGCTGCCGTTCGGATGCAACTTGCGACCGTCCAGTTCCGAGCAAGGAACGGACGCGCTTTAGCCCCAGGAGTCAGGCCGCTGAGCCCGCATGATGCGCAACCAAAGAAAACGCAAACGCCACCTTACGTGATGGCGCCAATCTGCCAAGGCACGAATTCATTCTGGCCGTATCCGTGAATCCCGCTTTTCGCCTGGCCCGACGCGGTGGCAAGCATGAGCTGAAAGATCTCTCCACGACAGCGATCGCGAATCGCGCGCATTGCACGCAATCCTCGATACGCGTTCTGGTTTCATGTTGAACCGCGTGTGGCCAAACGGTGGCATGCACCCGAAGAGGGCCAGTACGCCAACGTTGCTTTACCGGTGAGCTTGAGTCAACATCGCCAACTCCAGCGCTTCTCAGTCGCGTGTGCTGGCCTTGTGCAGTTCGCTGGCCAGAATCACTGCATCGCTGTTAAGTGGGATGAACCGTCCGCGGATTCGGGGACGGTAGACCGGGTCACCCTTGTTGATGTGCTCGCCGGACAGTGCGCAACGCCCCGCCGCGGGAGCGAGGCACGGTGCCCAGATTTGCTCCTCGTAGTTGCAAAACGTCGCGTCGTGCCAGCGCAACGCGAAGAGCGAATTGGACAGCGCCTCCACGACCGTCACAGTATAGGTGCGCACGTCACCACCGTCCGGCTTGCGCGAATTGAGCGGCTCGCCACCCAGGCGGGAGCGACCGGACAGGTCCGGAGAATTCCGCATCGGGTCTGGCGGAGAAAAAAATTGATCGATGACTGCGAGCGTCGTCGCCCACGGGTCTCGAATCTCAGGCGCCGAAGTGAGTCGGTCCGGCCGATGCGATGGAAGATGGGATGAGGACAACGCAGGAAAAGCAGGCGCATGACAAGATTCACTTTCTGACCGGATGTCAGCATTCGTATTGATTTCCACGTTCACGATCGTTTCCTATCCCTGGCAAATAATGAAGCAGCAGTCGAACAACCGTAGAGGTCGAACAACGCCCGACTTGCGGCTACTGGATGCATATGGCTGAGAAGTCGACCGTACGGCGATAAATGGTCCTGCCGAGCCACGGCACGAATGTGTACTCGTTATATGCGTTGCTGCCGATATGAATCCAGCTGCGTAGAACATGTGACACGATGATTCCTTGCTGACGTTGAGAAGGGAATCGGTCGGGCGGCCATCCGAGAGTGCCATGTGGTCGTCGTGCCGAACCGCGAGCTATACGCTGCAATACCAGCGAGCGTGTCGCGTTGAGATAAGAGTAGGTTTAGCCGGAGGGCGCGTCTACTCTACGGTTGGATATGTCGATGCCGCATTAGCGTAACCGCCTTATACGGACGTATAAGCACGGCAAGCAAACTTCACCGAGCTTGCCCCCCTTAAGGCGCGCAAATAGTCTGCAGGAGCGCTCGCGTACGATGGCGCTCAGCAATGACGGCTATCGGGCAGACAGGGCTTGATACCAAGCGATTCCGCCTTGCGAACGAGGTCCGGCATCGAACGCGCGTTCATTTTTCGCATGACTTGTCCACGGTGGACCTTGACCGTGATCTCGCTCAAGTTCATCTCAGAGGCAATCTGCTTGTTCAGCAGACCGGACAGGACAAAGCCCATCACCTCTTTCTCGCGCGGCGAAAGAGACAGGTACGCAGCGCGCAGACCGGATAACGCGGCTTCTGCCGCGAGCCGCGCGTTGTCTCGCGCCAAGGCCTGAGCAACCGCGTCGAGCATGTCCTGGTCTTTGAATGGCTTCGCAAAGAAATCGAGCGCGCCAGCCTTCATCGCCTTCACCCCCATCTCGATGTCTCCATGACCGGTCATGAATACGACGGGAATATGCATACCGCTATTGACGATTTCCTGGTGAAAAGCCATGCCGCTTTTCCCGCGGAGTCGCACGTCCAGGATGAGACAGCTCGGTCCCGCGGAGTGAGGAAACCGGAGAAATTCGTCCGGGGACTCGAACGTTTCCACACGCAAGCCTACGGAGCGCAACAGCAAGTCAAGGGCTCGCCGGATTCCCTCGTCGTCATCGACAACGTAGATGACGGAACCGTCGGTTGCTTCGGGTTCATCCGTCATTCGGCGGGTCGGTCTAGTAGTCATCTGGACACCTCGCGAAGCCGGAATGCAGTCGCACCCCGCTGGTATGCGCCTATTTTACGCCCCACTGTTGCGCGCGTCACCGCATCCCAAACAGCTTGCAGCAAGGCTTCGTTGCCTGGCGCGGATTCACCGATCTCACCCAGAATCCGTTGATTGCTTTCTGAACGATTGTCGCCCCCTGATGGCGTCTTGTCTTACGCTCATCAACTTGCCATTGCTCATGCGCCTCATTGGCGACCGAGTAAACTAGATGTTAAATCGTTGCGGATCACGAAGTGATCACTTTGGCGAAAGCCAACATCATGCGGGCCTACGCCCCATTCAACGACGGGATGCAACGTGCAGGTGTCCGGCCGGATCGCCGGCAGACAAGGGGGGGCAATGATTATCGCGAATTGTCAGACCATTGATCGGGTCTACATGACTGCGGGCTCGACCCTCTACCGTGCCCGCCGCTTGTCGGACGGCATGCCGGTGCTTCTGAAGCTCCTTCCTGAACACGCCAGCGCAACCCAATCCGCTCGTTTTGAACGCGAATACCTGCTCCTTCGAACGTTGGAAGTTGCTGGCATTGCCAAACCGCTTGCCCTGATCGATGACCGCGAACGGCAGGTGTTGGTTCTGGAAGACTTCTCAGGCAAGTCGCTCGAAACCGTTTTGTGCCACGGCCCGCGCCTAGACCTACCTCGCTGTCTGGCGATCGCCCATCACCTGGCCGATGCATTGGCGGGCATCAATATCGCCCATGTCATCCATCGAGATCTGCGACCGGCCAATATTCTGGTCGCGCCAGAAACTGGCCATGTCCTGCTGGTGGATTTCAGCCTCGCGACGACCCAGGAACACACCGTCTCGGTAGAGGACGTTTTCGCATCCGTGGGCGAGTGGGCGTATATGTCCCCCGAGCAAACCGGTCGCATGAATCGTCCCGTAGATTACCGGACCGATTGCTATGCGATGGGCGTGTTGTTTTATCGCATGCTGACAGGTCAGTTGCCGTTCCAGGCGAGCGATCCGCTGGAATGGACGCATTGCCATATCGCCCGTATGCCACCGCCGCCGTGCGACATCGCGCCCGCGGTGCCGCAACCGGTGTCGGACATCGTGATGAAACTGCTGGCCAAACTACCGGAGGATCGTTATCAAAGCATGCGTGGAGTGCAATCCGATCTTGACCGCTGTCTGGCGCAATGGCGCACCTCCGGCCGGATCGAGCCATTCCTGCTCGCCACGGACGACTTGTCGGATCGATTCCAGATTGCACACAGACTGTACGGGCGCGATCAGGAATCAAATACGCTCCTCGGTGTATTCGAATGCATGGCGGCCACCGGCCGGGCGGCGCTTGCCACTGTATCCGGGTACTCAGGCATCGGCAAGTCGTCGCTGGTCGACGCCTTGCGCAAGCCGATTGTCGCGAAGCGTGGGTACTTCATTTCGGGCAAGTTCGATCAGTACCGGCGAGACATTCCCTATGCCACCCTTACGCAGGCGTTTGGCGAACTGGTGCAGCAATTGCTGGCCGAAAGTGCCGCACGCATCGCCGACTGGCGGCAACAACTGCAGGCTGCGGTCGGGGTCAATGGCCAGCTCATTCTCGATGTGCTGCCCAAGGTCGAGTTGATCATTGGCCCGCAAACTCCGGTACCGGCGCTGCCGCCAACGGAGGCTCAAAACCGGCTCCGCCTGGTTTTCCGGCAATTTGTGACAGTGTTCACGAGCAAGGCACACCCGCTGGCCCTCTTCCTGGACGACCTGCAGTGGATCGACGCGGCCAGCCTTGCGCTCGTCGAGCACTTGCTCACCCACCCAGACACCTGTTATCTGCTGCTGATCGGCGCCTATCGCGACAACGAAGTGAGCGGGGCGCATCCGCTTATGAGGAGTCTCGGTGCGATCCATCACAGCGGCACGCCCGTGGTCGACATCCGGCTCGCGCCGTTGTCCGCTACGCATCTGAACCAGTTGGTGGCCGACACGCTGCATGCGCCACCCGCGTCCTGCGAGCCGCTCACCCACCTCATTTGCGAACGCACCGAGAGCAACCCGTTTTTCTTTATCCAGTTCCTGGATGCGCTCCACAAGGAGGGGTTGCTACGGCGTGATGCACAGATCCAGGCATGGCGGTGGGACCTGGACCAGATCAAGGCGAAAGACTTTGCCGACAACGTCGTCGATCTGATGTTGGGCAAGTTACGGCAACTGCCGATCCCGGCACAGGAAGCGCTGCAGCTGGCCGCTTGCCTCGGCAACAAGTTCGACCTGCGGATTCTCGCGCTGGTCAGCGGCCAAGCCAAGGTTGAGCAGCACCTTGCGCCTGCGGTGCGCGAAAATTTGATCTTGCGCACCCACGGCAGCGGCAAGTTCCTGCACGACCGGATCCAGCAAGCGGCTTACTCACTGATTCCCGAAGGACGCCGCTGCGAAGTACACCTGCGCATCGGTCGCGTGCTCCTCTCGAGCATGACGGCCGACGAGCTCGCCGAGCATCTGTTCGACGTGGCGAACCAGTTCAATCGGGGCGCCGCGCTAATCACGGCGCAGGCGGAACGCGAGCGTGTCGCTGAGCTCAATCTTTCCGCTGGCATGCGTGCCAAAACAGCCACGGCTTACGCATCGGCACTGGCCTACTTCACTGCCGGCGACGCACTGGTGGCAGAGGATGGTACGAACCGGCACGATGCGCTCACGTTCTCGCTCGGTTTTCAGCGTGCCGAATGCGAATTCCTGACCGGCTACCTGAGGACGGCGGAACAGCGACTGTCGATGCTGTCACACTGCGCCGCGAACCTCATCGATAAGGCCGTCGTCGCGTGCCTGCGCATGGCACTTTATATGAACGCGGGACAAGCCGACCGTGCCGTTGAAGTGAGCCTCGAATATCTCCGTGCCGTCGGCGTCACGTGGTCGGCGCACCCGCGGAAAGAGGAGGTGCAACAGGAATATGAGCGATTGTGGGAACGGATGGGCAACCGCTCGATCGAGCAACTCCTCGATTTACCTTTGATGACCGATCCCCTCTGCCGCGCCACCCTGGACGTGCTAACTGCCGTCCAGCCACCAGCCCACGCCACCGACATGAACCTGTATTGTCTTATCGCCGGCCGCATGGCGAATCTGAGCCTCGAGCACGGAAACAGCGACGGCTCGGGATTTGCCTATGTCATGCTCGGCGTGACCCTCGGGCCGCAATTCGGCGATTACGGGGCCGGGTTCCGGTTCGGCAGGCTCGGCGTCGATCTGGTCGGGAAGCACGGGATGGATCGCTTCAAAGCTCGCGTCTACGCGTGCTTTGGCGCCTTCATCGTCCCCTGGACGAGGCCCATACGTTTGGGCCGCGACTTCCTGCGGCTCGCCTTTGACGCAGCCAACCAAACCGGCGACCTCACGTTTTCGGGCTATTGCGGCAACAACCTGATCACCAATCTTCTAGGTGCCGGAGATCCGCTCGGCGATGTGCAGCGAGAAGCCGAAAGCGGCCTCGAACTCGCACGCAAAATGCAGTTCGAATTTGTCGCGGACGTCATGACTACGCAACTCAGGCTGATCAACGCACTCCGCGGTCTGACGCCCGACTTCGGCTCCTTCAACGATGCGGCGTTCGACGAAGACCGGTTCGAGCAGCATTTAGGCGCAGATCCGGGGCTGGCACTCGTCGCTTGCTGGTATTGGATTCGCAAGTTGCAAGCGCGTTTCCATGCAGGTGACTACGTTAGCGCCATCGCGGCGGGATCGAATGCCGAGCTGTTGCTGTGGACGTCACCCTTCTGCTTCGAGGCGGCGGAATATCATTTCTATGATGCACTGGCGCGTGCAGCACACTGCGATTCGTTATCGGCTGGCGAACGACCCAGGCATCTCGAGGCGCTGTCCGCTCACCATAGGCAGCTCCAGACGTGGGCGAGCAATTGCCCCGAGAATTTCGCGGACCGCACCGCGCTGATTGCCGCGGAGATTGCCCGACTCGATGGGCACGATTCCGACGCCATGCGGCTGTACGAACAGGCCATTCGATCGGCACGCGAACGCGACTTCGTCCAGAACGAGGCAATTGCTTATGAACGCGCGTCGGCGTTTTACCGGACGCGTGGATTCGAGACATTTGCCGACACATATATGCGAAAGGCACGTGACTGCTTTGCGCGCTGGGGCGCCGACGGCAAGGTCAGGCAGATCGACGAGCGCGCGCCACAACTGCGCGAAGAGCCGGCTTCATCAGTCGCCTCTGCGTTCGGCAACGGCGCGCAACTGGACCTGCGGTCGGTCACGAAAGCCTCGCAGGCCATCTCGGGCCAGATCGTGCTCGAGGATCTGGTCGACACGCTGATGCACATCCTGCTCGAAAATGCGGGAGCTCAGACTTGCCATTTGCTGCTCGCACGCAACGAGAGTCTCGTCCTCGCAGCCGAAGCGAGCGTCGAGCAGCAGACGATCCAGGTACAGCGGCATCTGGGCCGGGCGCTACCCGTACGGGCGTTGCCGGAATCGTCCCTACACGAATCGGTATTGCCCGCGTCCATCACCAATTACGTGCGGCGCTGCCAGGAGCGGGTATTGCTGATGGATGCGATGCAATCGAATCCCTTTGCGGCAGACGACTACTTCGCCCGCCGGCAACCGAAGTCAGTGTTGTGCATGCCGATCATGCGGCGCTCCGCGTTGATCGGCCTGTTGTATCTCGAGAACAACCTGACCACGCATGCGTTCACGCCCGAACGCGTGTCCGTGCTGGAGCTGCTGGCCTCCCAGGCGGCGATCTCGCTGGAGAACGCGCTGCTCTATGCCGATCTGCAGCGGGAGAACAGCGAGCGCAAGCTCGCGGAGGAGGAGCTGCGCAAGCGGGAAGCACGCATCCGGCGACTCGTCGAGTCGAACATCATCGGCGTGTTCTTCTGGAACATGGCGGGTGTCGTCAACGACGCTAACGACGCGTTTCTTCGGATCGTAGGCTATTCGCGACAAGATCTGCTGTCAGGCCAAGTTCAATGGGCCACCATGTCGCCACCGGAATATCACACCGCCGATGAGCAGGCGCTTGAAGAAGTCCGGCAGCGCGGGAGTTGCCAGTCCTATGAGAAGGAATATATCCGCAAGGACGGTCGCCGCGTCCCGGTTCTGCTCGGCGGCGCGCAGATGGAAGGTTCACAGGAACACGGCGTAGGGTTCGTACTCGACCTGACCGAACAGAAGGAGGCGGAGACGGAACTCGCAGCGCGGCGGACTGCGGCCACGCGAGCGGAGGAGCAGTTGCAGGCGCTGCAGGTGGAACTGGCTCATGCAACTCGCGTAACAACGCTTGGGGAATTGAGTGCATCCATCGCCCACGAAGTTGGCCAGCCGCTCGGTGCGATCGTGACCAGTGGCGAAGCCTGCCTGCGATGGCTCGGCCACAGGACGCCGCAGCCGGAAGAAGTGCGGGCCTGCGTGGAGCATATGATCGCCGAAGGCAGGCGCGCGAGCGAAATTGTCCGGCGTATCCGCGCACTCACCACGAAGGCCACCCCGCGGAAGACACAGCTGGAACTCAACGATGTAGTCAACGACGTTGTATCCCTGGTTCAGCGCGAACTTTTGAATCATAGGGTTTCGTTGCGCCTCAAGCTTGCCTCTGACTTGCCTCCGCTGCTCGGCGATCGGGTGCAGCTTCAGCAAGTACTCATCAATCTGGTCATAAACGGTATCCAGGCGATGGCTGACATTGGCGACGATCCACGTGAACTACTGATCGAGTCTCATCGGGATAATGATGGGCACGTGGTCGTCGCTGTACAGGACTCTGGCCCAGGCATCGATCCGGAAGACGCAAATCGGTTGTTCGACGCTTTCTTCACCACGAAGGCCGACGGAATGGGCATGGGATTGTCGATCTGCCGTTCGATCATCGAAGCCCACGGAGGACAGGTGTGGGCGTCCAACAATGCCAGGCACGGGGCCATCTTCCAGCTTAGCCTGCCCTGGATTGGCAGCGGCGCATCCTGAAGGGCGAGCCGGCGCGGCAAACAAGGCAAAAATCGCTAGTGTTAGAGAGCACGATCGAGACGCATCCGGACCGACACTACGCTCATGAACCGTTTATACATTCGTATCATTTCCGCGCGGTGGTTTCCGAGCTACGATTGATTTGAGTCGCATGCCACACGATTCCGTTTGGCACGTTCCGATTCTAGTGTGCCGAGGCCCGTCGCTTGTGTCTTCTCAAATCATTTCCATCGTCGATGACGATGAGGGAGCCCGGGTGGCGACCGCGAGTCTGGTTCGTTCGCTAGGGTGGCAGGCACGAGTGTTTGCATCTGCGGAAGAATTTCTGGAGTCAGAGTTAATCGACGAAACGTCATGCCTGATTTCGGATATACGCATGCCGGGCTTGTCCGGAATCGAAATGCACGACCGTCTGCTGGCCCTCGGATACGCAATTCCGATCATATTCACCACGGGATTCCCGACCGCTTCCCTTGAGGCCAAAATCCAGGCCAGAGGTGCACCCCCTTTCATCGAGAAGCCCGTTGATGCCGCTACTATCGAGCGACTGCTCAATCTCGCGCTGGATTAGCCATAGCGCGTTGCCAGTTCGTCAGAAGACTGCCGTCATGCCGGGCCGCGCAATCCTTGCCGTCACCGCTTCAGTTCCCCTCGCCGTCAGGACGACTTCGGCCCGCATGGCGTCACGCCGGCAGCTATTGCCATTTGAAAAAGAGCTTCATTGCGAAGGACATATTTCATCGCCTTCAGCAATCGCGCAGGTTATACGCTGGTATGGGATTCCTATCCATACGCGCCGGCGTTCGAATCGTTCGTAGAATGGTTTCATGCGCCTCGGACCTGTACATTGTTTTCAAGGCCAATGTGCAAGCGCGATGCGCCCGACATGGTCAGTCTTGTTCATCACTAGTTCGTTCAATCAATACGCGAACCTGCATCCGGTTTCTTGACGATTGAGTTCACCGTGCGTCTCGCGGCTTAGACCGTGGACCCGTTGCGCGATCGTCGCCCATGCTGTCAGCCGGTGGTGGCCGCCGCAATTGCGGCAATCTGAAGAAGGAGCAAACGATGCTGACCATCGTGCTTATTTACATGCTCGGCTTCCTTGTCGTCGTGGCGACTTTGCTTGCCGTGATGATTAAGACCATAGCGCATCCCAATCGTTGAAACGAAGAAATGTCGTACCTATTCACGGCCGTTATCCGCATCCCCGGGATTTCACCACGTACATTTTCGATGTTGTGGAGGTCGTCATGTTCATCCCATCCGATCAGATAACACTCCCTTCTTCCCACGAACTCGACCTGTGCGCATGGGCGAAAGCCGTGTACGAGAAAGCCATCGAAGAGGGCTTCATTCGCGCGCTTTGGGAACCGGACGATACGATCGTCCGCCGATTGCAGGCTTACTTCCACACTGGCCTGTCGCCTGCCGAAGCTGTGAGCGCGTGCTTCTGTCTGAACCACTGATACAAAACCCCCCGAGTTCATCAGCACGTGGCCGATCCGCGTGGACTGCGGCGCGCGCACAGCTTCATTGGCGAACTGACACGGCACGGCAATCCCGATTCCCTTCGTTGGCAATGCGCTAACGGAACTGTCCGAGCGCATGACGCGCGGCGTACGCCAGGCAAATGGAACGATGGCACCGGAGCCCATGTTTGATGTGAAACACGTTGCAGAATCTGTCGGTTACATCGCCAGCCTTGAG
The DNA here is from genome assembly GCF_050434225.1 of Paraburkholderia sp. GAS32. Classification (NCBI taxonomy): domain Bacteria; kingdom Pseudomonadati; phylum Pseudomonadota; class Betaproteobacteria; order Burkholderiales; family Burkholderiaceae; genus Paraburkholderia; species Paraburkholderia sp. GAS32. The sequence goes on along the minus strand of NZ_JBNPVS010000034.1, from coordinate 63,230 downwards.
GCTGTTCCAGTCATGTAACGGGCCTCGTCCTCGCGTTGCTGGGCATGCACAAACGACCTATTACCGCGGCGGATGGCGAACTCCCGTACACGACAATTTCATTTAAAAATTCACGTAAGTGTCTGAAATATAAGAAGTTGTGTCCAAAAAATCCACTGTGTGAAAAGCCGCCTGAGCGGCGTTATTGACGCGATACCTTTGTTGCCAGCCGCGAAGCTCCATTGCTAACCGGTCTTACGGCCGGTATTTGCCGGCCATTCGCGGGTGCGCACAGCGCACGCCGACACCATACTCAGCAACTCCGAGGAAAGCGAAATTGGATCAGCGTAAGTTAGGACATACAGGTATCAGCGTCGCGCCATTTGCTTTGGGCGGGAATGTTTTCGGGTGGACTGCCGACGAAACCACTTCGTTCAGCATTCTGGACGCCTTTTCGTCGTCGGGTTTCAACCTCATCGATACGGCCGACGTCTATGCGAACTGGATTCCAGGGCTAAAGGGCGGCGAGTCCGAGACGATCCTCGGCAAATGGCTAGCCCGCAGCGGCAAGCGGGACAAGATCGTGCTTGCTACCAAGGTGGGCATGGAGATGGGACCGGGCCAAAATGGGTTGTCGAAACGATACATCATCGAGGCCGTTGAGGCGTCATTGCGGCGGCTGAACACGGACTACATCGATCTCTACCAGTCGCATGAGGACGATCGCGGGACACCGCTCGAGGAAACCCTCGACACGTACGATCGCCTGATCAAGCAAGGCAAGGTGCGAGCCATCGGTGCTTCGAACTATTCGGCGGCGCGACTCGAAGAGAGTCTCCAGGTCAGCAGCAGCAAAGGCCTGCCTGCATATCAGACGCTCCAGCCGCACTACAACCTTTACGATCGGGCCGAATTCGAAAGTGTTGCTCGGGGTGTTTGCGAGAAGTACAACGTCGGCGTGCTCTCGTACTTTTCATTGGCCAACGGCTTCCTGACGGGCAAGTACCGCACGTCCGGGGACCTGGGTAGCAGCGCGCGCAGCGATGCGGTCAAGCCCTACATGAACGCGCGAGGCATGCGCATTCTCGCGGCACTGGACGAAGTTGGACAGGGTCTGCGCAAGACACCCGCACAGATCGCGCTGGCCTGGTTGATCGCGCAGCCAACGGTTGCTGCACCGATTGCCAGCGCCACCTCGCTCCGTCAACTGGACGACCTGATGGCCGCCGCACATGTGCGCCTGCCTTCCGAGGCCATTGCGATGCTCAGCAAGGCTAGTGACTAGTACGCAGAACTGTTCGAATCGGGCACACGACGTGGAACTGTCGGGCATCCGTTCGGCACGGCTCGGGTCGGGCCCAGAATTGCGCCCTCGGGTTCGCCGCTTTAAAGCCGTCGTGAACACGTGGACATTTCGTGTGTCACGCGTTCCGACGGCGATCGACACCTATGATGATCACCGTATTGCGATGTGTTTTTCGCTAGTGGGCCTAGGTGGCGTGCCAGTGGGCATCATTGAATCAGGATGCGTCGGCAAGACATTACCCGACTATTTCAAGTACTTTACAAAAATCGCAAATAAGGCCTGAGCCGCAACTCGCTCACCACCACGTTCGCCGTGGTCTATTCCCCCCTTCCGCGACGCTCCGCATCACAAGAGCCGGTCTGACCGTAAGCTCCGGGTTGTGTAGATGTTGAGCCCGATACGCCGCTGGCCCGCACGCAGCATAAACGACTTGTTACGGTGCACTCCTCGCTTCCAAATGGTGAGGTGCGCCGAAACCGTGCACCATTGCCACACCGTATCAAAAGCGATTGACCACGAAAGGTGATCGCCCGGCTGTCTGCACCAAGCCAAACATTGGCACGTAACTTGCGACTCCAGGACCTCCCGAAGTATGCACATCATCGCGATGAGAGTACGCGCTCCCTTCCGCTGACAGGAGGTCTCAAAAAATGCAACGAGGATCACAGACTCGACGTAAGAGTGAGGTCAATGTACATAGCATCGTTCGCGAGGATAAAAGCTCCGTTCAGGTTTTGCTGCGTGCGCTTTCGCTGCTTGAAATCCTTGCCGAAGATGATCAGGGTTACAGATTAATTGATCTGTCGGAACGAACCGGCCTGCCGGCATCGACCGTACACCGATTGTTGACCACACTGGAGCAGAAGCGCTTTGTCTGCTTTCAACGCGACAGGGCATTATGGTATATCGGTGCGCAGTGTTTCTCGGTCGGGGCTGTGTTCGGAGGGCGCCGCCACTTGACCGAACTGGCTACTCCAGCGATGCGCCGCCTGCGCGACGTCAGCGGCGAAACCGTCCAGCTGGGCTGTGTTGATGAACACGACATGCTGTTACTGTTGCAAATGCAAAGTCGCGAGATGATGCACGCGTCGTCCAGACCCGGAAATCGGACTCCGTTAGCATGCACGGCGATGGGCAAAGCCGTTCTCGCTGCGATGTCAGACACGGAAATTGCATCGTTCGTCCAACGCGGTGGTTTACAACGGCTCACCCGCCAATCGATTGCCCGCCCGACAGCACTGCATAGTGAATTGCAGGAAGTACGCCGTGTGGGCTATGCCATAGATAATGAAGAGACCTCTATGGGCGTGCGCTGCGTAGCTGCGCCCATTTTTGATGAATTGTCGATACCCGTAGCTGCCCTTAGCGTGGTGGGTTCGACGCTGCGTGTGACGATGCAGCGCATGGAAGAACTCGGCCAGAACACGATACTTGCGGCGCGAGAAATCACGGCCGCCTTTGGTGGCAGGCAGCCAGCCGACGCCGTGTTGTCTTCGTCGGGGCTGCCCGCTAGTGCGCGTTAAAACACGTGCTGTAGACCAGCACGCAGTGCGACCTGCCGGTTCGTGCTGGAGGCGTTAAAGCCTGTGATCTGCGCCTGCTGGGCGTCGCCCACCGCAAGTTGATACACCGCCAGCGCATACACCGTGGTCCGCGCCGAGAGAGCATAGCTCGAAAACAGATTGAACTGATGGTAACGCGGATGCTGCCCCGTGGCGTCCACCTTGCCCGTCACATAGCCATAGTCGGCAGCAACTAGCGCCGCGGGTGTGATCTGCCAGCCTGCGCCGGCTTCGGCCGTACCGAAGCTGACATCCTGGCCGTCGCTACCGTCCTTGAACACCACACCCGACACATTGCCAAGCATCTTGAGCTTGCCGATCGTGTAAGCAGCCCCAAGTGCCGCAATCTTCTGGCTCGTCGCCGCAGCAACATAGTTGCCGTAGATCACGTTGGTAAAGGTGGGTGTGTTCTGGTTGCCCTGCACCGCGGTCTCAGGATTGCGAATGTCGAGATAGGCACCCCCGATATGCAGCGGACCGCCGTCATAGCCCGCAGCCACGCTCCAGACCTGGTTCTCGCCATACTGTCCCGGCACCCCGCCCAGGCTGTACATGCCAGAGAACCGGAAGCCGCCGTAGTCGGTGCTGGCGAACTTGATGCTACGGTCGACCACGAAGCTATTGTTAATGTTGTCGACGTCCTCCGCGTGCGAGAAGTACGCACCGCCCCAAGTCCCGTTGGCCGCCAGCGGCTGCACATAGTCGACTACCAGGTCATACTGGCGCCCGAGAGTCAGGGTGCCGAATTTACCGGCCAGACCCATGAATGCTTGCCGTCCAAACTCTCTCCCGCCCTGACCCAGCTCGCCCGTGTTCAGGTCGAAGCCATTTTCCAGCGTAAAGATCGTCTTCAGACCTCCGCCGAGATCTTCCACACCGGTGAGTCCCCAGCGGCTGCCGGTGGGCATACCGCTGACGGCCTGAAGACTGCTTTTGCCGCCCTGATTGTTGGCGTAGGACAGTCCATCGTCCGCGGCTCCATATAAGGTGACACTGCTTTGCGCGTGTGCAATGCCGGTGCTCAATCCCAGCAATGCGATCATGTGAAACGACGCTTTCGACAACAGATGTTTCATGATTGAGGCTCCAGGTGAGAAGTTTTTGATGACTTTAAAGTCCTCCTAAGTTATCTCGCCAGAACTACCGCAATAGAGCAATTCTGCGCCGTGGAACAGCATCGATAAGGCTTTTAAAAACAGCGACATAGAAGAACAATCCGACGAAATACCAGACATCGGAGACAGGCTTTTCGGGTGTGCCACCTGGTATCCTTCACGTTCTTCCCGATCGCTCTACTCACTAGTAGACCAAAATAAAAAAGCCGGGGATAACCCCGGCTCGTTTGTCTTCACTCGCTGTGCTCTTTCAATCAAAGGCCTTCACTCTTCAATACCTTTTGTTCGATGGGGCCGAAGATCGAATGCCCTCCACTGTCCAGCATCTCAATGCGAATCGTCTCGCCAAACTGCAAGTACCGAGTATGCGGTGTGCCGGCGTCTGCGGTTTCGAGCGCACGCCTCTCGATGATCGTGGCCGAACCCGCATCCCGTTGCGAGTTCGAGAACGTGCCGGAGCCAACGATCGTGCCCGCTCTCAGATTGCGCCGGCGCGCCGCGTGCTCGATCAGCATCGGAAAAGTGAAGTGCATGGCTTCGCCACCCGGATGGCCGAACCACTCGCCGTTGCGCGATACCCGCATGGGCAATTCGATGCGCCCGTCGCGCCACGCGTTACCGAGTTCGTCCGGCGTGACCGCAACCGGTGCGAAACTGGTCACGCCCTTCGCATTGATGAAACCGAACCCGCCCGCACTTTCGCGAGGCGCATACGCTCGCAAGCTGATGTCGTTGAGCAGCATCACCAGCTTGATATGCTTCTGCGCGTCCTGCGCGGGAACCCCCATTGGCACATCGTCGAGCACCACGGCGGCCTCGCCCTCGAAGTCGATTTCGTCACTTTCGGCAGGCAGGTGCACCGGGTCATGCGCGCCAATGAAGTCATCTGACGCACCCTGGTACATCAACGGAAATGCCGGCAGTGCGACTGGTGCCGAAGCGTTGCTAGCACCGTTGATAACCCGCATGTGATTCGGAAATCCCGAGCCATCCAGCCATTGATAGGCGCGCGGCAGCGGCGCAGTGCAAGCGTGTGCGTCGAAGGCAGCGGCATTTTCCAACTGCCCCTCGTTGAGCTGCCGGTACAGCAAATCAAGGACGGGGGCCGCGTCACTCCATCGATCCAGAGCGGACTGCAGCGTCGGCGCGGCCGCCCCGGCTACCACCGCGCGTTGCAGATCGCGCGACACCACGAGCAGCGTGCCGTCTCGGCCGCCGGCCTTTAGCGAAGCGAGTTTCATACAGATCCCGGGAAGAGTCGGAGATTATCGAAGCTGACCATCACGCAGCCGGTCATTTGGCGTTGCCTGAACTGGTTGCAGCGCCTGCGGCTCGGGAGAAGCGACCAAGGACGTCAAAGCCCGCGGTGAACGCCGGCCGCTTCAGGTAACGCCCTGCCCCGCCCCTGGCTCGTAACTCGCCCTGCTTGAAGACGAGTTCGCCGCGGGATATCGTGTGGGTCGGAATGCCCGTTACCGTCCGCCCCTCGAATACGTTGAAGTCGCTCTTGCCAAACTGCGTTTTCGCCGAGAGCGTTTTGGTGCCCTTCGGATCCCATACCACCAGGTCCGCGTCGGCGCCCACGGCAATCAGTCCCTTGCGCGGGTAGAGATTGAACATCTGTGCGGCATTGGTCGAAGTGATCTTGACGAACTCGCTCGGGCTCAGGCCGCGTTGGTTCACACCCTCGTCCCACACCGCGAGCATGCGCTCTTCGACACCGCCGCAGCCGTTTGGTATTTTCGTAAAATCGCCGAGACCAGCAGCCTTTTGCGCCGTGCAAAAGGAGCAATGGTCGGTGGCAGTGGTTTGCAACGTCCCGCTTTGCAGTGCTTTCCAAAGCGCCGTCTGGTGCTCCGGCGCACGAAACGGAGGGCTCATCACATGACCTGCGGCAAATGTGAAGTCGGGATTGCGATAGGCCGCATCGTCCACGCACAAATGACCCGCCAGCGCTTCGCCAAACACTTTCTGCCCGCGTGCTCGGGCCCGCGCGATCGCATCCACACCGTCGCTGCTCGAGACGTGCACGATATACACCGGCACATCGAACACTTTCGCGATGGCAATGGCGCGCTCAGCGGCTTCACCTTCAAGCACGGGCGGCCGCGATAGAGGATGGCCCTCGGGGCCGGTGATGCCGCTTGCCAGCAGCTTTTGCTGCAGCACGAACACCATCTCGCCGAATTCCGCGTGCACGGTAGGCATTGCGCCGAGTTCAAGGCAGCGCTGGAAGCTATTGGCGAGGACACCATCGTCAGCCATGATGCTGTCCTTGTAGGCCATGAAATGCTTGAAACTGTTGACTCCCTCGTCGCGGACGAGCGTACCCATATCGTCATGCACGCTCTGGTCCCACCAGGTCACCGCCACGTGAAACGTGTAGTCACACGCGGCTTTGGTAGCCCAATCTCGCCAGGTCCGGTAAGCCTCCATCAGGGGTTGCTGCTGACTGGGTATGACGAAATCGATGATGGTGGTAGTGCCTCCCGCAAGGCCCGCTGCTGTGCCGGTGTAGAAGTCGTCCATGGTAACGAACCCCATGAACGGCATCTGCATGTGGGTGTGCGGGTCGATGCCGCCCGGCATCACGTACTGCCCGCCTGCGTCGACGATCTCGGCGCCGGCGGGCGCATCGAGGTCGGGCCCGACGGCAGCGATGACCCCATCGACGCACAGCACGTCGGACTTGAACGCGCGATCATGATTGATAACCGTGCCGCCACGGATGACTGTTGCTTGCATGACGCTCTCCAGGTGTGGTTACTGCCGCCCCGAGCCTGCCAATGGCAAGTTCATCGGGCGGAACTCTCTCGAACCGGAAACGGCAGGGCGTTCAGCGCCGACTGTTCTCCGGCATGTGCCAGAGATCGAAAATAGCTGCTCATATCTGCAACGCGAAGGAAATCCCGGGCGTCGGAATGGACATAAAAAACCGTTTGTAAACCGTGCGTTAGCGCTTCCAGGCGGTGGAATCTCAAGCACCCCGCGCGGCCGGTTCGAAAGACGGACAGCGGCGACAGAAAAGCAAAAGGGGCCACGTGGCCCCTTTGACTCCTGTGTAGCATCCGCACGCTTGCCGCAACACCCGGCCGCGATCGCCGTGAACGTCAGTCGACAACCGCCGTGGCCATGATCTCCACGAGCGTGCCTTCTATCGCTAGCCGTGATTCCACGGTCGCACGCGCCGGCGGACATTGCGGATCGATCCAACTCTCATAGACCTCGTTCATGGCATCGAAGTCGCGCATGTCGTCGAGCCAGATGTTGATGCGAACCACTTTTGATTTTGACGTAGCGGCTTTGGCCAGCAAGTCGTCGATTTGCGCCAGCACGTCGGCGGCCTGCGCCCGGACGTCGCCCGGGGTCACTACATTGGCAGTAAAGCCCGAGAGGAATGCAAATCCGTTGGCGATCACGACCTTGCTCAAGCGTTTGCCGGAATCGATGCGTTCAATCATGTCGTACCTTGAAGTAGCTGGGGGTTGAAAACGACTGCGTTAAGCGACGCGCCGGCGTGGCTGGGCTCCCGGGGTCCACACGAGCAACCTCGACGCCAGCCAGTTGAACAGCGCGTAACTGATCGATGCGTAGACAACGATCACGAGCGCGATCAGGAACATGCGATCCACATAGCCGAACTGGCTCGCATACTCGATTATGTAACCGATGCCGGACTGGGCGCCGAGATACTCGGCCCCAAGCACGGCCGCCCAGGCGGTGCCCAGACTGAGCAGGATAGAAGAACGAAGTTCGGGCAGGATCGCGGGAATGATCACCGTGCGGTACAGGCGCAAGCGAGAGGCGCCGAGCGTGCGTGCATAGTCGATATACAACTGCGGCACATTGCCCACAGCGTTGACGACCCCCGCAAAGAAGATCACGCCGACTCCATAGGCGACGAAGAGAACTTTGCCAGCGAAGTAAGTACCGAACCACAATTCGAACAGCGGCACCATTGCAAGAAGAGGCAAGGTCCGCAAGAACTGCAAGGGCAAGTTCACCAGCCGGCGCGACCAGTTTGACCACGACACCGCGAGTCCAAGGGCCGCGCCGCCCAACGCACCGCACGCGAACCCGGTATAGAGGCGCAGCATGGTGTCCCAGGAATGCAGCAGTACCGCGAGCGCGGCGGCTGTGTAGCTGCGCGGTGCACCTTCGGCCACCGACGGCACACCAAGCCCGCCGGGCCAGTAATCGGACAGCGACTGGAACGTGTGCGTGAATAGCACCTGCCAGCCAGGCACCAACGGCTCACCCGGTGCGGCCTCGGCAATATAGATGAGTGACAGCACCTGCCAGCCGCCCGCCATGGCAAGCAGGACAAGTACGGAGACAGCCAGTTGGCCGCCACGCGAAAGTTGACGATTCATGCATGGCTCCGCTCAAGGCCGAGATGATTCAGCAAGGTATGCCGGGTATGCACGAGATCTGCCCGCAACAGGCTGTCGGTATTGCGCGGACGTGGCGCGGCAACCGCGAGGTCGTCCACCAGTCGGCCGCCACGCAACACCAGGATGCGGTCGGCCAGCAGCAATGCCTCATCGACGTCGTGGGTGACGAAAATCACCGTGCGGCGATGGCCGCTTCCGGTCGTCTCACCCCACAACGTGAGTAGCACCTCCTGCAACTGCCGACGCGTCACGTAGTCGAGTGCGCCGAATGGTTCGTCGAGCATTAGCACATTCGCTCCGTTGGCGAAGACCGTCGCGATCGCCACCCGCTTGAGCATACCGCCCGACAGCTCACGTGGCCATGCACGACTGACGTGGCTCAAGCCCACTCGTTCGAGGTAATGTTCGGCAATCTCGCGGCGCTTCCCATTCGCAACACCAGCGCACTTCAGTCCGTACTCCACGTTGTCGATTACGCGCAGCCACGGAAACACGCTGTCTTTCTGGAACACGACGCCGCGCTCAGGTGCCGGCTGGGTCACGCGTTTATTGCCTACCTCCAACGTGCCGTCGGTGGCCGCGAGCAAGCCCGACATGACTTGCAGCAAGGTACTTTTGCCGCAGCCCGACGGGCCCACCAGACATACGAACTGGCCCTCCGGGATGGTGAAGCTGACCGAAGCGAGCGCATTCACCAGTTGCCCGTCGGCGCGCCTGAAGCGCTGTGACACGTTGTTGGCCGTGATCGTCGAGCCATCAATAAGCGAAGACATTTCCTTACTCCTTATGCCGGGCTGCAGCGGGGCTCCACGGGGCCAGGCGCTCGATTACCCAGGCGGTCAATACATCACATGCGATCGCCACAATCGCTAACATCACCAAGGCGGCAAAGATGCCTTCTATGTCGATCGACTGGGCGAGTACTGAAACAATCTTGCCGATTCCTTGTTGCGCGCCAAGCAGTTCGACGATCGCTTCAATGCCCCACGCGCCCGCCAGCGCGATGCGGATGCCCCCGAGAATCTGCGGCACGGTGCCTGGGATCAACACATCGCGAATCACGCGCCGTGGGCTCGCGCCGAGCGTTCGCGCGTAATCTTCGAATACCGGGTCCAGGTTATCGGCAGCGCGCTGGGCAAACACATAGAGGATCACGGCGCAATACACGAGGACCAGCAGGATCGAGCTACCCCGCCCCACGCCGAACCAGATCAGGAAGAACGGCGCGATTACCAGCGTCGGCACGGTGCCAACGGTCATCATCACCGGCTGCACCAGCGGGCCCAGCCATTTCGAGCGGGCCCCCAGCAAGCCTATCGTGATGCCGATAAGCGAGCCAGCGAAGACGGCCACAAGCACATTGACACCGGTAAACACCAGGCTGTCGAAGAGCCCTGTGTTGCCCAGCCCGTAATAGGTCAGCTCCCGAGCGACCCAGAAGTCTGCAGCGATGCGTCTGGCGACGTTCAACGGCGAGGGCAAAATGGACCCCGCCACGAAGCGACTGGCGATATGCCAGCCAACGACCATGAGCACGATCCCGAGAAGTGCCAGCGGGTCGAAGCGTCGCCATAACGCGCGACTCGAGGCTCGCGGACGCGAGAGCTTCACCCGGTTGCCTGCCCTTGTCACTTGTGATGCCGTACTACGAAACATCGCAATACTCCTTACGCCTTGCTGCTTGCGGCACTTGCGAAACGATAGGCGTCCAGGAAATCGAACCATGTGTAGTACTGATGTGCCTGCTTGAGAAGATTCGCCTTGTCAGCCGGCAGACTCTCGCCATCAAGCGTCTTCAAAAGGGCATCGGTCCTGGTTTGATAATCCTTCATCTGCTGCCAGATTGGCGCGGCCCAGACGACATCTTCCGGCGTGACTGAGCCCTTGCCGATGATCCCACTGGTGGCAATGTCGTCGATGATCGCTGACCACGCGTTCTTGTAGAAGTACACATTCTTTTCGTCGGTGAAATACGTGGCGTTGTAGTCATACGTCGAGAACGGATCGAGCCGGTCCACCGCGTTCTGTACGTCCTTCGCATTCAGCGACGTGCCCGCCACGCTGTTCAGATACGGCGCCTGCAGCGCGAACAGCGACGGATCCTTCTTGACCGCGTCGAGGGTACGCCACACCACCGACATGAACCGCAGGATGGCATTCGGGTGGCTATTGACAAAGTTTCCGTTGGCGCCAACTCCGACGACCGTCACCAGATGCTCGACCGGCGAGCCCGCTCCGGCAGGTGCGTACTTGTTCATGTCGCCCACGTCGAGGATATCGGTCCATCCTGCCTGCTCGAGCGAGTAGACGATCGGTGCCCCGTCGGGGTTGACGAAGTCTTCGCGACCCGCACGGGCGAGTACCACCGATTTCGAATCATCGAGCACCTGCAGGTTCCAGTTCACCTTGGACATGCTGGAGGCGAGGATTTCGAACGGCCGGTCGGTCACTTGCGGCGGACCTACCAGCGTCTTGCCCTCGAGCGGAGCCAGTGCCGCGTGGAGCGCGGCATCGAAACTCATGCCCTGCGCGATATAGTCCTTAAATGATTTGAGGTGCAAGCGCGGATTGGCCAGGATCGCGTTGCCGAGGAAATTGTCCGTGAAGCCAACGCATTTGAGCGTCCGTGCCGATTTGTAGGTCGGCAGCATGTTGGGACAGTTTTCGCTGATCACATCCACCTGCCCGTTGAGCAGCAGCGCAGTGGCATTGGTGTCGTTGACCTTGAGCCCTTCGGGTGCGGGGTCGATCCCGATGCCGACATCCTTGAACCAGCCCTTCTGCATCGCAATGACGTAGAACGTGTTGTCGGCAAATGGACGCATCCCGAACTTCACCTGCTGCTGGGGGATGCTCGTCCCTGCTTCAGGCGCCGCGGGCACGAAGCGGTCTGCGGCGAATGCCGCGATGCTCGTGACGAGTCCCAGACTGGCCAGCGCGATCGCCACGCCCGCCCGCTTGAAGGGATGGAAAAGATCTGATTTCGACATCGTCAACTTCCTTATAAGTGATGACATACCGTATGTGTGCGTTACGCGGGGCAAACGCTCGGCCACCGTTACGTGACGCATTTGTCGCACCATCACTTCGTGCAGTGACCGGGCGATGTTGTGTTTCGAATGTCCTGGTGTTGCTTGCTCGTTTGTCGCGTCCAGCGTTTCGAGGACCTCGTGCTGCATGACTCGCAATCAAGATATCGCGTCAATAATTGCCGCGAGGCGCCGTTCCCGCACATTGGAAAGACAAAAAAATAGCTATATTTTTCATTGCCTTATCGTTTCTACGGGGTGAAATGGGTTCTGCCGCATTAAGCCACTCTGCCGGGGTGCGCGTCCCAGGACGAACGACGTTTCGATGATGCCGATCCAATTCGCGACCTATCGCTGCGCGAGTCCGGCATCCCCACTCGCCGTATCTTCGGTCGGCGCACAACAATAAGTTGAGGGTATCGGGATGAGTTTCGGAAAACTATCGAATGCCAGTTTCCCGTGCGTTGCTGCACCATTGGCGTGCTGTGATGCGAAGAAATACGGGAAGGAGTACGCGAGGTGGTGCACGCCCGGCGCTTGCGCAAGTCGTTCACGTGGCCTTGTTTGCTTTGCGTGACAGGTAAGCGATCCCACTTCCATTGGGGGTTCGCAAGGATCGGTAAACTCCGCACCTACGGCGTCGCGCAAACTGGCATGGCCGTTGCTTAATGAGCCACTGAGGTTCGCAGTGCACGGCGATCATCAAACAGCATTCCCGTTGTCCGAGACAAAGGCGTCTTGGATAACACCGGCCAAAAAGGTCCGACATCAGCGCGTCTGATGCCGGACCTTTTTCGTTTTGCGCTCTCATTATTGTCGGAGTTGAAGCAATGAAAAGACGTACGTTCTCAGCAGACGGTTCGGACTCTGCTACCAGTGCTGTGCCCCAGCTTGGGCGTGTCCTGCTCGCCGCGCTCAGCGCTTTCGGGTTCGCTCACTCCGCTGCCGCGGCGTCGCTGCAACCCATCGAGTTTTCCGAGGCCGTCCATAACCTCGGTTACATCGACCTTTACGTTGCACAGCACGCGAAGCTGTTCGAGAAGTACGGGCTAACGGTGCACCTGACCGCGGCCGGTGGGGACACGCAAGCTTTCGCCGCGGTGCTCGGCAAGACCGCGCAGTTCGCCGTCGGTGATCCAACCATGGTGGAGATGTCTCGCGAGCGCGGCGGACCAGGCATGGTCGTCGGGACGCTGGTGCAGCGTGCGCATTACTTTGGCGTATCGAAGACCGTGGCGCGCATCACCGATCCCAAGGCCTTCAAAGGCCTGACCCTGGTCACGTCGCCCGATCCGAATACCGAGTACAGCGTCACGAAGAAACTGCTGCAGGACAATGGCCTGAAAGTCGGCACGGACGCGAAGATCGTCGAAGTCACCCCAGGTACGGAAATTGGTGCCATGCTCGCGGGTCGCGCCGACATCGCGTTCGCGCAGCAGCCGATGGTGGCGGCTGCGATGGCGCAAGGGGCGAAAGTGGTATTCGACTTCTCGAGCTATATGGGTCCGTTCTGCAATACGGGGATCATGGTGCTGCCCGAGTATGCCAAGGCCCATCCCGAGGTCGTGCAGTCGCTCACGAACGCATTGGAAGAAGCCGCGCGTCTTACATATGCCAAGCCCGACTACGCGAAGGAGGTTGCCCGTGCCGAGTTCCCGGACCTGCCGCCCGACGTGGTGAACGAGGCAATCGACATGGAGTTGCAGTACAAGATCCCGGCGCAGACGCTGCCGGTCGACCGGCAGCAATGGGACAAGCTGATATCAATGCAGAAGTACCTGGGCAACGTACAAGGGACACTGTCCTATAAGGACGTGATCGACAACACCTTTTCTAACAAGGCGGCCAAGACCGCTGCAGCGGGCGCGGGCGTAACGGTGGCGGTGTCCAAATGAATGTAGCGGGCGCAGTAGTGCCTGCGGCGCAGCCGGGGGGGACCGCCCACCCGCACGCCCCGCTGGTTGCGCGCGGGGTCGGCAAATCGTATGGCGAAGATGAAGGCGAGTTGAATCAGGTCATCGGTGACATTTCCTTCAGCCTGCGCGCTGGGGAAATTGTCAGCCTGGTGGGCCCATCCGGTTGCGGCAAGACCACGCTGCTGAACCTGATGAGCGGTCTTACGCAGCCGACACGCGGCGCGGTGCTGTGGCACGGTCAGGCGCTGGACGACGTCCCCAAGGGCATCGGCTACATGTTGCAGAAGGACATGCTGATGCCATGGCGCAACGTGTTGGCCAACGTCACGCTTGGCCTCGAACTGACCGGGATGTCGCGCGCGCATCGCGAGAAAAAGGCGCATGCGATGCTCGGCAAAGTCGGACTCGCTCCGTACTACAACTACTACCCGTCGGCTTTATCGGGCGGCATGCGTGCGCGCGTTGCACTTGCGCGCACGTTGGTGACGGACCCCGAAGTGATGCTGCTCGACGAGCCGTTCGCCGCGCTTGATTTCCAGACGAAACTGGTGCTGGAAAGCGATATGGCCCGGCTGGTCAGGGGCCAGGGTCGCTCAGTTCTGCTGATCACACACGACGTCGAGGAGGCAGTCTCGTTGTCGGACCGTGTGATCGTCCTCACCCACCGTCCGTCCCGCATCAAGGCGATCCACGAGATCCACCTGGATTGCGACCGCAACGACATGATGGCCGCCCGCGACGCTGCGGTCTTCACCGCCCACGTACGCGAGATCTGGTCTCAGCTCGACGTGCGCATGGGCGAACGTTGAAAAGGAACCCGCGTGCAAGAAACCCGCTCCCCTGCGCCCCCGTATGCCCCGGCATCCCTCAAATGGCGCAGGCTAATTCGCCGCTGGCGCGGCAAGCTCATCGTGGCTGCCTGCCAACTCGCGCTACTCGCCGCGCTGCTCGCCCTGTGGCAAGTTGCGACGTCGAGTCAGGCGCTGGCCTTCCTGTTCGGTTCGCCCAGCCAGATCGGGGGTTACCTGGTAAAGATGCAGCAGGACGGCAGTCTCGTGCACGACGCCGGCGTGACTGGCATGGAAACGCTGCTCGGATTCCTGTTCGGCAATGTCATCGGCACCGTGCTCGGCTTGTCGCTATGGTATTCACGCTTCGTCTCGAAGGTCATGCAGCCGTTTATCGTTGCGCTGGGCTCGATTCCGATCGTCGCACTCGCGCCTATCGTGATCATCTGGTTCGGTACCGGGCTCGGGTCGAAACTCGCCATGTCGACGCTGTCCGTCGTGGTGGTGGCACTGGTCACCGCGTACAAGGGGGCGACCAGCGTCGATGACGATCAGATCAATCAGATGCGCACGCTCGGCGCGACCAAGCGGCAGACTTTCCGCAAGCTGGTGATCCCCGCCTCACTGCGCGACATCTTCGCGGGCTTCAAGCTCACGGTCGGCTTTGCGCTGATTGGCGCCATTGTGGGCGAATTCATGTCGTCAGACGATGGGCTAGGCCATGCGATCTTCAAAGCGGGCAGCCTTTACATCATTCCCAAAGTATTCGCCGGCGTGGTGGTGACCATCGCGCTCGCGCTCTTCCTGTCGTTTCTCGTCGGTCGGCTCGAGCGATTCCTCATGCCCTGGCACAAGTTCGATTGATTTAAGCCATCCGCCGCGACGTTGCCGGCGGGTGGCATCTAGCAACCCCTGAAGGAGTAGGCAGCATCCTATGAGCACGCTATCCACACATCACCAGATCATCCGCAAGGATGACCTGAAGTACGCACTGACGGCTACCGATGGTTTCATCGCCGAAGTCTCGCCGGGCGAGACCTTCGAGGTCGAGACCGAATTGAACATCGGCGGCCACCTAATTACGCAGCTCGACGAAAAGCTGGACGAGTCGAAAGTGAAGCTCCCGTTCGTCAATCCGGCCACCGGGCCTGTGCGCCTGCGCGGCGCGAAGCCTGGCGATATGGTCGTGATCGACGTCCTCGAAGTTGGCGTGCACGGCCTCGGTTATACCGCGCTGTGGCCAGGCATCGGGATTTTTCCGGATTGGGTCCGTAAGAAGGAATTCGGCATCCAGAATCGCAACGTCGTCGTCGAAAATGGCATCGTTCACTGGAGCGACTCGCTCAAGCTGGAAGCCAAGCCGATGATCGGCGTGATCGGCGTGGCCCCGGTGGCGGGCGGCACGCTCACCGTCGACAACGGTACCCACGGTGGCAACCTGGACATCCAGGAAGTCACGAACGGCAATCGCATCATGTTTCCGGTGTTCCATGAAGGCGCGTACCTGTATTTCGGCGACGTGCACGCGTTGCAGGGCGACGCCGAGTGTAACGGCATGGGGGCAATCGAAATTCGCGGCCACCTGAAACTCAAGGTCGATCTCGTCCGCGCGCCGAGCCGGATGACCTGGCCGCGCATCGAGACGCCGACGCACATCTGTACGGTCGGCTGCGCGCGGCCGCTCGACGATGCGCTGCGTATCGCGTTCGAGGAAATGGTCTATTGGCTGGAAGAAGGCTACGGCATCCCCGGCGCCGAAGCCTACATGCTGCTCGGCCAGATCGCGGAAGCGCGCTGTACCCAGATGGTGAATCCTAAATACACCTATATCTGCAAGGTCGACAAAAAGTACTTGCCCAAGCGTTGAGGGAACGGCATCGGGCCGCGGATTCTGTGCGCGGCTGACCGGTACCGTTACAAGGCATCGAGACCGGACTCCCCGGTCACGATGCTGGCACCGGTTGGTGCGGGCACGGTGAACATTCCGTGGCCGACGATGCTGTCGGTCACCGCGCAAATCATTTATTGATTTCGAAGAAAGAGGAAAGAAAGGCAATGCCGATTTATCCCTATCGTTGTGAAACCTGTGGCTCGTTCTCCGTCATGCGCCCTGTCGCTGAACGCGACGCGAGCTGTGCTTGCCCAACGTGTAGCGCTATCGCACAGCGCATGCTGGCCATGCCAGCGCTTGCATTGATGCCGTCGTCCGGGAGTGCCGAACGTCGGGTCAACGAACGTGCGGTGTACACGCATCAGCATAGCTCGGGGTGCGGCTGCGGGTCGCGCGCACAGCCAAGCACCGAATCGCCGGTAAGCTGAATGGCGTCGCCGCGGGCGTCTTCGGGCGCCCGGCACAAAACACGGCGCTGCCCACCGTCCAGAACGGCGAGCAGCGGAGTGACGCGATGGACTTTAACCATTCATCTCCGCCCACGTCCTCAACGCACAAAGACCAGGTGAACCTATTGAGCCATTTGAACCTCCAGTTGGCGCAGGCACTGCTTGCACGCGCCGTCGATAAAGTGCATCAGCAGTTTGGCAAGCCGGTGTGCATTTCCGTGTGTGATAGCCACGGCTTCCTGGTTGGATTTTTCCGCATGGACAATGCTCCCGTGCGCAGCATCCAGTTAGCGCACCAGAAGGCTTACACGTCTACCCGTATGGGTGTGACAACGGAGGCATTCCATGCGCGGCTGCGTCGCGAGGAAATTCCGATCAGCTATTTCTGCGATCCATTGTTGACTGCGTTGCCCGGCGGTGCGGTGCTAAGCGACGCGCAGGGCACCGTGATCGGGGCGATCGGTATCAGTGGCCTCACGCCGGCCGAAGATCAGGCTGTCGCCGACGAACTTGCCGGCTTCGGGACTCCATGCAGCTTGCAAGGTGAAGCGCCATGAGGTGTGCGCGGGCAATCTTTTTGCAGTGTTGTATCGTGCTTTAACAAGAGAACAATCAATGAAACGGTTTAACGTTTATGTAACACGCATGATCTCGCAAGAGACAATTGACGATCTGCGTCAGTTCCACGACGTGGAGGTCAATCCGCATGATCGGGCACTCACGCGCGATGAACTGCTGAAAGCAGTGCAAGGTCGGGATGCCGTAATCACCCTGCTGACCGACACAATTGACGGCGAAGTGCTCGATGCCGCCGGCCCGCAATGCAAGATCTTCGCGAACTACGCTGTTGGCTTCAACAACTTCGATCTGCAGGCGGCGACCCAACGCGGCGTGATCATGACCAATACGCCGGGTGTGCTTGACGACGCCACGGCAACACATGCATGGGCGCTACTGCTTGCGACAGCACGGCGCATCTCTGAGTCCGAACGCTTCGTGCGCGCGGATAAGTGGCAGGGGTGGGCGCCGATGGCATTTATCGGCCAGGACGTCGACAACAAGACGCTGGGGGTCGCAGGCGTGGGTCGGATCGGATCGAAATTCGCACGCAAGGCGGCCGCCTTCGACATGAAGGTGATCTACACCGACGCACAGCGCAATCCCGAAATCGAACGTCTGGTCGGCGCGACATTCGTCGACAAGGAAACGCTCCTGCGAGAGTCGGATTATCTGTCGTTGCACCTGCCGCTTCTGCCGGAAACGCAGCATTACATCGGCGCGACCGAGCTTGCGAAGATGAAGCGGACAGCCATTCTGATCAATGCAGCCCGCGGTCCGCTGGTCGATGAAAAGGCACTGGTTGCCGCGCTGCGCGACAAGGTGATTTGGGGGGCCGGGCTCGACGTGTTCGAGCGCGAACCCGAACTCGAACCAGGATTGAGCAGCCTCGATAACGTGCTTGTCGTACCGCACATCGCTTCCGCAACGATCGAGACGCGCCTTGCGATGGGTAAGATCGCGACGAAAAACGTCATCAGCGTGTTGAAAGGCGAGAAGCCGCAGACCTGTATCAACGCCGAAGTATTGCGCTCCCCGGCGTAATAGCTTGTCGCTGCTTTCAACGATTTACGAAGAACTCATTGAAGAGGAAGTCATGGCAAAAGTTGGATTCATCGGTCTGGGTGTCATGGGTGCGCCGATGGCGGCCAATCTGCAGCAAGGCGGCCATCAACTATTTGTGCACGATCGGAACCCTGCGCCGGCGGGCTTGATCGAGAATGGCGCGACGCTCTGCGAGTCCGGCAAAGCGGTGGCACAGCAAGCCGACATTGTTATCTTGATGGTGCCCGATACCCCACACGTGGAGTCCGTGCTCTTTGGGGAAAACGGCGCAGCAAGCGGACTCCGTGCGAACCAGATCGTGGTCGACATGAGTTCGATTTCGCCGATTGCGACGAAGCAATTCGCCAGCAAGATCAACGAACTCGGATGCCAGTACCTCGATGCGCCGGTATCGCAGACGCTCGCGGGCAGCGAAAAGGTTGGGCTGCCGCATCGACAGGTCGACCGGCGGGCGCATGGCCGCTTTGACGCCGACGACTTGCCGGACTGCGTCTGTACCCAAATGCCCGATACGGTGAGCGTTTGTTTATAGACGGCTGCCACCATGCCCCCGGCTCAAGCGCATTTACTGGCCGCCAAACGGCTTCCTGACAGTCAGCCTGCTGGTCACGGACATCACCCCGGTAACGCCTTTCGCGATCTCGGTCACCTTGTCAATCTGTGGCGCGTCCGCCACTGTCCCGTTAAGCGTCACCGCGCCGTCCATCGCAACAACGCTGATGTTTCCGGCGTCAATCTCCTTGTGCTTCACGATGGCAGCGTAGACTTTCCGGCGAAGCGCGCGATTCGCCTGTCTGGTCGTTTTCGCCGTCGCGGCACCCGATGCCGCCATGCCGGATCCGTTCGGCGCAGCGGTGGTTTCGCTGGTCTGTGACCATGCGTGCATGGAAGCCAGAGCGACCAATACGGCGCAGGCCAACCTGAGTGTCGATATCGCCTTCATTGAATTCTCCATTCGTTATGGGTCACGGGATCAGAAGCTGTGGCGGATGCCGATCATTGCCGCAGTGGTCGACACGCCCGGCGCAACAGGCTGGCCGTACACGATCGTCTGGTTCATGGTGCCCTTGTTGTTGACGTACCCGACCTGTGCGTAGGCCAGCGTGCTCTTGGACAGGCTGTATTCGGCCCCCACCGCGAATTCATCTGAATGATTGGCCGAATTGTTCCGGTCCTTCAGGTAATAGAAGCCCGATGTGACCTTGAAGGCCGGGGTGAACTTGTAGCCCAGACCGGCGGAAATCAGCTCATAGTTGACGTGACTGCTGTTCGCGGGATTCTTGCCAATGCTGTATGACGTCGACACGGAAAAATCGTGAAACGTATACATCGCGCCCAGATAGTAAAAGCGGTTATTGTTCAGTCCGTTCGGGACTGTCGTGGCCCCAGGGTTCGTATCGTGCCCGTTGTAGTACACGGCGGCCAGATTGAGGCCGTAGTTCGAGTACTTCAGCACGGCCGACTCGCGCGTTCCGCCTTGAAACTGGCCCGCGACACCCCCCGGTGCATATTCGAGCGCGAGGGATGCACCATAGAACTTCGGCGACTGGTAGACCAGCGCGTTGTCGTCATACAGCGCGCCGATCGGGCCGTTGGTGCTGGTGCCCGGCCAGCCCGCCGCCTGGTTCATGCCAAGCCACGCGGTCAGGATGCTGCCAAAATATTGGGCGCCACGTACGTCGGTGTCATACATCGCATAGATCATCGGCACGATCTGCCGGCCCGCGTCGAAGGTGCCGAACGGACCCGACACGCCAACTGTCGTTTGCTGATTGAAGACCGCGGAAGCGCCCGGTGCGTCGGCCAGTCCCAGTTTCCCGGTACCGCTGTTGAACACCCCCTGCAGCTTGAAGTTGATCTTGTAGCCGCCCCCGATGTCTTCGACGCCCTTGAGACCCCAGGTGCTCGCATAGATGCCGCAGTCCTTGAACGCGTACACCTTCCCGGTATTCGGCGCCTTCGGCGAGAACGAAGCCGCCGACGTGCTCTGATACAGCAATCCAGAATCGATGGCGCCATACAGCGTGACTGACGATTGCGCGTATGCCGCGCCTCCTGTAGCAACCAATGCGGCCGCCGCGATGCATTTCAATTTCATTGCGTCTCCAGTTTTTGTGCTTTAAACAACCCGTAACGACATACGTCGCTATACAACCTAAAAGATCGCGAGCTGGCTTATCACGCCAGCAGGTAGTCCTGAAACGCTTCGCGCAGCTGGTTCTTCAGCACCTTGCCGGTGGCGCCGAGAGGCATTGCTTCGACGAACACGACGGCGTCGGGGGTCCACCACTTCGCGATTTTTCCTTCGAAGAAGGCCAGCAATTCCTCAGCGGTCACATGTGCATCGGGCTGCTTCACGGCGAGCAGCAGCGGGCGCTCATCCCACTTCGGATGCTTTGCCGCAATGCAGGCCGCGGTCGCTATCGCGGGGTGCGAGCTTGCGATGTGCTCGATTTCGATCGAGCTGATCCACTCGCCACCGGACTTGATCACGTCCTTGCTGCGATCGGTGATCTGCATGAAGCCGTCGGCGTCGATGGTCGCGACATCGCCGGTCGGAAACCAGCCATGTGCATCGGTATCGATCTGCAAGGGGTTTCCCCCTTCGTTCCGGAAGTAGTTGCGCACCACCCATGGTCCGCGTACGAGCAGTTCCCCTGAGGTCACACCGTCCCAGGCCAGTTCCTGACCGTCCGCGCCGACGATCTTCATATCGACGCCAAACACCGCGCGGCCCTGCCTGGCTTGCACGGCGCAACGTTCCTCCGGACGCATGGCCAGGTGTCTGGCTTTCATCGCGCCGACGGTCCCAAGCGGACTCAGTTCGGTCATGCCCCATGCGTGCAATACTTCCACGCCGTACTCGTCCTGGAACTTGCGCAGCATCGCGGGCGAACAGGCCGCACCGCCAATGACGGTGCGCTTCATGCTCGAGAATTTCAGGCTGCCTTGTTCGAGCCAGGTCAGCAGGCCCTGCCATACGGTCGGGACACCGGCCGAGAATGTGACCTGTTCGGCTTCGAAGAGCTCGTACAGCGATTTGCCGTCCAGCGCGGGACCGGGGAAAACCAGCTTGGCCCCGACCATGCACGCAACGTACGGCAGACCCCACGCGTTGACATGGAACATCGGCACCACCGGCAGGATCACATCGCGTGCCGAGCAGTTCAGCGCGTCTGGAAGCGCGGCCGCAAAGGTATGCAGCAGCGACGAGCGATGGGAGTACAGCACGCCCTTCGGGTTGCCGGTCGTGCCCGACGTGTAGCACAGCGTGCAGGCGGTATCCTCGTCGAAATTCGGCCACGCGTAGTCGGGGGAATGCCCTTCGATCAGGTCTTCGTAGCACAGCAGGTTGGCAATGCCTGAATCGGGTGGCATGTGCGTGCGGTCGCTCATGGCGATAAACGCTTTGATCGACCTGCAGCGGCTGGCAATGGCCTTCACCAGCGGCAGGAAGGTCAGGTCGAAGAACAGGTACTGGTCCTGCGCATGGTCGGCAATGTAGGCGATCTGATCCACGTGCAGGCGCGGATTGATCGTATGCATCACCGCGCCCATGCCGGAAATGCCGTAGTACAGCTCCATGTGGCGATAGCCGTTCCACGCCAGCGTGCCGATACGATCGGACGCCCTGACGCCCAGGCTGACGAGCGCATTGGCCATCTGACGGGCACGGCGGTGACAATCGCGGAAGGTGTAACGATGGATATCACCCTCTACCCGGCGTGACACGATTTCCGTATCGCCATGATGGCGATCCGCATGCACGATAAGCGAGGAAATCAATAACTGTTTCTGTAACATCAAGCCGTTCATTCGGTCGTCCATTCTCTGATACGGGGTTCCGGGACGCTGCGGCACGTCACAGTTTTTCCCTGCGGCGGCGTTCGAGTCATGCCGCGACGTACGCCTTTTGCTGACCCATCATCTGGCCCAGGCGAGCCATCTCCAGCAGCGCCATCCATAACAGTTTGCATAACTAATGGTTATGATTGAGCCTGCACAGATTGATGGCAGGATTTCCTACGGGATCGCCTGGTGTCGGGAAGCTCCTCCCGTCATATCACCACGCCGCCGTTTGGGCTGATGATCTGGCCAACCAGGTAGTGGTCGCCGGCCAGGTAGGTCACCGTCGATGCGTATTCCTCCATCGTGCCCATACGCCCGGCCGGGACGACCTGCCAGAACTGGTTGCGCTTTTCCTCACCGGCGGCCTCAAAGTATTTCGTAAATTCGGGAGTCGCCACGCCTCCTGGCGCCATCGCGTTGACAAAGATGTTGGCTCCCGCCACTTCGGCCGCGACCGACCTGGTGAAGGCAACCACGGCGCCCTTGGTGGCGCTGTAATTCGGGCTATGCGCGCTCATCGCCGAGATGCCGGCGATCGACGCGATGTTGATGATCCTGCCGTCGCGCTGCGGCTCCATCAGCCTGAGCGCTTCACGTGTGCAATAGAACAGCCCGTGCACGTTGACATCCCAGTAGCGCTGCCACTCGTCGTCGCTCATGTTGCTGGTGAAACCCAGCGACTGCCGCGGCACCGGCGTGGTGATATAGGCGTAGTGCCTGTTACGGCGCTCCGTATCCTCCGGCCTGTTCGGCACGAGGGCAGCATTGTTGACAAGGATGTGCAGCGTGCCGAAGCGCTCGACGATGCTGGAAAACATCGTGGTGACTTCGCTGCTGGACGATACGTCGCAGCGCAGCGCGAGACACGGTGCGCCGGCCGCTTCCACGGCCGCACGTGTCTCTTCCAGCGCCGGCATGTCGATATCGCAAATCGCGACACGTGCGCCGGCTCTGGCGAGGTCGATGGCGATCGCACCGCCCAGGCCGCGACCGGCACCGGTGACGAGGGCGACACGGCCTTTCAGATTCTGACGTTGATTTTGCATCTTCATTACCTCACAGGTTGTACGTTTTCCATTGCGACCGCGCGCTGCCTGCGTGAGGCGCGCGCCGCGAGTGCGAAGAACAGTGCTGAGCTGATCGCCAGCGCGTCGGTGGCGATCAGAACGCCAGTCAACGGAGCGGTCGCGCCAGCCTTGATGAAATAGTCGGCGGCCATACCGACGGCCACGGTGCCGATGGCCAGAGCGAATACATTGATCGAGAGCATCGTGAAGCCTGTGACCGTCGAGCGCATGTTCTGCGGCGTCATCCCCGTGATGGCCGTAAGGGCCGGGCCGTACACTGCCAGCGGCAGGAAGAATCCGGCACACATGCCGATGTAGAACAGTGGCGACCCGGCCGGTACAAAACGATATGCCAGCATCAGCGGCGCACAGATCACGACGAGGAGTGCCATGAAGCTCGCGTGTCCACCTCGCAACTTGCCTGCCACGCGATCGCCCATTACACCGCCCACTGCCGCGCCAAGCGTGCCGAACACCAGTTGCAGCGCGCCGATCCTGGTGGCAATGCCAGCCGCGTTCATGCCGCGTTCGTTGACGAGCCACAACTGCGTGAAGGAGAAGCTGGCAAAAACCAGATGGACCAGCACGAAGCCAATGATCGTGAAGCGCAGCGCGTGGTTGCCGCTAACGGTGCGCAACGCCGCGCGCACCTGCGCCAGGAAGGGAGCGCCGCGTTCCTGCGGTGCGAGCTGGCTGCGGTCTTCCTTTAGCAGCGCCAGCGGCAAGGCGATGACGACGCCGATGACGCCCAGTGCATGGTACGTATTCCGCCAGCCGTGCGTGGCGCCAAAGCTGCCGGCGAGCAGGAAACTGCAGCCGACCCCCAGGGGAATCCCCATGAAGAACAGCCCCATTGCCGTGCCTCGCCTCTTCCCCGAGAAAAGTTCAGCCAGCAGGGCCACCGCCGCAGGTACCAGCGCCGCCTCGCCGCTGGCAACGAAAAAGCGCGCGACGACCATCTGCTCGAAACTCTGCGCCTGACCGGAGGCCCAGGTGCACAGACTCCAGATCAGCACGCCGGCGGCGATGACGCGGGTACGGCTGAAGCGGTCCGCGAGGGTTCCCATCAACACAGCCATCACGCCGAAGCTCAGTACCCACACCGCACCAACCAGAAAGCCATACCGGGCATTGCTGAGCGCCAGATCCCTGATGATCTGCGGCGAGAAGCCGAGCAGCATGTTGCGGTCGATGTGCGCCAGCAGGTGGATCACCAGCAGCACCGCCAGAACGGCAGGGGGGTATTTTTTCCAGAACATCGTCTTGTCTCCATGCCTGAGGGGCGTGGTTGCCAACGAGGCGCAATGCCGTACGCTGCTGCGTTGCGCCTCGTGACCCTCTTTCAGGCAGCCTTGCGTGCGGATCCGCCTCGCTGCACGGGCGTCCGGTTAGCGACCATGCCAAGGTGCTTCAGCGTCTCGTCGACGGAACCCCATTGGGTGCCGATCTGGTAGATGCGATGGGCATCCTCGCCGGTGGCGATGTCGCGGTTAAGTTCGCGCGCAATGCGAACCATCTTCTCGATCTGCTGCACCGAGGTTGCGCGTTCGCCGTCCGGGCCGAACAGCGTGTCCTCGATGCCGACACGCACATGCAGGCCCAGCGCGATGGCCATCGTGGTCATCGGCACCACGTTGCGGTTCAGCGTTTCGAGCGTGAGCACGGCGCCGTCAGGGGTGCGGCGGACGAACTCGAGCATGTCGGCCGGGTGCACCCAGACTCCGCCGCCACCCAGCGCCACGTAGTTCAGGTTCAGCGGGCCCGTGTAGTCGCCGCGGCGAATCAGGCGTTCGACCGTTTCCAGTTGCCCCACATGCCCCAACATGAACTGCGGCTGGATGCCGTTCGCGACCAGGCGTCGGATGTGCTCGACGTGCCAGGACGGATTGGATGGCACGATCATGTCGCGGTAGGCGGCCTGTAGCGCCGGATTCATCAGCGAGGTTCCGGCGATGTCAGCCTCGGTCATCACCTCCATCACGTTCATCTGGCTGGTGTTGATCGCGACGGTCACCTGGTCCGGTCGCGGATCCAGTTCGGCAAGCATGTGGCGGGTGTCGTCGGTCATCCACTTGGCGGCCTGGCCTTCGTCCTCCGGTGCGAACGAGATCGAACCGCCGACCTGGAGAACCATCTTCGGCACGGCTTCACGCAGACGGGCCAGCATCTCGTTGAACTTCGACAGACGCTTGCTGCCCTTGCCGTCCTCCTCGCGGACATGCACGTGCAGGACGGTCGCACCTGCGTTGTAACAGTCGACAGCTTTCTGGACCTGCTCGTCCATCGTGACCGGGATATCGGTCGAATCGCCAGGGATCCATTGCGGGCCGTATGGCGCGACCTGAATTACGAGTTTTTCCTGATTTTCAGGCAGGAGGGAATCGTCCAGAAAATGCATGTTTGTCTTCCTTTGTGGTGGGTGGGTAGTGCCGGGTTTGACCAGTCAGCCGACAGCCTGGGCGGCGGCCGTTTTTGCATGCTCGATGACCGCCAGTTCCTCCAGCAGGATCGGCGCGCCGAGGCTGCTGGAATGGATACCAAGAACGCTTACTGCCTGCAGGACTGCCGCAATTTCTTCCCTGGTGGCGCCCAACTCGAGCGCCTTGCGGATGTGCCGCCGTGTGCCCGGCGCATACATGTGCGTGCAGGACGCATCGACCGCGATGGCGAGGAATTCCAGTACCTTCGGCTCCAACACGCCCGACATCACGGTGTGCATGCCCATAACCATGAATTTCTCGGCCCAGACCGGATCGAGTTCGGCAAGGGCGTCCCAGGCAGGATTCCAGTTGCCGGTGGCGCGCAGTCGATCGCAGACCGGGGTCGCGCTGTGGCTCAGTTCATTGCTCATCGTTCGTCTCCTCGACATTCTCGAATCGCACGGTGCCTGAACGCGTCGTGCATCTGTGGAGAGGAGTATCGGTGAATGGCAAACTGCCGTTTGACATTCCGGGACAATGAATTTACATTTTGGGACAACAGGGAAAACCTTATGTCCTATCTGCTTCGTAGTGCGGCCCTAACCAATTACGTCGAAGTGGCGCGATCTGTTGGGCTGGACCCCTACCGGCAACTGAGCGACGCGGGAATCAGCCGGTCCGCGTTACTCGACCCCGATATCATGATTCCCGCCGAGGCGGTGGGACGCCTGCTGGAGACATCGGCCGAGGCCGGAGCAATCGAGGATTTCGGGCTACGGATGGCCGAAACGCGGGAGCTTTCCAACCTTGGCGCGCTCGGTTTTGTCGTGCGGGAACAACCGACGTTGCGCAAAGCGCTGGAATCGATGGCGCACTATCTGCGCCTGCAGAACGAAGCGCTCCATATGCGCGTCGAGGAAGCGGAGGGCATCGCCACCATCCGGCAAGACTTGATGGGCGGGCCTCCCGGCTCGGTGCGCCAGGCAGCGGAACTGGTACTGGGCGTCCTGTACCGGACGCTGGGCATGATTCTCGGCCCCGCATGGAAGCCGCGGAGCGTCTGCTTTACGCACGATGCGCCAGCCAGTCTCGCCGTGCACGAGCGGGTATTTGGTGCTCCCTGTGAGTTCAACCAGGATTTCGACGGTATCGTGTGCCTCGCATCCGATCTCGACACCGCGATTCCAACCTACGATCCGGTCATGGCGCAGCTGGTGCGTCGCTACCTGGATTCAATGCTGATTCAGTCCAACGCGACGATGTCGGACAAGGTCAGGAAGCTGGTCATCGCGCTGCTTCCGTCTAGTCGCTGCTCGGTCGAGCGGATAGCGCAGCACCTGGGCGTGGATCGCAGGACCGTACATCGCCACCTCGAGCAGTACGGCGACAGCTATACGTCAATTGTCGATTCGGTACGGGTTGAACTGGTGATGCGCTATGTCGCGAGCCGCGATCGACCGCTGTCCGAAGTTGCGACGCTGCTGGGCTTCTCATCGTTGAGTGCGTTTTCCCGCTGGTTCAGCGGGCGTTTCGGCTGCAGCGTTTCGTCGTGGCGCAGCAAAACATCATCACGAATAACTGATGCCAGCGAAGTGGATTCCCAACCCGTCAGCGCATTGATCCGCGAGCTCTCCCATTACGATGATCCAAACCAACCCTGACATGCGCCTCATCGCCGAGTGCCGTAACCCTGTTCCGTGGTCCATTTGATACTTACGGGGCTATCATGCATCCCGATCCGCCATAGGCCCGCACCTCAACGGATATGTGTACGCGATTCAGCAGTTCGTTCAGCCACCTCTTTGTCGTGTTGTTCGCCGCGCTCCTTGAGGCCCGTGAATCCACTTGCTCCGACAATGACTGACCGCTATCGGGCATGAGCCCCGATGACTGACCGCTTTCGGACACGACTTGCGGGTGACCGCTGTTGTTTAGATTTGTGGGATGCCTGCCCTCGACCATGAGCATGGATGTGCGCCACAGGCGCATGCGGGCAGGCGTCATCCTGTGGCCGCGATGTGCCCGTCGGCGAGCAACTCAGCGGCCGTCGAAACAGTCCGTGTCATCAGGACGAAGTGCCTCCAACGGCTGCAGTACGTCGCGAATCGCCAGCAGATCGGCAACGTATCGGTCGATCTGGTCGATTACGTCCGAGACCTGATCGACGAACGGCTCGTCCCGCGCGCCGACCGTCAGCCCGGCGCCGTTGACGAGCGTGTGGGCGATGCTGTGCAGGCGCAACAGATCGTCTCGCAGGCCTTCCGGGTCGTAAAGGCTGGTACGTACTTCGTCGAGCGTACTCACGGCGTCCAACATTCGCGTCGTGTCGTAGCCCGATTCCAGTGCTTCCAGCGCGGCGGCGTCCACCTCACCATAGGGCGTCGCGGTCACCGCGGCTCTTGCGCTCATGCAGTCGTTACCTCATCGCGTCATCAGGGCGTGCCGCCTGACCAAACAGCGCATCGTTGATCCAGCTCTCCGGCGCACGATCCAGGTGTAGCCGGTAGCGCCCGAACCGGCGGATATTGTGCGTCGGATACGGGCTCAGGAATTCAATATCCTCGGGGCGGATTTTCTCGCCTTCGGCCACCATGTCGCGCAGCGCGCGCATCATGTCCGCAGTGTTCTGCAGGATCACGGCCGATGCAATCAGGTCATTGTAGCGCAGCCGTTTTTGCTGCTCTTCCGGCTCGTTCTCGGCGATCACGTCGCCGCCGAACGACAGCCACTTCGCGAAGCCGTTGTACGACTCGATCTTGTTGGTGTTCGCGGTCACTTCCTGGCGCAGCTCGCGACTGCCGATCCATTCGAGCAGGTAGACCGTGCGCACGACGTTACCAAGTTCGCGCGCCGCGAGATAGAGCCGGTTCTTCCTGCTTTCCGAACCGAGACGGCGCAACAGCAGCGGTGATGAGATCGTGCCCGCCTGGATCGACAGTGCGACCTGCATCAGTTCCTGCCAGTGGCGCTGGATCAGCTCCCAGTCGATGGTGGCCGTGAAGAGCTTATCGATGTGCCTGTATTTCGCATCGTCGCCCGGACGATAGAGCATGAGATCTTTCCAGTTGCGGATACGCGGCATCAGCTTGATCCCGAGCAGATGCGTGAACGCAAACACAGCAGCCGACTGGCCCTGCGTATCGGCATGAACCGTGTCGGCCTTGACCGACAGGCCCGCCTTGAGCAGCCCCTCGATCACATAGATGGCTTCCCACACGCCGGGCGGGATGAAATGCCGGAACACCGCAATGTAGTTGTCGGCAACGTGCCGGTACGCGACGGCGCCCATTTTCCGATAGCGGAAGTGATAGCCTGCGAGCAGGTTGTTGTCGTAGAAATCGTACTGGGTGCCATCGGCAGCCACCGTCTTGCCATCACCCCAGTGCTTTGGCAGATCGAGCCGCAGGTACAGTTCGATCAACTCGCGCTGCGCGGTTTCGAGCTTCTCAAGGCTCATGTGCCGTCGGTTGACGAACGAAAGCATATGCGCCGTCACATCGGTGTCGAGATGGCGTGCCGCCTGGGTCGACCCCAGATTGCAACCCATCGCGAAAATCGTCAGCAGGTACCGCTCGGCCGCCTTGCGTATCTGTGGATCGATACCGGAGAGTGGTCCGAAGTGCCGCGTGAAATGTGTCCAATGCTCTATGTTTGCGAGTATGTCCAGCACGTTGCGGGTTGGCAGCCGCGCGTTGAGCCGCTCTTGCAGCGCGATCGCGCTGGCCGGAATGTCGCGGGCCACGGTCTTGCGCAGGATCGGCTCGTCGTTCTGACCGATCGTGACGTGTTCGCGTTTGTGCGGAAAATCGTCGTCCAGCTTGCGCGCCGTCTCGCTCAGCCACTGGCGCAGTTGGGCAACGAAGTCCTGCCCATTTTCGGGCAATCCGACCTTCGCGCAATAATCGGGCAGTCGCTGCTCGCATTCCCGCCACGGCAGCAGGTGCGCCCGATAGTCGGCATAGGCATCCGAACCGGACACGCACAGGTCACCGACGCGTAGTTCCTCGGCCATGTACGAAAACACGCATAGCTCGAGATAGCGCCGGTTAGTCGGCGCGCCATCACCATGCGAGCGCCGTACAAGCTTGCGCCAGCGCGGCGCTGCAAAGCTCATGTCGACGTCGGCACCGATCCATTCGCGATGCCGTGTTTCGTTCTCCAGCACGACCGCGAGCGCATCAAGTAACGTTCGCACGGGGCTGGTCGAGTCCCACTCAAGCGTGCGGGCAAGACGCAGGATGACCGAGCGATGCGCGCGGAAATGTTTCCATAGGAGAGGCAGGTAGTTGCCGCCGCTGACTGCGCGCACTGCGGCACAGCTCTCGCGCAACGGTTCGAGGTCACCCTTCGGCGCGAGCCATTTGCGGATCGACTTCGCGATGGTCGTCTCGTCGGACTGATCGACGAGAATGTCGACCACGCCGTCAAGGAGGACCACGAGGTCTTCCACCTGCGTGCGCTGCCGGCGCTGGATCACCTCCAGTTCTTCGCTCGCCCGTTTGTGAATCGCCCCCATGCGGCGCACGAACATGTCCGCGAGATCGTCACGGGCACGCACCCGCATCCGGTTGAGCAAGGCCGCGATCAACGTGTAGCGCTTCTCGGGGAGGGTGTCCTTTTTCAGGTTGGCGGCGTCCAGGCTCATGGCCTGGGTTGCCAGCGAGCGCAATTTCGACGCAGGGATCCCAGCGATCGCGGTGGTGAAGTCACCGAGTTCATCAAGCCAGGTGATCTGGTCGATCAGCAGGTCGAGATGCTGACGGGAGGGGCGTTTCGCATGACGCTTGATACGGTTGTAAGCGCTCTGACGGCTCGCCAGATCTCGCGCAAGGAGGCGATCGACGTCGCGCTTCTGCACGTCAGTGAGGCGCCGTGCAACGCGCCGGAAGAGCCGCATTTGGGTCTTCGCATGGATCTGCTCCGTGATGCGGTCCAGCGTCGAGAACGCTGGCAACTCGACGTTCTGCGCGATGAGCTCATCGATCGTGGCGTTGATGATGTCGACCGGCTGGTCCATCGACAGGGCCGCCGTATGCGCCGCGCGTGTCGCGATTACATTGGCGTCGGTCCCATAGTAGGGTTTCACGCCGAGATAGTCGCGAATCGTCAGGTAATGCCGGAACAGGGTCGGAGAGGACTGCGTGTCATAGCCGAACTGAACCGCAGAACCTATATCGGCCGCAGCCCGCACGTGTTCGACGACCGAAGCCGGAATGTTGTCGAGTAGCGGGAAATGATGCATCTGCTGGAAGACTTTGAGCAACACGAGCAGACCCAGCCGGGGTCGCTCACCCCGCGTCGAGCGGCGCGCCCATTCGAGTTCGTCGGTCTGCGGCGTGTAGCATGCGTGCAGGTCCTTCGTGGCAAGGACCTTGGGAAAACGCGGATAGGCGGTGCGCTCGATGGTGGCCATGCGAGTCATCCTGATCGCAGAGGGCCGCTCAGATTAGCGCAAGAAAAATCCGAAGTTACCAGGTCACGTTGAAATGATCCGGACTGTTTTCATAACCAAAAGTCTTATGATAGGAATTTACGCTTACCTTGTTCATACCCCCTCTTCGAGTGCGTCACGCGCAATTGCGCCTTTGACCTCGCGGCCGCGGATCGACAGCATGAAAACCACGGCGCGTCCGTCCGGCGAGACGGCGGGCGCGCGATCAAGAACTTCCATGACGTACCTCGACAATGTCATTCGCGGACTTTGTATTTGTCCTGCGCCGCTCAGCGATAAATCATTCAGAAGTTGAAAGCAGCGCGATCGTCAATGACGCAACGGTTCAGCCTCACCAGGTGTCCGTTATCGATAATCGCCAGGCGACATACGGGCTCGTTATTTTTCAGGCGCCCGTTGTGTTGTAGACGGGTTTGGGTTCTGTGGTGTACGTAATCGGGATAGACGGTTAGTTGCGTATTGGAAGTCAACATTCCTCGTTATGGTGAGCTTTTTCGGGAGCAAGCGTGTGCCACCATCTGGCGAGTGGTCCGGCACTACAGCGTGAAAACACCAATAAGGCTGAATTTACCAGCGGGAACGCAATAGTCGTTTCTGAAGAAGCGTTCGTAGATCACGGCGCGTATCGGTGACGACGTGAATGTAAATCGTGTCGTCGCGCACCTCATATATAACCCGGTTCTGGCCGCTCAATGCTTCCCGGAAATTCAGACCGCCGAAATCTGCAAGCTCAGCCGGGACATAACCGCTCTGCGGGAACTGCCGGATATTGCCAAACGTGACAGCCAAATCCGCGGACGTCTGCTTCCACGTTTCGGCACCGAAGCTTTTGAGGATGTAGCGACGCAAATCCTTCGCATCCTCCTGCGCCTCGTCGAGAGCCAGGAGCTTGGACTTCGTCTGCCCCATCAGCGGATTTGCTCCTTCCGATCAAGGTCGTCGAGTTCGGTGAGAAACTCGTCGGCATCCTTGAATTTCCCCTGTTCGATGTCCTTCTGGCCCAAGGCCAGAATTTTGAGCAGCGCCAGCGTTTGCTGGGTGTCCTCATAGCTTTGCACGTCCTGAACGACGAGCTTTGCTTCGCCATTCTGCGTGATAAGCAGTGGCTCGCCAGAAGCCGTCAAATCCTTGACGATCTGCGCTGCGTCGCTTTTCAGGTAGCTGATTGGCTTTACGTGGTCTGCCAGGCGCATGTCTGATCCTCCGTTTGCCGCCTCATTCAGACCGAATATAGACTAAATTCAGTTTTATGCAAAGTCCTGAATCAGGCTGGGCCGCTCGTGATCTGTCATCGGGGCTCGATTTGCCCTTCAACAAAATACGCTGCAGTTCGACACCATTCATTGGTCGCCATGAATGCGTCGCCCTCTCCTGCATCGCCCGCCTCGCAGGCCACGGGCGATGCAGCGCGCTGGTCCGACCTACGTGTTCAAGTGGCGAATTACAGACAAGCGGGTCGCAACCGACAGCTGGGAACTTGAACTAAAGCGTTCACGAAAAATGAATTATGTTATGTCATCGTAAGCGGCATATTTTGTGTAGATGCGGAAAGTACTTGCGTCCATGACTTTTTGCATCTACAATAAGTAGCATGGAAATTACATTCGATCCCGCCAAAGACGCCAGCAATGTCCGCAAGCACGGCGTGTCTCTCGTCCTGGCGAGCGAGATCGACTGGTCCGACGTGATAGCACGGCCCGACAACCGCAGAGACTATTTCGAGCTGCGCGAGATCGGCTACGCCGTGATCCAGGATCGCCTGTACTGCGTTGTGTTCACGCAGCGTGGCGAGACCATGCACATTATCAGCCTGCGTAAGGCAAACCGCAGAGAGGTCCGTGATGTTCAAGAATCGTAAGCTCATCCCGCCGACGCCTGAAGAAGACGCGGCAATCAATCGCGGCATCGCCGCCGACCCTGACACGTACGAACTGAGCGCGCGTGAGATTGCCGAATTGAAGCCACTTGGTGCGACGCGACGCATGGGTCGTCCCCCGAAGGAAAACCCGAAAGAACAGGTTAGTGTTCGCTACGACGCTGACGTGCTCGAAGCGTTCCGCGCGACTGGCGACGGCTGGCAGACCCGCATGAACGACGCCCTGCGAACCTACCTGAAAGAGCATCCGCTCAAAGCCGCGTGAACTGGACTAACGAGCTCCCAACCGCGCTAGGGGGCTGTGATGCAAATGGCGCAGGCGAGCGAGAAGACCGGCGGTCTTAACCAGCTGAAAAACCCACCTCTCCGGCACAATCGATCATCTGGACGGGTTCGAGCCGCACGTTATTGAAGTCAGCGCCGTACGCTTCGCGACCTCTGCACTGAAACATTAGGTGCGAAGCAGCCTTTCCTGCACGTCCTTCGCAAACCGACTGGCCGCTCCAAGCTCGCTCCACCGGAGCCATAGGGTAGTCAATCCCGCAGGTTGCCGATCGGCCCTTGCGCGCATGTCGGCTGCCGTATTGACTGGTAACGCGGTGAAATCACGCTTGGGCATATCGCTGGACGACTGCGGGAATGGCAGATAGAGTCGCACGACCCATCGGCCGCAATCCTTGTGGCCCGCGTACGGACGCAGGATCTCGCCGTCTGATCCGCGCCGGTCAAAGCTCAACACGTCATCTCTGCGATGGTGGATATGGTTTAAGCACCGTCGGTGATTCTGTAGCCCATGGCGCGATAGCCGCGTTGCCGCTTCTCCCACATTCTCTGCAATGCCGGATGTCCGACATCGACAATATCTGTGATCCGGACATCCGTCTTTGTCGCGTGCTCCCGATGAAGGCGGCCTGCGTACTGCTGAAGTGTGCCTTTCCAGGAGATTGGCATAGCGAGTATCAGCGTGTCGAGCGCCGGGTGATCAAACCCCTCGCCGACCAGCTTCCCGGTCGCCAGCAACACTCGCGGACTATCTGTCTGCAGCGCGTTCAGCGCGTCAATCGCCAGAGCGCGCTGCTTCTTTGACATGCGGCCGTGCAGCGTAAAAAACTTTTCAACCTTCCCCGCCAGTGCTTGCGCAATGGCCTCCAGATGGTCGGTGCGTTCAGTCAACACGAGAATTTTTCGACCATTCGAGAAAGCCACTTCAACTTCATTCGCAATCGCCTCTGTCCGGTCGGCATCGCCCGCGATATGACGGAAGACATCCTGAATCCCTGCGTCGTCGGGTAGCTCTATCCGCGCCGATCGAATCTGTGACACAACTTCCAGATCGTGAGGTGCCGTGTCGGGTCTGGCCGCGGTAAATCGAATCGGCCCGCACTGCATGAAGATGATCGCGTGCTGGCCATCTCGCCGTATCGGTGTCGCCGTCAGACCGAGCACGTATCTGGCCTTGACCCGTTTCAGCAGTGCCTCGAATGACACGGCTGAAAGATGATGGCATTCGTCGACGATGACGTGCCCATAGTTCTCGACCAGCCCGCCCGTCTCGCCCTGACGTGACAGGGATTGCATGACGGCAATATCGATCTTCCCGGTTGGCCTCGCCTTCCCGCCGCCAATAGTGCCAATCATTCCTTTTCCGACGCCCAGGAATGCCTGTAGCCTTTCCTGCCATTGCTTCAGCAACTCGGTACGATGGACCAGCACCAACGTATTGACACCGCGGCGGGCGATCAATGCCGCCGCCGTTACAGTTTTGCCGAACGCGGTAGGCGCACAGAGCACGCCGGTGTCGTAGCGCAGCATCGCCGACACGGCGGCTTCCTGATCAAGGCGAAGCGTGCCGGCGAACGACACATCGAGCGGCTCGCCCGGAATGCGTTCATCATGAACCTCGCAGTCGATTTCGTTTTCGCGCAGCAGATCCTTCGCAGCATCCAGACAGCCTCGTGGCAATCCGATGTGCCTTGGATAGTTCTCCGCGCAACCGATTACACGTGGCTTGTCCCAAACAGGAAAACGCATCGCCTGTGCCTTGAAGAACTCCGGGTTCGGAAAAGCGGCCAATCGAATCAGCCGGTTTAGCAGTGACTGCGGGATCTGCTCCTTTTCAAGGTACACAAGATTCGCCAGGGTAACCGACAGCGACTTCGGCATCGGACCCGGCAGCTTGTTCCGGACCAGGGACGGCGTCCGCCACGGCTCTGCCTGATCGTCGTCAGTGGTGAACGCCACGTCGAGCGGGTGTGCCCCTCCGGTGCAACGAAGGATGGCCGATTCGATCTGCTCGGGGGGAAGAGGCTGGAGTGCCGCGAGGAATGCCCACTGATCCGCGTACGGCTGCAACGTGTCATCTACAAAGACGCTATTGCCCTGCTCACGGGGCTTCTTTTGCAGGGGCAACGCAATCAGATTCCCGAATCCGCCTTTGGGCATCGAGTCCTGATTGGGAAAAAGCCGATCATAGGAAGTCAGCTTCAGCTGACGCGTCCGCGCACAGGTGTGACTGATAATTGCCGTGCCCAGGCGGCGCGCGTCCCGGGCCGGGACCCTCGATTGAAAGAAAATCCATGCGTGCGCACCGTTTCCCGAGCGCGAGACTTCCAGTGCCGCCGGGACATCCAGCTCCCGGCAAGACCGAACGAAAGCGCGCGCATCGTCTCGCCAGTCTGCGTCATCGAAATCCACGGCGAGAAAGTGGCAGGTGTCATCGGCCATCAGCGGGTAGACACCGACAGTGTGACGGCCGGCAAGATGGTCGTATATCACATCGTCGGATAGCGGAATAAGCAGCCGGTTGCCGCAGTCCGAACACTTGATGCGCGGTTTCTCGCAGACCCCGGCGCGCCATTCGTTCGCACACGCTGGCGAATAACCTGACTTGCCGGCCTTACTTTCCCACCGTATCGGATATACATCGGTTCGCCCCTGGAAGATGCGCCTGAAAAGCGCGATCTTCTCATCCGTGGTCAATGGAGAGGGCTCAACCGTGTGCGCAGCGACATCCGGGGGTGTCGCGTCAATTCCATGCGACGCGAGCAGTGCTACGAGCCGGGCGTTTTCCGCGCGCAACTGCTCCACCTCGCGATCAGCGGTCATCGGAGACGTACTCCGCAAAAAACATGTTCATGTCGTCGCTGACCTCGTAACCGAAGTTGCAGCTGACGCGGCGTACTGAGTCGAGCCGCGCGACAAGAGCATCGCGTTCACCGTGTGGCAGGGCGACCGCCGACTTCAGCGCCTGTTCATACATGCGCACCAGCGCCGCGAGGAAGGCTTCGTCGTCCATCCCGATGTCATCGCAAAAAACCGGCGGCCCGCTCGCAATAAAAGACCTGGAGCTCCGCCAGTCCCTCTGGCCGTCCGATCGCCTTCCTGTAGTCCGAGATCGCTTGCTTCGCCTTCGAGACCGACGGGGTTTGATTCTTGAAAACATCCGGCCACAGGCACCTGCCTATTATGCTCTTGTAAGGCTTCAGGACATCGTCGCCTATCCCGAAGCGGGCGTGCAGGAACGCCTGGTTATCCTTGCTCGCAGCGCACAGGTCCTGGACAAGGCGCAGCAAGCCGGCACGATCGAACGCTGAAAGCTGGCCCTTGATATCGGCCCATGCGGGATTGGTTGTCTTTTTCACGGTTACGGAGACTGCGAATAGAGCTATTCTCTTACTGGCGTGATGGCGGTAGAACCAATGTCAGGCGAGGCTATGCGCAGACTGACTGCCTGACTCGAATGTCAATCTCCGATCGTTAAACGACTACTCAGAGGCAGGCTACCACGTGTAAAAGGAAACGCCCCGAGGAGTGCGCGTACAACGAAGTTTCATGCCGCGGCAGGCCGGAGGAGTCTACGAAAGAATCCGTAAATTGCGGATGCGACCGATCGACGGCGACCGTTCAAGGATCAGGCTTGTGACGAACTCGGGCAGCAATGCCCGGGGCACAGTGGCGGGCACCCCGCCGATCATCTGCGAAGGAACGTGTACGATGAAATCGTCCGGTGCGGCTGCCAGACTGTGTTCGTAGGTGACTCGATAGTCCATTTTATTGCTATTCGGGTAGTTCAGATCCTTCATCCGGTCCGAGTTCCGCCTCGATCTGCTCAATCGACGGCAGGTCAGGCATGAGCGGCGCAGGAATGTCGCGCAGCAACTGGTATTCAGCGACGCCCATCGGATTGGCAATGCCGCGCAGCGCGTACTCGGCGACAAGTCGATTGTTCTCCTTGCAGAGCAGCAGTCCTATCGTCGGCTGGTCGTCTGGCGCCTTCACCTGCGCGTCGACCGCCGACAGATAGAAGTTGAGCTGACCAGCATATTCAGGCTTGAACGGCGTCGCCTTCAGCTCGACCACGA
This sequence comes from Paraburkholderia sp. GAS32, assembly GCF_050434225.1. Lineage (NCBI taxonomy): Bacteria > Pseudomonadati > Pseudomonadota > Betaproteobacteria > Burkholderiales > Burkholderiaceae > Paraburkholderia > Paraburkholderia sp. GAS32. The sequence continues at coordinate 26,153 of NZ_JBNPVS010000034.1, read as the reverse complement.
CGTAACACCGCAGCTTCAGATGGTAAAACAGCAGGTCAATGAAGAACTCATCGCCTGCCACCTCGAGCCTGTATTGCCGTGCGACGAACGCGAAGCCGGCGCCAAGTTCGAGCAGGAAGCGCGTGATGTGCCGGGTAAGCGCGTTCTCGATGTCCCTTTCCTGGGCGTTTTCGGTCAGGCCAAGAAAATCGAAGATGTACGGATCCTTGAGCGCGTCGCGGGCGAGATCGGACTGGGGCGGAGGCAAGCGATTGGGGAAATTGGTCACCGCGTTGCCCTGGCGTTCCTGCAGGCGATTCTCGATCTGCATCACCAGCACATTGCGAGACCAGCCGTGTTCGATCGATTTGGCGGCATACCACTCGCGTGCTTCGGGCGCCTTCAGCTTGTCCAGCAACGTGACCACATGGGACCACGGCAATTGTGCAACAGGCTGTTGCACAAATTCATCGCCGGGCCAAGCCTCGGCCAGCGTACGCATGTACTTCAGGTTCCGCGGAGAAAACCCGCGCATGTCCGGAAACGCCAGGCGCAGATCGCGCGCCAGCTGGTCGACGACCTTCGCGCCCCACCCCTGCCGCCGCTGCCGCTCAAGAATCTCGCGGCCTATCTGCCAGTACAGCGATACCAGCTCCCGGTTGACCGATAACGCGGCACGCTGCCGCGCCTGCTCGACGCGGGACTTGAGGCCGGTGAGCCAGGCGATATAGTCAGCGGTGGTGAAAGACACTTCGGTCATACAGTCCTGCGAAACATGGGTGCGGCAACTGCCGACGGATTACACCGATTATCAACGGTCACCGTCGAGGCGGCAATTGCTTCTGAAGCGCACGAGATCCCGACGGCACACGGTCATCAAGGATGTGTACCCTCCTCCTCAGTCCTGCCAGCAACGGGTGCGACAGCCTTCGCATCGACAATCCGGATTTCTGCGCCCACTGCTGGATGCAACCGCATTGCCGCGTGTCTGCTGATTGAAACCTCTCAATATCCTAGAAAGACAAATTCTACCTACGACGCCGAATCGAAGTTTGTGCCGACCGGCTCTGCAAGCGCGAACCTCGGCCTTTTATTGGAAGCCCAGTTGCCGCTGCATAGCAGCGGTCGGATGGGAAAACGTAGACATTGACCGTTAGTTGCGTTTTATGGTCAATCGAACGCCAAAAAATCGAACTCCCGCACCTTGCACCTGATCATCTGAAACCGTTGCGAAGGCATTGATAACTTGCCGTGCGGTAATCGGGGCATCCCCAGACGTCCGCCGCCACGAGATATCTCATTGACCACATTGAATCTGCCGCCCTTTGGAACAAGTTGGTCGGCACTCATCTGATCGCCGCACGTGTCTATCGTCATCGAATTCTTCGCGTGGCTCGCTCGGGGACGCTCACAAAAAAGCTACGCATCTGATAACGGAGTTCGACTACCGGCTGAAAATCCTGCTTCCCAGGTTCAGGCCCGGCACTGCCATTCATGCGGTGGCAGCCTGACTGGCGGAAGTTGGCTAGATCACAGCGTGATACGTTTTGAAGGTGCACTGATTGTTGCGGCGACGCCAACATGAACAGAACCCGGCAAATTGGCCCGGTACCCGTTGCCCGAAGCGAAAAGCCCGCTTCCGGCTCGACTACGCGAAGTAGCTGATCCCCGAGGCGATCATTAGCAAGTTCACGGCGCGAGCGAAATGATTGTCTGACAGCCGCTTGTAGAGCGTCATGCCAACAGCGGTTCCGAGAAGCACAGCGGGTGTGCAGAGCAAGGGCACGGTCAAGTTGACGAGCGTAGGCTACGTGTCTGTCTCGAGAGTAGTTATCCTTATCAGATAACTCGGTTGGCTGCGGTTGAGACAGTCCAGTCATGCCATCTGGCGAGGCGTTCTTTTAGTATGGCGCGATGACATGCCGCGCTCATCTGATGTCTGGGCAACGCGAAGTGCTGCCGGATCGGGCCGAAGCATGAGAGAAACGCTTGCGTGCGCCGCGCGTCGCGAAAGTCGCACATCTGGCGTTCGCGCCTGCGGGTTGGCTGGTGGCTATTCTCGGCGCGGTTGTTCACGCGAGCAGCCGCTTTGACAAAGACGTACTTCACCTGAGCGAGTTCAGGAATATCAGCCTTCGCCGCCGGATAGCTGCGCAGTTGATCGGTAACGATCTTGTGCGGCACCGGGTTTGATCGCAGCACCCGCCGGAAGAAGCGCTTGGCCGCGGCCTTGTCGCGCCGCTTTTGTACCAGCACGTCGAGCTCGGCGCCATGCTCGTCGACCGCACGCCACAACAGATACGGCTCGCCGCGCAGTGTCACGAACATCTCGTCAAGGTGCAAGGTGCTGCCCGGGGCTCTGGTGCAAATCGGAGGAGCCGGTAGGTTACGCTCGGGTTTTGACGATCGCGAGCACGCAATGAGTAAGCAGATAGACATTGACCGGCTGTTCGACGGCCGTCACTTTGACCGCGAAGTCATCGTCCTGTGTGTGCGTTGGTACCTGCGTTACAAGCTCAGCCTTCGAGACCTTGTCGAAATGATGGCCGAGCGCGGCCTGTCGATTGCGCACACGACGATCATGCGCTGGGTCAAGCGGTTCACGCCGGAGTTCGTCAAGCGCTGGGATCGCTTTGCTACGGCAGCCGGTCGGTCGTGGAGAGTCGACGAGACGTATGTGAAGGTCCGTGGCAAATGGGTCTATCTCTACCGTGCAGTTGACCGGGCAGGAAAGACTGTCGCTTTCAGGCTTAGCGCCAAGCGCGATGTCGCCGCGGCCAAGGCCTTCTTCGCGAAGGCGATCAAGAGTCAAGGGCGCGCTCCGAAGACCATCACGCTGGACGGCTACGCGGCGTCTCACCGCGCGGTGCGAGAAATGAAGACTGACGGGTTGCTGCCCGAGGACACGACGTTGCGATCGTCGAAGTACTTGAACAACTTGATCGAGCAGGATCATCGCAATATCAAGTCCAGGGTCAACGCGATGCTCGGCTTCAAACGCTTCAGGAATGCAGCCGTTACGATCTCCGGCATCGAATTGATGCATCGCATTCGCAAAGGTCAGTTAAACCTCACAAAGCTGCCTCTCAAAGATACCGCTGCGCCTGCTGTTTGGAAGGCGGTCCTCTCAGCACGATGAAGTAACGGTGAATACGCCGCGTTTCGCTCGCGCCCGTAATTTGCACCAGAGCCCATTTTTCGAGAGATCCGCGTTTTCGATTGCATCGCGAGCAGCCCACAGCCGCGCGGAGTTCCGGCGAGCGGCGCTAAACCAGGGCGGCACCGTGCACCGCTCGTCGAACAGAAAGGCCGTGAAGCGGGACTCGACAAGATCGGTCAGGTGCGCTCGCGCATGACCTCGGTCAGATCTTGAGCGGAAACGTCGACGGAGGAAGGCCTCGTGCAGCGTAGCTACGGTAGAGGTCTGCTCCTGTTGACTTCAGGTGTTCTCGTTGAAAAGGATTTACGGGTGACGAAAATATCGTCACAATCGCGCCAACGATCATGGGATGTTTATTGCAGCGGGGCGTGACCACGCCGGACGGCGACGCGATGATCATCCGCGAGACCACGCACCGATTCGGCCCGCCGTCGTTTCACCGCTCCATGATAGGCCGGCGGGCTAATTACACGCATTCCCGATTTGCGCGAATTTACTGCAAATATTTCCGCCGATTTTGCGAGTGCACGCTTCGTGCTCGGCTTCTGCGCATCTTGAGCGGACTGGCCATGTCGCAAGAAGTGGGCAGATCAAAAGTAAAGAGAACTGCGATCGTAGCGTAGGATGTTTGCAGGTCGTATCAGCAATCTGCCCTCCGCTGTGCCCGAAGTAGCGACAGGTCGTCTATCACATCAGCGCCGAGGTGCCCATGAGTGGGCAGCCACGTTCGCAGTCAGATGTAGTCGCGACTCAATGCGCCAGAAAGTCCATCACCATGCGATTGAATTTCTCCGCATGTTCCCACTGCGCCCAGTGCCCGCAACGGCTGAAAATATGCATCTCGGCATTCTGCATGCCGCCAACCAGACGCAAACCCACATCCATCGGCACGAAGCGATCGTCGCGTCCCCAGATCACCAGCGTCGGCGCCGCGATCTCGCCAAGCCGCGGGCCGTAGTCGTTGAACTGCTTCGGATTGGCCGCGAGACTCTTCACGAAGTTTTCCAGATGATCACGACGTGCCAGCATATTGTCGAGCCGCGCCTGCATCAGATCGTCGGTCAGCGCGCTGGTGTCGAACACGAACACATTCATCATCCGCTTCAGGTTTTCAATCGTCGGTTCGCGATACAGGCCTTGCAGTAGCTTGATGCCTTCTGTCGGCATCGGCACGAACTGGCTGGGACCGCCCGTGCCGCCGCCCATCAGGATAAGCTTTCCGACGCGCTGCGGATTGGCGAGCGCGAACGCCACGGCGCTATGGCCGCCCATTGAATTGCCGATGATGTGCCCGCGTTCGATATCGAGCGCGTCGAGCAGGCTTTTCAACGAACGCGCGTTGAGTTCGGAGCGCGAGCCATCGCATACGACCGGATCGCTTTTGCTCCAGCCCAGGCAGTCCATCAGGATGACCCGATAGCCCGCCGCGACGAGCGGCTCGACATTGCGGTTGAAGTTCGCCCAGCCGCTCGCGCCGGGGCCCGAGCCGTGCAGCATCACCACGGCTTCTCCGCCCTGTCCTGCGTCGTTGTAGTGCAACTGCACTTCGCAATCACCTTCCTTGATACGCACGAATTTGCTGGTCGACGCTTCGGTGATGGCCGATACATTTGAGGTCATGTTGCTTTCCTTTATCTGAAGAGAGTTGATTGACCGCGCACGCCGCTCAGTCGCGCGCGATTAGCATTCGGCGGCGTACCAGCGCTATTGCGCAGTAGCCGGCGCATAGGCAGGCGCCGACTTGCCGACGACGAGCCACGCCGCGATCGCCGCAATGGCGATCAACGGAATGCTCGCGCTCAGCAGCACGGATGCGCTCTGCCCGATCGCCAGCAACTGGCCGGCGATCAAAGGTCCGAGAATCGAACCCATGCGCCCCACCGCCACCGCGGCGCCCACGCCAGTGCCACGCACGTGGGTCGGATAGATGCTGCTCGCGAGCGCATACAACACCGACTGTCCGCCGACGAGAAACAGCCCCGCGAGCAAGCCGCCGCACGCCATCGACGCGCCGCCGTTCGCCGCGACGAGCGCCGCCAATGCCGCCGCGATGCCCAGATACATGCCGGTCACCGTGCGACGCCGGCCGATCCGATCCATCAGGCTCGCGATCACGATCGCGCCGATGCCGCCGCCGACGTTGAACATCATCTGCACGACGCTCGATTGCACGCGTGAGAGTCCACGGCTAAGCACCAGCGACGGCAGCCAGTTGATCAGGAAGTACAGCACGATCAGCGTGCCCAGATAGCTGATCCACAACGCGACGGTCGTGCCGGCCCGCCCTTCCTTCCACAATGCCTGCGCGATGCCGGACTGCGCTTCGCCCAACCCACGCGAGCCGCCCACTGCCGAGCGCGCGGCAATGAAGTGCGCCGACTCACGCATGAAGATCGCCAGCAACGGCAACACCAGCAGCGGTCCAACGCCGCCGACATAGAAGATATGCCGCCAGCTCGCATCACCCGGACTCACGATGCCGATCACCGCCGCGAGCGCGGCACCAAACGGCATGCCGCAATACATCGCGCCCACCGCCGTGTTGCGTTGATCCGGCGACGCGGCTTCCGAGCACAGCGCGATCAGGTTCGGCATCGCCGCGCCCAGACCGAGCCCCGTCAAAAAACGCGCGGCCAGCAGACTGTTCAGGTCCCACACCTGCGTGGTGGTAATCGAAAAGATGCCGAACAGCGCGACCGACAGCATCAGCACGCGCTTGCGCCCGAGCTTGTCGGCGAGCCGTCCGCCGATCGCCGCGCCGGGCAATAGGCCGAGTGCGCCGATGCTGAAAGCCCAGCCCATCTGCGCGACGGCGAGATGAAATTCGCGCGCCATACGCGGTGCGGCGACGCCGGTCGATTGCAGATCCAGCCCTTCGAGTAACGCGACAATCAGGCATAGGCCGATCGTGACGGTGCCGCTGGTGCGGGTGTTGGTTGATCGCTGCATAAAAAGTCTCCAATGTATTTTCAGCATCGCTCTTGGCGGCGATAACGCTGGGTGGTGTCGATGGCGGCGCAGGCCGCCGGCAGGCTTCGAAAAATGCGCTAGACGCTGGCCGCGCGTTTCAGGTCCAGCGCCACGTCGACGATCATGTCTTCCTGACCGCCGACCATCCGCCGCCGGCCCAGCTCGACCAGAATGTCGACAGCTTTCAGGCCGTACTTCTTCGCGGCCACTTCGGAATGCCGCAAAAAGCTCGAATACACACCCGCATAACCGAGTGCCAGCGTTTCACGGTCCACGCGCACCGGGCGGTCCTGCAAGGGCCGTACGATGTCGTCGGCGGCGTCCATCAGCGTGTAGAGATCGGTGCCGTGATGCCAGCCGGCGCGTTCGGCCGCGGCAATGAACACTTCCAGTGGCGCATTGCCCGCACCCGCGCCCATTCCCGCGAGGCTCGCATCGATGCGGTCGCAGCCTTCTTCCACGGCGACGAGCGAGTTCGCGACGCCGAGGCTCAGATTGTGATGCGCGTGCATGCCGGTTTTCGTCTCGCGTTTCAGCACGGCCTTCAACGCGCGAAAGCGCGCGCGCACGTCGTTCATGTTCATCGCGCCGCCGGAGTCGACCACGTAGATGCACGTCGCGCCATAGCTCTCCATCTTTTTCGCTTCGACTGCGAGGTTCTCCGGCGTAGTCATGTGGCTCATCATCAGGAAGCCGACCGTGTCCATGCCGAGTTCGCGTGCGTATTCGATGTGCTGCTTCGAGATGTCCGCCTCGGTGCAGTGCGTCGCGACCCGCACGATGCGTGCGCCCGCCTGGTACGCGGCCTTCAGATCGTGAATCGTGCCGATGCCGGGCAACAGCAGCGTGGCGATCTGCGCGTACTCGACCACGTCCGCGACCGCTTCGATCCATTCGAGATCGCTATGCGCACCAAAGCCGTAGTTGAAGCTCGAACCTTGCAGGCCGTCGCCATGCGCGACCTCGATGCTGTCCACTTTTGCCTTGTCGAGTGCGTGCGCGATCTGCTGCACGTTGTCGATCGAGTACTGATGACGGATCGCGTGGCTGCCGTCGCGCAGCGTCACGTCGGAGATATAGAGTTTCTTGTCCATGCGAAGAGTCTCCTTAGGCCTGCACGAGGGATTGCGCCATGCGCTCCGCGGTCGCGAGCGCGGCCGAGGTCATGATGTCGAGATTGCCCGCGTACGCCGGCAGATAATGCGCGGCGCCTTCGACCTCGATGAATACCGAGGTTTTCAGGCCGCTAAAGCGGCCAAGGCCCGGAATATTCAGCGGTGCATCGGCGGAGATGACGTCGAACTGCACCTTCTGCTTCAAACGATAGCCCGGCACGTATGCATGCACGGCGGCGGCCATCGCTTCGATCGATGCTTCCACGCGCGCCTGATCGGCGAGTTCGGACAGCACGTAGACCGTGTCGCGCATCATCACCGGCGGCTCGGCCGGATTGAGCACGATGATCGCCTTGCCTTTGGCCGCGCCGCCCACCGCTTCGATCGCCTTCGACGTGGTTTCGGTGAACTCGTCGATATTCGCGCGCGTGCCGGGCCCGGCCGATTTGCTGCTGATCGACGCGACGATTTCCGCGTAGTGGACCTTCGCCACGCGAGACACCGCTGCGACCATCGGAATCGTGGCCTGGCCGCCGCACGTCACCATGTTGACGTTGAGGCTGTCGAGGTGCGTGTCGAGATTGACGACCGGCACGCAGTACGGACCGATCGCCGCGGGCGTCAGGTCGATCAGGCGGATGCCCGGTTTCAGCGCGCGCAGAAACGCGTCGTTCTTCACGTGCGCGCCGGCCGAAGTGGCGTCGAACACGAAGTCGATGTCGTTGAACACCGGCAGACGCGTCAGTCCTTCCACGCCTTCGTGCGTGATCGCGACGCCGAGCCGCGCGGCGCGCGCCAGACCGTCGGATGCCGCATCGATGCCGACCATCGCCGCCATTTCCAGATGCTCGCTATGCCGCATGATCTTGACCATCAGATCGGTGCCAATGTTGCCGGAGCCGATGATCGCGGCCCTGAGTTTTTCGCTTGCCATGTCAGTCCTCAATCGGGTGAATGCTTATACGGAGAAAATTGCGCGAACGCTGCCAAGACCCTCGATCTGTGCGCTGAAGGTGCCGGGCTGCGTGACGGCGACCATTGGGCCGAGCGCGCCTGTCATGAGGACGTCGCCCGCTCGCAGCGGCGTGCCGAGGTGCTGCATCCGGTCCGCGAGCCACACGGCGGCGTTCAGCGGATTGCCCAGACACGCCGCGCCGTTGCCGCGCGAAAGCGTTTCGGAATCGTTCGAAAGCGTCATCGCACAGGCCGCGAGATCGACATCGCGCAGCAACACTGGCCGGATGCCCAATACGAAGCGCGCGCTCGACGCGTTGTCCGCGACGGTATCGACGAAGCGGATATTCCAGCCCTCGATGCGGCTGTCCACCACTTCGATCGCGGCGACCGCGTAGGCCGTCGCGCGAATCAGGTCGGCGTAGGTATGCTTTTCATGCGTGAGGTCGTGCTCGAGCACGAGCGCGATTTCCGCTTCGACTTTCGGCTGAATCAGTTCGCCAAGCGCGATGGGCTGGTTGTCGCCATGAGCCATCGACGCGAACAACGCGCCGAAGTCGGGTTGTTCGACGCCAAGCTGGCGTTGAACCGCAGGCGAGGTCAGCCCGATTTTGCGTCCGACGATGCGTTCGCCAGCGGCCACGCGTGCGTCGACGTTGATCTGATGCACGGTGTACGCAAGATCGCCGGCGTCGGCCGCGCTCAAATGGGCGAATAGCTCGTCGTCCCGCAGCGGTGCAACGGTCTGCCGAGTGCGTTCGGATTCGCGCAGCCGCAGGGCGAGCGCTTCGGCATGGGTTCGATGGTTCATGGTGACTTCCATAAAGCGTTAGACGGTTTCGGCAACGGGTTGCGCGTGCATCGCGCCGAAGCCCGCGATCCATTCGGGGATTGGCCGGTAGTAATCGAGCGTCGCACGGTACGGTCCGTACGCCTGCAGCGCGCCGAATGCCGCGATCCAGGTCCGCACCTCGTGCGCGGACTTGCCGGCGTCGCGTGTGATCGCAGTGTCGGTGAAGCCGTCGAGCGCGGGCAGTTCGCCCTCCTCGAGCAGCTTCAGGAATGCGCGGTCCCACTCGGGATTGAGCGGATGCAGGCGGCTGTCGCCCGCCGCGAATGCGCGAGCAGCCGCGACGGTGCGAGCCTGGCGCGCCGCCCGTGATTCGGGCGACGGATTGCGGCCGGCGATCAACCGCTCGGCGACTTCGTCCGTTGCACCTGCAAGTTCAGGCACTGGAGGTTCGTGCGAAATGCCGCCGGAGCCGATCACCAGCACGCGCTGGTTGGAGCGCGCGAGGCGGTGGCCCAGCGCGTCGCCGAGCAAACGCGCGCGGCGGCATGACGCCATGGGTGGTGCGACCGAATTGATGAACACCGGCACGACCGGATAACGATCCAGTGCGCCTGTGAGAATCTCCAGCGCCTGCGCGCAGCCGTGGTCTACCTGCATCCGATACGAGACAGCGACGTCGACATCGGCCGCGAGCGCGGCTTCCGCAAGATCGAGGGCGGTGTCGGCGGGGACGGCAAGCTGGCCTGCCAGACTGCCGAAGTCGCCGATCGCGCTTGCCGACGCGCCGATGCAGAACGGCGGCATCACGTCGTAGAAGAAACCGTTGTAGTGATCCGGCGCGAACACGACGACCAGTTCCGGATCGAAGGCGGCAACGCGTGCGCGCGCCGCTGCATGAATCCGCTCGACTTCAGCGACGATGTCCGGCGCCGGGTCGTAGTAGCCGCTGAGCGGCGTATGGGAAAGACATTCGAGCAGTATTGGCATGTCAGGCTCCGGCTACGATCGCGGTGACGCTTTCGGATGCGACGGCCGGCTCACGCGCTGTAACCGCTGCGGCGGGCTGTCCCGCAGCCTTGAAGCTCAGCTTGACGGCCAGCTCCCCAATCGCTGCAGACACCTGCTGCGGCGTACACATACCCGCAACGAAACGATCTGGCCGCAGCAACACGACGGACTCCGGCACGCGCGAAAACCATTCCTTCAGTCGCCCCTGCACGTCGCCGATGGCGATCACGCCTTCGGGCACATCGTCATGAAAAGCCAGCTGCGTATCGGGCTTCGCGATTACGAAGCATCCACCGAGGCGCTGCCACGTTTCGCGCGCGAGCGGCGACAGCCCGAACGTGGGATCCGAACCCCAGCCGATGATCGCGAAGCGATTACCGAGCGCGTCATCCAGACGCACGACACTGCCGTCCACCGTACGCACACGGGGCTGAATGAACATGCGGCCGATCGGCGAATGACACTGCGGGTCACGGCCATACACGAGGCGGCCGAGCAGAGACTCGCGCTTCTCGCTCATCAGGCCGAGCAGCCGGCCAGGTGCGGAATGACCGGAGCGTTCCAGCACGCGCGCCAGCACGCCATGCCTGCGATTGCGCTCCGCCAGCAAGACGACACCCGTTTCGTAGCGCGGCATCGGCTTGAAACGCATCTCCACGAAGTAGCGTTTCATGGCGGGCAACACATTGAAGGTCCGCACGAAGGCGTCGCGGAATTTGATGCCGAAGCGGCTCGTCGGCGCGAAGATGTCGCCGGCCACTTCCGAGAGATGGATCATCGAGCGGGCATGCGCGCGGCGCTCCGCCGTGTACGTGTCGAGCAACGCGTCGCTCGCGAGCTGCTTGACCACCATCGCCAGCTTCCAGCCGAGATTGCTCGCGTCGCGAATCCCGCTGTTGTAACCCTGTCCTTGCCAGACCGGCATGATGTGCGCGGCGTCGCCAGCCAGTAGCACGCGGTCCACGCGGAAGGTGCTCGCGAGCCGCGCATTGTGCGTGTAGACGCGCTTGCGGATGTAGTCCACTTTCTGCGGATCGGCTACCACCTTGCGGATCAGCGCGGCCATGTTCTCAGGCTTCGACAGTTCTTCTTCGGTTTCGCCAGGCATCACCATGAATTCGAAGCGGCGAATGCCATGCGGCAACGCTGCCGACACGTAGGGCCGTTTCGGATCGCAATGCATGTAGACGTGCGGCGAGCCGATCGGATCGTTGCGTACGTCCACCACAATCCATTGATTCGGCTTCGTGCGTCCCTCGAACGGCACGTTGAGCATGCGGCGCACCAAGCTGTTTCCGCCGTCCGCGCCGATCATGTACGACGCGCGCACTGTGCGGCGGCGGCCTTTCTGATCTTCCGCTTCAATCGTCATGCCGGCCGGGTCCTGCGTGAATGCGCTCACGCTCGTGCCGAACAACACCTCGACATGCGGGAAACGGCGCAGCCCTTCATACAACACGCGATCGGCGAGCGGTTGAATGAATGCATTGCGGCGCGACCAGCCGAACTCGTCGGTGCGTGGTTCGATCGACGCAAAGCAATGACCCGTGTGCGTGACAAAACGCATCCAGTGGTCGGGCGTGGTGTGCGGCAACAGGACGTCGGCGAGGCCGACCGACTGGAACACGCGTAACGCTTCGTCGTCGAGACCAATGGCGCGCGGATAGTCGATGATCTGTTCGAGCTTTTCCAGCAGCACCACGCGAACGCCTTGCAAGCCCAGGTAATTGGCAATCATCAGACCGACCGGGCCGGCGCCGACAATCGCCACATCGGCTGACACGGTTTCGCAGCGGCCGCAGGCGGCTGCCGGATCATTGGCTGGGAGCATACTGTCTCCTTTCTCGCGAGCGGCGCAGCGCGCCGTCGCTTCAGATAGCGGACTTGTTTGAAATATCCACGGAGAGCACGGTGTGACGATTGCGTATCGCCGTGGCGAAAAAATCGCTCACGAGATGCGGCATCTCGTGTCTCCTTGAATCGTTGATTTGCTCGCAGTCTATGGCTCGTGCCGTGTCGCCTCAACAATTTGTGAAAAATGTGCATAGAATGCACATAATTGATTCAATGAGGTTTTTCGGTGACCAAATACACGAGCGTGCGGGGTCTCGCGCGCGGCCTGCAGGTACTGCAGGCGCTCAATTCAATGGAAAGCGGCCGCGCCACCAGCCAACAGATCAGCGACCTCACTGGCTTGCATCGCACCACGGTGCGGCGCCTGCTGGAGACGCTGATGGAAGAAGGTTTCGTGCGACGCAGTGCGTCGGACGACAGCTTTCGTTTGACACTTCAGGTGCGCTCATTGAGCGAAGGTTTTACAGATGACGAACGAATCGCGACGATCGCGCCGCCCATCATGGGACGGCTTTTGCAGCGCGTAGCGTGGCCGTCGGATCTGACCACACCGGACGGCGACGCCATGATCATCCGCGAGACTACGCACCGCTTCAGTCCGCTGTCGTTTCACCGTTCGATGGTTGGGCGGCGCCTACCGATTCTGCTCACGGCCGCCGGTCGTGCTTACTTCGCGATGTGCCCCGAGGGCGAACGAGAGGACATTCTCGAATTGTTGCGCTCGGGCGCGGGCGGTGAAGAGCAGAAGGCGCTCGCCTCCAATGACGCTTTGATCAAAAGCCTGGTCAAGCGGGTACGCGCGGACGGCTTCGGCTCCAATCACGGCGACTGGGCTGCGCAAAGCAAGATCGGTGCGGTTGCCGTCGCGATCGTCTCGCATGAGCGTGTGCTGGCGAGTCTGAATGTGGTGTTCCTTTCGCGAGCGGTCACGCTCGCGGAGGCCAAACGGCGTTACGTGCCCGAACTTCAAACCGCGGTGCGCGAGATGGTTGATGTGCTCCAGTCGCAGGATGAGTTGTGTGGGAAGAAGCAGGAGTGAGAAACGTTGCGCCCTGGTCGCGGCGATAGAATTCGCCGACGCATGACATCGTCGCACTGCCGTCGGAGATTATGTTCGTAGCCGGGCTACTTTGGGTGACACGCATCGCCTGTGCGCTCGGCACGGACCTACAGGGCCACCTCGCCACAGTGCTCTTTCGTCCCCGCTCCCGATCCCTCCGGCGCACTGTGCCACTCGACGGTGACACCAGAAGTCATTCCGTTGCAACCGTAGCAGCGAGGTTTCGCAACCTCTTCCGCCGATAGAAAACGGACCCAGCCACACTGGTCGAGTGCAGCAGCGATAAGCACGCGTGTCAGGCTTGGACGCTGGAGAGCACAAGCGAATCGTCGAGCTGCTATGCCCTCACACTCAACACGGCCCGCGATAGCTTCGAACCTGCGCACCTCTTCCAGCGGCACCGCCGTGACTACTGTGCCGTCAATTGCGAGACGCAGGTGCTTCGCTCCACCACGGTGTTGGGTTCCCGCAAACCACCCAACGTGGAACTGGTCGTTTTCAAAGTGGAGTTGACCCGGTTTCGTGGATACCGATCCTTTGGAATAGGAGGTGCCCACCATGGCGAAGCATCGCACCCCGTACCCGGCGGAATTCCGGGCCCAGATGGTCGAGCTGGTGAAGGCCGGGCGAACACCCGAGGACCTGGAGAAGGAGTTCGAGCCGACTGCGCAGACCATCTACAACTGGGTGGCCCAGGCCGACCGTGACGCAGGCAGACGGCACGACGGACTGACCACGGCCGAGCGCGAGGAACTGACGCGCTTGCGCCGCAAGGTTCGCCAGCTCGAGGTTGAGCGGGATATCTTGTCAAAAGCGGCGGCCTGGTTCGCCCGGGAGACCGGGACCGTGCCCGACGAGGGTTCGAGTTCATGAAAGCGAATCAGGCCACCTGGCCCGTTACCACCATGGCGCGGCTGCTAAAGGTCTCCACCAGCGGCTTTTATGCGTGGCTTGGACGCGGACCATCGAAACGGGCACGCAGCGATGCAGATCTGCTGGCGCGCATTCATGCAATTCACACGAGCTCGCGCGGCACCTATGGGATGCCTCGCATTTACGCCGAACTGGTCCACCAGGGCGTTCATGTGGGGCGCAAGCGGGTCGCCCGCCTGATGCGTATTGCGGGTCTGTGCGGCGTGAGCCGGCGGCGCTGGATCACCACCACGCGGCGCCAGCCCGATGCGCGGCCGGCCTCCGACCTGGTACAACGCCACTTTAGCGCCGACGCGCCAGACCGGCTGTGGGTCGCCGACGCGACCTATGTACCGACTGGCGAAGGGTTTCTGTATCTGGCCGTGGTGCTGGATGTGTTCAGCCGTCGTATTGTGGGCTGGTCGATGTCATGTCATCTGTACACCGAATTGATGCTGCGGGCACTGGACATGGCGTTGTCGCAACGCCGTCCCGACGGTGTCATCCACCATTCCGATCAGGGGTGCCAATACACGTCCATTGCCTTCGGCCGCCGCTGCCGTGAGGCTGGCGTGCGTCCGTCCATGGGCAGCGTTGGCGACTGCTTCGACAACGCCATGTGCGAAGCCTTCTTCGCCACACTTGAATGTGAATTGCTTGCGCGCTCGCACTTCGCCACGCATGAACAGGCGCGGCGCGAGATCTTTCACTTCCTGGAGGCGTGGTACAACCCGCTTCGCCTTCATAGCGGGCTTGGCTATCGCTCGCCGATCATTTACGAACAGCTGCATGCAGCACAAAAGCCCACCTCATCGGCATGCGAGTTGCCCACCGCCGGCCGGCGTCGTGGTCGTGACAGGCGACCCGCCGACCGGCCGTGGACAACTCGCAGCAGCTCTTCAAACGGAGATAACTATCCTCTCAAAATTCAACTACGTAACCGTCCACTGAAGCGGGTCATCCCCACACCGACTGTTTGCCGGATGCGCGGTCGAGGCAAGTGATCGGGGACGCGTTGGCTTGGGCCGACGCCAATCCGCGTGAACTTTCATACAACGTGTCCAGCAAGAAAGACATGCTTCAAGTGACCCCGAATGTAGTCGCGTTTCAGGCCGTGATGCACGGAATTGCTGACCGCCTAAAGGCCACAGAGACGCGGGCCTCGCGCATCGTAGTCGACCAGCAGTCACAGTTCAACAAGGCGCAGCGTACACTCGCCGAGTTCTATCGCGATGCCCGTGGGTTCAAGGCGTCGTTGGGACCGGGGCTGCCACTCGTGGATCATACGCATGCTCCAGAGGTACCAATCGAATTCTCGACCAGCACCGACAAGCTGCAGACTCGAACTCGTCGATTTGCATTTGTGGGTATTCAAACGGGCGATGGAAGGCGCCAAACTTCCACCGGAATTGAGCGCCCTCGTATATGCACATATGCACCGAACTAGAACCGACGAGATCTCGCTAAGGGCTATCGAGCATCGGTGGTCTAAGTGGTTTGACCAGCTTCCGGAGCTTAAATAGATGTCTCCCGAAAAAGTCGAGCGCGGGAGGGAGATCCTCCAAATCGACGAAAAGCGGCGGCTCAAGGCTGTCATGGGCACGCTCCAGAACGGAACTGTCTGAATTTATGTGCAATGGGCATCAAAAGATCGACGCTTGTGTGGTGCCGAGCCATGGGCAGCCACGCTAACGATTCCGGCGTGTCACGCTCCCGTTTGGTGTTCGGCACAACATCGATTGGCTGATTTGAGGGAGGTAGCCTTTTCATATCAAGGACTCCCCGGGTCGCTTACACCGCGGCCTTCGTCGTCTTGATCGAATACGGATTGAAGCGCACAACCTCGTCACCGATCCACTCTTTGATCTGTGCAAATCGACGTTGCAACGGCCGATTTCATTCCACGCGAACACCTCGGCGGCCGTGCCGTCCGCCCCGAAACCGCCGGTATTGCTCGCGACGATCCCCATAAGCTGCGGAGGGATACGATGCGCCGCGAGCAAGTCGTCGCGCGTCACATTCTCGATGTTGAAAAACTCGTCCTTCGCCGCGACCTCGGAAACGTGAATGAACTGCATTCCGTCGACGTCGAGGCGCGTAAGCTATGCCGCGTCGTACTCGTGCTTCGGGCCGGAGAACTTTGAATTCTTCGATCGAGCTGGCTTGGGGCTCTTTGCACGCACTACCTTAGCTGCGCATCTTTAGTACCCGGGCCAACGCATGATGGCTTACCCCCTGATTGCCATTCCACGCGGCTTCACTCTGAAAGCCGTTGCGCCAGCATCGTGTTGTGTTCTCGCACGCCTCCGGAGATGCAGAACACGTCTATCAAGAGCCACACGTATAGCGCCAGCAACAGGAACACGCCGATGTAGGCGAACGCCGTGGTCCAACCGAAGATAAAAAGCAGCAGTTGAAGGACAGCAGTGCCGGTGAAGCCGAGATAAAACCGGTGCGCGCCAAGGCTACCGAGAAAGAGCCAAAGCAGAAAGGCCACCACGCCACTCTTTTTCTGAGCGTCGTACATCATCATGCTGCGTGTCGAGTCGTTCATTTTCAGAATTTCCGAAAGGTTTTGGGGGGAACGAGGGGGCAATCACGTCGGAGTGCGACGCGGGCTGTGTTCTACTGCGGGCCATGCGAGGACCAACTGCGTTGAGTCGTCAACGATCGAAGCGCAACCACAGGGGACAGCAGTCCCTGCACCACCCATTTCGATTCCATAGATTTCGCCGTTTTTTTGTGCCGGCCTCTTGGATAGGCCGTCTCTTCGCTATCAAGGAGCGATTTGCTATGCGGCTATTGCTTGTCCGCTGATTCCGTCTTCACTGAGTCGCCGCGCAGAGCACACAGGCACTAAGCATGCCATCACCTTCAAGCCGCTGTCGCCATTGGCCAACGGCCTGGAAAGGTTTTGGGACACGCAGATGCGGTGTCGAAGTGATTCAGGTTTGAACGGCGATCATCGATAACGAAACGATTTCCTCGTTCGTCTCGCACGCGCAGTCTTTTCTTGTAGTCCCGTTCTTGCAGAATGTAGTAGCGCTGTGGTGCCGCTTATGCGGAGCCCGCCGCACGTCGAAGGATCTGTGGGGTGTCGTCACACGAGTATTTGCGCCAATGCAGGCTTTCTTAGCGGTCCGGATTGTCACAAAACTGAACTTTACGTCCCCACGGCGGGTCGCTGCGGCGCGCCCATACGCGAAGTCAGGACACGCCGGTCTGCTGGTCCAGTTGACGTAGTACGCCGTCAACGCCATATGAGCCACCATATCGAGCGGGAGTTTCGCCTCGCCGTTTCTATTGCCCATGCCTTCGGCCCGAGTGCGCCGGTAGCGAGTGACCTGCTTGCGTGGCCCGGCAAACAGACGGCGAAAAAGATGCCGCCGCACGTGACATGCAGCGGCATTCACAAGCCGCAAGTAACGGGAATCACCGTTGCTTACTACATCGATAACGGCAAGGGCGGCGAAATCTGAACCCGCCTGAACCCTACAGGACCCACCTATCCGTGAAGTGCCTGGGCACGCCGAGCAGGAAGCGCGTCACGCCGTCGGCCATGCTCACCGGCGGAGTCAGGGGTGTGCTCAGCGCGCCATCGCCGGCGTTGCTGCGAACTGCGCGCTGGCATACGAAGTGCCGATCGGGCGGTGTGCGGGGACGACGGCTGGCGGTTCGGCGTCCAGCCAGACCCGGGTGATGGTGGCCTCTGGCCAGCGACGTGCAACGAAACACTCGATCTCTGGCCGGCCCGAGCGCAGGTCAATGTCGCGGCGTTGCCGTTTGCCGTGCAGATCGATTTCTACGTGTGCCCCGCGCAGGCCGTTCCACTTGACCGGCGGCGCACCTTTTGCGTTTTTACCGGGTAGAAGCTCCCTCTCAGGGTTGTAGCAGGACACGGACAGCGTGTGGCTTCTAACCAGCCGGAAGCGCCCGAGCAGACGCGTGGCAGCAGTTGTGCCGTTGCGCCCGCATCGCACGCAGGCAAGTGGAGCGCGGGTTTCCTGGCGGGAGACGCCGCGCATCAGATCCGACGTCGCATGGTCGGCGCCAGCGCATCCTGTCGGCTGGTCGGACAACCCACGCACGCGAGGCAAGTCACCCCCTGAAGTTCCGGGCGCATGTGGTCGCCGATAGCGTAGCTCGCAGGGGAATGCATTGGAACATCCCTCCGTTTTCAAGGAATTTCGCTGTATCGACTTCCATGCCGAGAGCGTGCTGTCACGACCTCTCGCGCGGCGCGGGTCGTGACGGCATGCTGGAAACCAGTCTGCGGCCACGCGGATTCATGAAGGATCACCCATGCCCATGTCAAGCCAGTCACCACCGGACCGAAACGGCATCAGCCGGATGCGGGCCGTGATTCGACGGACAGGCCTGTCGAAAACCAGCCTCAGCCGGCCGATCAAAATTGGCGCGTTTCCGTCACCCGTTCGCCTATCCCACCATTGCATCGGATTTCGGGATTCAGAAGTCGATCACTGGATCGCAACGCGCCCTCGCACGAAGGAGATACACACATGAACCAGCACCCGAAAGCGCAGCTGTACGTGAAGAATCCCGAGCCGCCGATCTCGGCGTACACGCCAGCGCAGCTGAGGCAGGCCGTTCTTGCCAAAGCGATGTCGGCACTGTCGGCGAAACGCATCACGGGAGCAGAAGCAACGGCGATCGAGGTAGCGCTGAGCAGGGATCTCGCCCCGCAAAAGGAGATTCTGCAGCGCATTTTCGGGAGCGAGCTGCTCTCGAAATCACTGGGTGGCCAATGACAGCGTGCTGTCGGCGCACGCGCGAGCCATCCGGCACCGATCAGGACCACGCGGGACTTCGGTACCCGAAAACATCACGGAGCGTTTGACCGACTGGTGAGAGAGCTGGCGATGCAATCGCGGAGGAACCGTTGAGAACCCAACTGGAAAACGCGCGGCAGCAACTGCATCGGGCGCTGGCGAGCGGAGTCGATACAACCACTTTGCATGCCGAACTGCGACAGCTTGAGGCTAGGGCCGTCCGCATCGCCAGCGACAAGGCTCGCGCCGCTCAGGCCGCGGCTGGCTCAGCCGCTGCGCGGATCAGCGCCGAGGCCCAACGTATCGTCGGCGATGCCGATGAGCGGCAGGGAAACCGGCTCTTCCGATTGACATTGAGGATCTCTGATGATGACGATGAGTCAACAAGCACACCGGCTGGCGAGCGCCCGCGCAACGCTGCAGACCGTTGTACCCGCTACCTGGAATGCATCCCCCTCGGTTCAATAAGATATCCTATATATAGTTATAACGTCGATAGACCGGCTATTTGCACCAGATCCGTCATACACTCTCGCAAGGAGATGTGGAGGAAGTTGATCGACGATTCGCTGGCAGCCGTGACAAATTACTGCTCATAGAAGGGGGCAGCAGCGCAGCAATGCACTGCTGCTACCCGACCATGACCATCGGGCGATCAAGCGACGCACGCGACCCGTGCTGGGATTCAAAACTTTTCGCTGTGCACAGATCCTTCTGGGCGGCATCGAACTGATGCACGTGATCGCCAAAGGACAGATGAAGTGTGCTCGAGTTTATCATCCGTCCGCCGCTGATCAATTTTACGATCTCGAAATGTAAGCAATACTTTGCATATCGAATTCACTCGCTTCTTGACCACTACTGCGACAAAACCATTTCCGTTCGCGCTCAGCGCGCCCCTCCCGGCCCGTACTTGGGCTCTCCCGTGTATTCAGGCGACTCCGGCGGCCCATCCGGCTCGGCCGACAAGCGGCCAGGCGTATCGTCAACGTTCGGCTCGGAGCACTTCTCGGCCAGAGAAGTCAGCAGACCCATACTGATGGCGACCAGAACCAGTTCCGTCAGATTGGCGATATTGAGCTTGTGCATCATGCTGGCTCGATACTTCTCGATCGTCTTCGGGCTGAGATTCAAGTACTGCCCGACCTGCCGGTTGGTACGCCCTTCGGCGATCAGCTTCAGCACACTGCGCTCCCGCGCCGTCAGAACGTCCCACGCCTTCTTTGGCGCAGGCGCTTCGCGGCCCGTGACGAACGAGTCGACCATGTACCCGTACACGTCGGCGCTCAGATGCTTCTTCCCCTGCATCACCATGCGCATGGCGGCCAGGAGTTCATCGAACGAGACATCTTTCAGCACGTAACCCTCGACGCCGGCGCGTAGCGCCTCACGCACATACTCTTCGCTCTGGTGAACCGTGAGCACCACGATTCGTACGTTCGGCGATCGTCGTTTGATCGCCGCGCTGGCATCGATTCCGTTCATGCCTCGCATCGACAGATCCATCAGCATCAGATCGGGATTCAGCGTCATCGCCATTTGACAGGCTTCCTTGCCGTCCCTCGCTTCACCGATGACGTCATAGCCCCCTTGCGCTGAAAGCATCGAGCGCAGACCGTTTCGTAGCAGATCGTGGTCTTCGGCGATCACGACGCGGCAGTTGCTATTCATGTTTTTACCCCTGGCAGCCAGGAACCGGTCGCGACAAGGCCGTGCCGCCGTTAAACGGCGCCCACCGCATGTCTCGTCTTATTTACATCCCTTATCTTCGAATTCCTAACCTTCTCTTTCACTTGCCAGGCAGCCACACTGCGTTCGCCCCCCGTCGAAAGGTTCGCGCCATGTCCTGCGAGCCAGTATTGATCTGTATGCGAAATTCATACGACATTTGAAATGGCCGGAAAAAGCTACGTGCATTTTTCAAATTTGAACCGATTTGCTCCGGACTGGAGGTTAGTAGCAGTACCGATGGAGTAGACATTACACGCGAATTGGCCAACGAGAAGGGATTCGCTGATTGTCGGTCAGAATCACACTTTGGCATAGTTGAAGTCGTATTATTTTGAGGGCGGCGCATGCGGAGTTTCCGCCACTTTGTATTGCATCATGTCAGGAGCGTTTGCGACCGGAACAAGATTTTTATCGGTTTCCGGTTTCGCGTCGTTCGCCGATACCTTCGGCACGTCAATATCGCATGGGGCCTTCGTCGTCGCAGCAGCAGCGCGGAACGAATCATCCTGACACATGATGTTGAAAGAAATGTCCTTGCGGTCCATCCGCCAGGCAACTGCAGCGTTCAGACGGCGATTACAATCCTGATCCTTGATGGTGGCCGCACCCGTGGCACCGACGCCGACAACCGACACAGCGGCGGACACTGAACCCCAACACGTTTCGGTCACCGATGCGGTAAGCGATGGGGCGTATACAGTCGGTGCGCTCTTTACCGTGTAGCTGCCGGTATAGCCGACTTCCGATTGAGTCGGAACTTGCTGCGCGTTTGCGACTCCGCTAGGATTTGACCCAGCACCGGTGCCGACGTTCACATTCACCTGGTTTGCCAGTTGAGCGGTCGATTGCGTACCGTTGGTGATGGTACCAGTCGCTTGGGCCATTGCGCCCCCGCTCAATAGCATCATGCCAACGACAATAGCGTATTTCATCATCAGGTCTCCGTTGTTTTGAGAGGCGGGGTCATCCCCCGCCTTACACGCGCAGATCAGTTACTGCCCGCGATTTACCAAGGTTGGAAACCTTGACCCGACGTCGCCGAATTGGACGAGCCGAAGCCGCCAACGCCAGCACCCACTTCGCCGACCCAGCCGTCCGCTTTTGCCGTCGCATTGCCGTTCGCGCTAACCCAGCCACCCTGATTCGAACCGTAGCCCGAAGCGCTGTAAATGCTCGAGCCGAAGTCCTGCGAACCCGTGCTGCTAGCGACCGAGAATCCGCTGTTGGTGAAGTTGTTCAACCCGTTCGACGCCGACGACGTGTTGTTCCCGTTGCCTTCGTTTGTATTCGCGGTGTTGCTCGTGTTGGTGAAGCCCGCATTCGTGCCGAAGGTGACTGACGTGTTGGCGAAGCTTTGATTACCCGCGTTGAAGGTACCCGCGTTTGAGCCGGGGCCATTGAGCGATGCGGCATAACCGCCATTCACCGTCGAAGACGAGTTGTTGGTCACGCCGAAACCGGCAACCCCCAACGCGCCACCGATACCGCCGGTCGCATTGGCAGTAGACGAGGTAGTGACCGGAGTCGGTGCCGGGGGCATGCCGCCGCCCGCGACAGCGCCAAATGAGATTGCAAGTGCTGCGACGCCGAGTGCGATTTGCTTCTTCATGATGAAAATACCTAAAAAATGAGCGCCGAGAATATGGTCGAGGTCGCGCTCATACACCCCGTAGTACTCCTTTTCAATGCGCGACAGGCTCCACGTGTTTGCAACCAAGCCAAGTGACTACCAATCACGCACAGTAGCTATTGTTAAATCAGGTACGCCACCCTAATTGACCAGCATATAAAACCTATGTTCGATGAGTAACAAAGCTAAATAATTAGTACTACGTTGCATGCGTAATTATTCAGCTACTGGACTGCGGCGCAAGCATCTTTCGCGGCGCGCAGGCAGTGCGGCGGTAACTTTCAATGGCAGTGCGACGACGAAATCCAAGACACGACTACGCTCACGCCGGCGCCCAGGACCGGAAGCCTTCAGGCACGGCGCGCTCCTGGAGCGTCGGTTGACCGCTCGCTCCTTCGAGGCATCGCCGCCGTCACCCGCACAACAGGTAAGACTGCGCGTCCGGCTGCGACCGAGGCGAACTGCCGACGAGTCTCGTTGTTTGATGTAGAAAATGGAAGATTGCCGCGTCCGTCGTTTCGTCAGTGGCGTTGCCGACGCGAGCGATCTTGCAGTGGCGGCGTACCTGAATGGACCAGGAGCCAAACACATCCTCGTGATACCTGCACAGCAGGCGGCGACCAAACGATATTGCTGGCGCCGAAGATTGGCCGAGCCGTGACCCGTCTCTTGCCGTTTTTGTTTTCACCTCGTGTTTCCTTTTTTGTGATTTTTGTCGCGCAGACGCCTCTTTCGGCGCCCGGCTTTCCTTAGCAGGAAGCGCGCCATCTCAGCGTCAGTAAAGGCTTGCTTTCGTTTTGCGCAGACGATCCTGGCTGATTGCGTGGATAACGTTTCAGAATTGCAACACCGTTGCGGGAGACGGCGCCTAACCGGCGCTGTTTTGGTCAATGGGCGAAATTAAGTGTGCATGCACCAACCTCGCGCCAGGGACCGAGCTCCGCCCCTTTTCTTCTTTACCGCCATGTAATCGATGAATAACAGCGAGGTAGCGGTGAGGATGTTTCATTGTTGCAGTCGCGATACATCGCAACGATCCGGGGGAGCGGACAAAAATTGGGGGAGTCCGCCACTTTGTACTAATCTGCCGCTGGCATCCGTGAGCCGAGGTGACAAATGGATATGCATTGGACGATTTACCTGCAGCGGGACGGTGCCGATGAGAAAGTGCCGTTAGCCAGGTTTCAGCGCCCGCTCGAAGGAGCTGCGCAGGGTGACTTGGGTTATTGATGTCCGAGGGAAAACGCCTGCGTTCCAGCCTTCAACACGTAGTGGCCCAGGACCAGATCCATGCCTGCGACGCCCAGCGTCGACGCTGCAGGCATTGCGGGCCTCATATCCGCTTCTTGTTCATCGGCTCGCAGTTTCGCTCCACGCTTCCTCCCCACACCCGGTCTCCCTCATGCAGTTGCGCTTCGCTTCGTTCGCTGTGGTCAACTTACGGTGGGACTTGCACCCACTGGGGCGCGCCCATGCTGGGCGCACTGTAAAAAAGGCCGCAGACATTGCTGCGGCCCGAAACACACACGTCGCGCAAGGAGCGCCGACGTTCGTTCCATCGTACACATCTGCCTTTCTGACGCAATCAGGTATTTCATCTGAGTATGTGCGAGAGGACGCAGGGCTGCATCGACCGTGGGCCTATAGGCCTTCACCCAACGCCGATCAGTCGGGCTTCGCGTAGTCGTGCCTGCTGCCCTCGTCCTTGCACGCCCAAAGCCACGCCACGACGAACACGCCGAGACTGGCGCCCAAGGACGTCCCTATTGCCAAGCCAAGCAAGAATTCCATCGCTTCCGCCAGTTTTGTGTGATTGCCAAACTGTGCACGAGCGTGGGTGGGTGATCGTCTGCCTGCATAGTGGATCGGCAGCATGAGATAGATGCGCTTCATGATCACTTTTCCGGTCGTGGCCAGCGGGCATCGAAGCCCATGATTTCATTCTCGTACACTTCGACACAGCCTCGAAGTAGGAAGGCTCGCGGAAAAGGATGGGTAAAGACCCGCAAACGTCTTTGGCCACGGCTGCTGCCAACTCCGCCTCGAGTCACCGATGCGCGTAATCATTCTTCCTACCGCTTGCCGTGGCTGTGCAGCCCCGAAGGGTACATGCGGAGGTCATAACTGGCGATCGGTTCTTTGCGTTGCGTCAATAAATGTGTCTGCGTCGACGCATGCTGACATCCGTTCGGCCTTGGCAGACAAGCGTTTGCAGGCGCAAATTAAACGTGTCACCGGGCGATGGAAAGCCGGTGGGAGTGACTCCGGTCAGCGTTGGGGCGTCCACCTCGGCTCGACTGACTGCGCGGCCGTGCGTCGCGAGCGCGAGGCGGCTCGGTCGCACAGTGCGCTCAGCTCACACAAAACATATTCCGATGCGGATCGGTACCGGAGCCCGTACACATATGAACGTCTCAATATTGAGCCAGCTCGGGCGGTGCGCTGGCCCGTCACCGCAAAGTGCATTCCTGTGACCGCTCTATGTCTTTCTTTCAATTCCATGTCGCCGTACTCATAGGTCTCGCGGCCGGCTGCTTCAAGTGCAATGGGATTTGCGTATTGTCAGGATTGGGCTCACTTCCGTTGCGTAGCAAACATACTCCAACTTCATTCGCCGGCTCGCAATTGCCTCGCCGCATCGTGTTTGCCACGCCAAGGAGTCTTGCACACCAATGTCGCAAGAGGCGCTGTTTCAGCGAGGAAACGTTTCGGAACTTAAGCGTATTCGCCGCAAGCGCCTTGGCGCAGGCAACCGATATCAGGCGTGAATCTTCAGCGAATGGCACGACTCTCGCATAGCGTCCTTGCGCGGTTAGACGAACATACTGCGGCGCGATAACGCCGCATGTCATGTGCCGCTCCGCGTGCCCGGGTTCATCCAGATAATCAACAGGAGTCAAGACATGAGTGTCCTGCGCCCTCCGCTTAACTCGGTGTGGGAGAACGACGAGGGAGACCGACTTGTCGTGATCGGGCTGAGCAGACTATTCACCGAAAAGGAAACGACAGCGGCCAGCATCATCGCATGGCGCGAACAGGCGCCGAAAGCCGACCGCAGGCGTGAGCTCTTTGTCGTCAGGTACGCGGAATATGCCGACGGCCATGATATAGGTTGCGAAATCGACAACGAGCAGTGGGCCGACCTGATCACATCTGCGGGTTTTCGCATGACCGGCATTGAGCGACGGGGTTGACGCTGCTGGTGCATCGGCTAACCAGGAAACCTGAGAGAAAAGCACGCGGGCAGGAAGCCCGGTGTCCAGCATTAGGGGGAAAACGCGATCAAACTTGCCCCAAGGATGCTGCCTTCGAGCGGCCGCCAACGAGCGGGGCGGCTGCCACGCTATCGGCAACGCGATTGGCGTCCGGCCGCAGTTCAGCGGTGCTGACGCGAAATGTCGTTTATACATTCAAAAACGGTAGCATGCTCGGCCACCTCAAGGGTCGTCATGGCCGAGAAGTCGGCGACAGCCAACAGTCCACGATCTTCAATGCCTTTTGTGGATCCGATAGCGGCCGGTCTTGACTTTCGGTAGGCTGACCGGGTTGGGTCGAAGAACGAAACCGCTCGCGCGGAAGGGGGCTCCGGCCAGCGTGTGTGGTTCATGGGAGGTCCGCCGCGCGGTTCCGTATGTTGGCGAATGAGGCAACCCGCCTCGTTCTCCAGCAGGAGCCCAATCATGACCTCCCCACAGGCAAACGCCAGTCCACTGCGCCAGCGCATGACCGACGACATGCGCATGCGCCAGCTTTCGCCGAAGACGCAGGACACCTATCTGCGCATCGTGCGCGAATTTGCCCGGTTTCCCGGGCGCTCACCGCACACGGCCACCGTCGAGGACCTGCGGCGCTACCAGCTGCATCTGGTCGATCACGGCACCTCGCCCGTGTCCTTGAACCACGCCATTACCGGCCTGAAGTTCTTCTTCGAGGTTACCTGGGACACGTTGTCGGGACACGTGGCGCAAAAAGAAAGCCGGCGCGAAGCCGGCTTGAAAGGATCTAGCGTCCGAGTGAGCTAGAACCTGAGAGACTTGCACTATATGCGGAGTAGCTTAAGAAACACTTACGCCCGGGACACGCTTAGAGGCCAGTTCAAAAACCCCTGAGGGGGCTGTTTACTTTCTCGGCAAGCTGTTAACCTTGGATGTCTGAACAACGGAACCCAAGGGATGGAAGCGCCGATCATTGATGACG
>NZ_JBNPVS010000033.1:0-116037 GCF_050434225.1 Paraburkholderia sp. GAS32 | reverse complement strand
AGTCTGCGCAAACAGAACCGTTCGCTGATCGACGCGCTGGCTTTGGGCTTCGCCGGGTTCGTCGTTTCGCCGCTTCCGGCTGCTGAATAGTTACGAAGCGATGGCCCTCGAATTGACCGTGCGCACACTGCGCCACGCACAGGGCAAGAAGAATCCCGAAGACGTCCTCTATGCCTCACCCGAGTGGGACGTTGTCAGCGAGGAGTTCGTGCGCGACCTGTACCGAGCGATGGGTGGCAACCCGGCCGAGCTGCCTTGATCGACCTTGGGTCAGTGTAGTCATCGCAGCACAAACCGCTCTCACCCCATCACGCAGGCCGCTTCGGAATATCCAATCCCCTTGCCACCGCCGGACGCGCAACGAACGCCGCCAGCACCCGCTTCACATTCGAAAAGTCGTCAATCCCGACCAGATCCCCGGCTTCGTAGAACCCGATCAGATTACGCACCCACGGGAAAGTCGCGATATCGGCGATCGAGTACTTATCGCCCAGGATCCAGTCGCGCCCTTCGAGCTGCTGATCCAGCACCGCTAGCAGCCGCTTCGACTCGGCGATATAACGATCGCGCGGGCGTTTGTCTTCGTATTCCTTGCCGGCGAACTTGTGGAAGAAACCCACCTGGCCAAACATCGGGCCGATGCCGCCCATCTGGAACATCACCCACTGGATCGCTTCATAACGGCCAGTGGCATCCTGCGGAATCAATTTGCCTGCCTTGTCCGCCAGGTAGATCAGAATCGCGCCGGATTCGAACAGCGGCAGCGGCTTGCCGTCGGGGCCGTTCGGATCGATGATCGCCGGAATCTTGTTGTTCGGATTCAACGACAGAAACGCCGCCGACATCTGGTCGTTCGTATCGAAGCGCACGAGGTGCGGTTCGTAGGCCAGACCAGTCTCTTCGAGCATGATCGACACCTTCACGCCATTGGGCGTCGGCAGCGAATATAGCTGAATCCGGTCCGGATGCTCGGCAGGCCATTTCTTCGTGATCGGGAAGGTGGAGAGATCGGTCATGGTGATGGTGTAATCCTTGTGCGAGAGCTGCGGCTGAAAATGGGGCCCGGGATTCAGCGATCGACCAGAAGACCGAAAGGAGAGACCCGAACACGCGACCGCCAAATATAAACCGACTCGGCACAACGCGTGCGTGAGCGCCTCAATGCATGTCGCCTCGAATCACTCCAACGCGAACATTGCCACGCGACGCTTTTCCCCACCGCCCAACCGCACGAAGGCACTCAGGCTCACCACAAATCCTTGGTGGCCGTACCGGCGCGCAGGTCATACCCTTCGCGCCACAAGGCCGCGCCGACCGTCAGCAACAGCGTCTTCTGCTCGCCATCATGTTGATCCCACGTCGCTGCCAGCCAGGTGGCGAAACTCGCACAGGTGGTTTCGAGGTCGACGGGCGCTTTGCCCTCCAGGTACTGCCGCTCGAACATCGCAAGCACTTTTTCGGGTGTCATAAGCGCCTCCTCCGTGTTGGATGCGCCAAGTCTAAAGGCGGCGCACAGCGCGCGGAGCGTCCGCGGCGCCGAACCCGGGTTACTCCCAGGCGAAAACGGCGTCGCGCCTCGCGCCCGGCGGCCAAGCCCTGGCGTCCGACAGCCACAGCCCGGCACCCACCCACGCCTCATCAAAACAAAAAAGGCGCCGAAGCGCCTTTTCCCGTCAAACGACACCGCAAGCCGAATTACGGCGCGTTGCGCTTTGCATTGTCCTTGGCGTCTTCCTTAGCGTCGCCATAGGCCTTTTGCACCTTGCCGGCGCCTTGTTGAAGGTCGCCTTTAAGCTCCTTACCCGGGTTGTTGGTGGCCTTGCCGACGACTTCGTTAACCTTGCCCTTGATCTGCTCACCTACACCCTTTACCTGGTCCTTGTTCATGTTTGGCTCCGATATCTAGAATGCCGGCGCGTCATTACGCCAGTATCCCGATTCAGCAACGGGTGTGCCCGCGCCCGCCGCCAGCCCGTTTTGGTCGATGGAGCCAGCCGTGAAAAATATTTCAAAAAAGCCCTAAAGTCCGGCTGGGGCCGGCCGTAAAGGTGCCATGGAGGGGATATGGAACGCACACTCACTACGCTGACGGGGTCATCCCACGCGGCGCTGGTCGACCAGGATGTCGCGCATATTGGGCGCGTGATGCGGCCGTCTTTACAAGGCGATCTGGGTGGACCGATTCTGCCGGTTACCTACTGGCGCAAGCGTCTGTACCATTTGCTCGACACCGGCAATCTGTCCCACGCGCAACTGTGCGCGGTCGATAGCCTCCTGCTGCAATTGGACCAGTTCGAAACCGAACCCCCGCCAGTATGGATTGCGCCGGCCGCGGCAACCGCCGCCCCGTTCCAGCCGCTACAAGTCGCCGCCGGCCGTCGTATCTGATCTGACGCGCTGCAAGTCTTGATGGCCGGTCTTCCGCGCCGGCCAGCCCTACTCTTCCCCGTTAAAAAAAGGCCGCGAACCCTGTCGCGGCCTGAACACGTCGCAACGCGGGGATTTCGCGTCACGCTGTAAGCCTACACGTCCAACCGTGACATTCGCATTTAGGCAAAAAAGGTCTTTGCACTACCGGAAATTTTCTGCTCACACT
This sequence comes from Paraburkholderia sp. GAS32, assembly GCF_050434225.1. NCBI lineage: Bacteria > Pseudomonadati > Pseudomonadota > Betaproteobacteria > Burkholderiales > Burkholderiaceae > Paraburkholderia > Paraburkholderia sp. GAS32. Next base: position 113,441 of record NZ_JBNPVS010000033.1, on the reverse strand, counting down.
TAGTGAAAATAGGAAAAAGGGACGACCTTAGGTCATAATGTCCGCAAAAATTCCCAGCAAGGACCTCCGTGACCCTCGCCGCACCGCTCGACCTGCTCAGACAGGCGCGCGCCCGCTTCACTCAACGCGAAATCGCCGCGCACGTCGGTAAGGACATCAAGACGGTACGTCGCTGGGAAAAAGGCGAAACACCGTGCCCGTCGATGCTCGAACCGGCCTTGCGCGATCTGCTGCACAGTAGCGGCCGGACAAAGGCCGGCGCGGGCACCGGCGACGCCCAATTCCGCTTCATCGATCTGTTTGCCGGCATCGGCGGCATTCGCATGGGTTTCGAGGCGCACGGCGGCGACTGTGTCTTCACGAGCGAGTGGAACGATTTCTCCACCAAGACCTATCGCGAGAACTACCCTGCCGGCGGCGACCACGCGCTGATCGGCGACATCGCCTCCTTTCCCGCCGAAGAAGTGCCGAGCCATGACGTGCTGCTCGGCGGCTTTCCGTGCCAGCCGTTCTCGATTGCCGGCGTCAGCAAGAAAAACGCGCTGGGCCGCCCGCACGGCTTCGAATGTACGACGCAAGGCACGCTGTTTTTCGACGTCGCGCGGATCATCGCGGCAAAGCGCCCCGCCGCATTCCTGCTGGAGAACGTGAAGAATCTGCTCTCGCACGACAAAGGCCGCACCTTCGACGTGATCCTGCAGACGCTGCGCGACGAGCTCGGTTACGAAGTGCACTACCGCGTGGTCGACGGTCAGCATTTCACGCCGCAGCACCGGGAGCGCATCATCATTGTCGGCTTTCGCGGCAAGACGTCGTTTTCCTGGGACGATCTGCGTTTGCCGGAAAGCGGTCCACGCCTCGGCTCGATCCTGCATCGCACGGACGGCAGCGAACCCGTGCTGCCGTGGGACCACGATCGTTTCTTCGACCACGCGAGCAAACGCGTGCAAGCGAAGTACACGCTCACCCCGAATCTCTGGACCTATCTGCAAAACTACGCGGCGAAGCATCGCGCGGCGGGCAATGGCTTCGGCTTCGGCATGGCTTATCCCGACAGCGTCACGCGCACACTCTCCGCGCGTTATCACAAGGACGGGTCGGAGATTCTGGTCTATCAAGGCGAGCAGTTGCGACCGCGGCGCCTCACGCCGCGTGAATGTGCACGGCTGATGGGCTTTCCCGATACCTTCAGGATTCCGGTCAGCGACACGCAGGCTTACCGGCAATTCGGCAACAGTGTCGTCATGCCGGTGATGCGGGAAGTGGCGCGCATCATGCTGCCGCATGTGCAAACCCTGCTCGCCGAGGAGATGCACAATGGTTCGAAGCAAGCCCTTTCGCTCTATTCCTGAGCGCCCCGATCCGCTACCCGGACGCTAACGATGGTCGATATCGTCGACAGCGCAACGCGTAGCCGGATGATGTCCGGCATTCGCGGCCGCAATACGAAGCCGGAGATCCTGATCCGCAGCCTGCTGCATGGCCGGGGCTTTCGCTTCCGTTTAGACGCGCGCGATCTGCCGGGCCGGCCGGATATCGTGCTGCCGCGCTATCGCGCCGTCGTGCTGGTGCACGGTTGTTTCTGGCACGGTCACGATTGCCATCTGTTCAAATGGCCGCAAACCCGGCCCGAGTTCTGGCGCGACAAGATCGGCCGCAATCGCAGCAATGACGACAAGGTTCGCGCGGCGCTGCTCGCCAGCGGCTGGCGCGTCGGAGTGGTATGGGAATGCGCTTTGCGTGGCGCGAATCGCGATATCGAGGGCGTGTTGCAGCGGCTCGTCGAGTGGTTGAAGAGCGACGCGCCGAGCTTTGAGGAACGTAGCTGAAAGCTGCTTGTAGCCTGCCCTGTTGGAGGGAACTCAAGAGCCGCTGGTGATACACTCGATTGGCTAGCTCGGGGCATTTTTTGCGTGCCGATGCTCCAGAAATCAGGCAGCAACTGGCCGGCAGCTCAATGGCAAGCCGGTAGCAAAAACAGCACGCTCCGACCATCCCAGAACCACCAAGAAGGGAGGCACACGATGGCTGATTTCCGTCTCTGGTCCGACGATTTCCCCACCAACGGCTTTATGCCGAAAGCCCACGAATACCACGACAAGGCCTTCGGCGTAGACGGCGAGAATATTTCGCCCGCGTTGCAGTGGGATGCGCCGCCGGGCGATACCCAAAGCTTCGCACTCACCGTTCACGATCCGGACGCGCCTACCGGCAGCGGCTTCTGGCACTGGGTCGTCGTCAACATTCCGGCTGATGCCCGATCGCTGCCGCGCAACGCCGGCAAAACCGATGGCTCGCTGCTGCCGCAAGGTGCGCTGCAGTTGCGCAACGACTACGGCACGGTCGGCTTCGGTGGCGCGGCGCCGCCGCGTGGCGACAAGACGCATCGCTACATCTTCCGCCTGCATGCGCTGAAGGTGCCGCATCTGCCGATCAACGCGGAGACCACCAACGCGGTCGCGCGCTTCATGACACATCTGAACGAACTCGACTCGACCACCCACACCGGTCTGTATGAACTCAAGTAACGCGTGAGACGCGATGCCGGGACGCTATCGCAGCGCCGGCATCGTCACTGCGTGCCAGCCTGCCTTTCCAGGGCGGAACGCAGCGCGCGTGGCTCATCGTAGGATCGATGCGCCGCTCCCTTCGAAATCAAAAAAACGATGCACGCACAACCATCGCGCAAAGACGGTTCGATGCCGGCCGATGCCGCCCCCGCCGCTCCACTCGCCGCCGGCACACCGCTCTCGGACAGCACCGAACAGGGCTTGCCGATTCCGCAACGCTATTGGGCGATGCTGGTTATCGCCCTCGCCCTCACCCTGGCAGTGCTCGATAGCGCGATCGCCAACGTGGCGCTGCCGACCATCGCGCGCAATCTGCATGCAAGCGCGGCCGGCTCGATCTGGGTCGTCAACGCGTACCAACTCGCCATCACCATTTCACTGCTGCCGCTTGCGTCGCTTGGCGATCGCATCGGCTACCGGCGCATCTATCTGGCCGGGCTGATCCTGTTCACGGTGGCGTCGTTCGGTTGCGCGTTGTCCACTTCGCTGCCGACGCTCGCGCTCGCCCGCGTGGTCCAAGGCTTCGGCGCAGCGGGCGTCATGAGTGTGAACACGGCGCTCGTGCGCATGATCTATCCGCCTACGCAGCTTGGACGCGGCGTTGCGATCAACGCGATGGTCGTTGCGATATCGTCCGCGGTCGGGCCGACGGTCGCCTCCGGCGTGCTCGCCATCGCCTCGTGGCCGTGGTTGTTCGCGATCAATGTGCCGATCGGGATCGCGGCGATTGTCGGCGGCTTCAAGGCGCTGCCGATGAATCCCGGCCACGAGTCTCCGTACGACTATCTGAGCGCGGTGATGAACGCGTTCGTGTTCGGTCTGCTGATCTTCGCAATCGACGGTCTCGGTCACGGCGAGCACATCGGCTGGGTCGTCGCTGAGGCGCTCGTTGCGGTTGTGATCGGCTACTTCTTCGTGCGCCGTCAATTGACTCAACCCGCGCCCCTGCTGCCGATCGATTTGCTGAGAATTCCGGTGTTCGCCCTGTCGATCGGCACCTCGGTGTGTTCGTTCTGCGCGCAGATGCTGGCCTTCGTGTCGTTGCCGTTTCTGTTGCAGGACACGCTGGGTTTGTCGCAGGTAGAAACCGGTTTGCTGATGACGCCGTGGCCGGCGGTAATCATCATCGCCGCGCCGATTGCCGGCGTGCTGTCGGACAAGGTGTCGTCCGGTTGGCTGGGCGGGGTCGGACTCGTTGCGATGACGGTGGGCCTGCTGCTGCTCGCCACCCTCGGCGCGCATCCCGAGCCCATGCAGATCGCGTGGCGCATGGCGCTGTGCGGCGCAGGCTTCGGGATCTTCCAGTCGCCGAACAATCGGACCATGTTGTCCGCCGCGCCGCGAGAGCGCAGCGGCGGTGCGAGCGGGATGCTCGGCACTGCGCGCCTGACCGGACAAACCCTCGGCGCGGCACTGGTCGCGCTGATCTTCGGTATCGCGCCGCAAAATGGGCCGACTATCGTGCTGTATGTGGCGGCCTGCTTTTCAGCGGTCGCCGCCGTGGTCAGCATGATGCGCGTGGTAAAGAGTTCGACGTGACCGGCACGCGCGGTCCCTGAAGGCGCCCGCGCCGCCTTTGATACGACTACGACGACGATGCCGTCACGTCAGCGAGCTTTACCGCTTTGGCCGTCACCGAAGAGGCGGTCGCAACGTTGCGCAGATCGCCCAGGAACGTATCGCGCCACACCGACAGATTGTTCTCGCGCATCGGCGCCATCATGTCCGCGTGACGCGCCTGACGCTCGGCGAGCGGCATCGACAGCGCACGCTCCAGCGCCTCGGCCATCTGCGACAGGTCGAATGGATTGACGACCAGCGCCCCCGGCAGTTGCTCAGCCGCACCGGCAAATTGCGACAACACGAGTACGCCCGGATCGGCCGGATCCTGCGATGCGACGTACTCCTTCGCGACCAGGTTCATCCCGTCACGCAGCGGCGTCACATAGCCGACCTGCGATTGACGGAACAGCGCCATCAGCAGATTGCGCTCGTACTTGCGGTTCAGGTATTGAATCGGCGTCCAGTCGAGTTGCGCGAAACGGCCATTGATGCGGCCGGCTTCGCCCTCCAGCGTCTGACGAATGCGCTGGTAGGTTGTCACGTCCGCGCGCGTCGGCGGCGCGATCTGCACCAGCGAAACGCGTCCGTGCCACCCCGGAGCATTCAGCAGCAGCCGTTCGAATGCCTGGAAGCGCTCCACCAGACCCTTCGAATAATCGAGCCGGTCGACGCTCATGATCAGCTTGCGCCCGCGCATGCCGTCACGCAGGCTGCGCACCGGCTTGCGGTCGGTGAACTGCTCGGCGGCCTTGGCGATCGCGTCCGGATAGATGCCGATCGGGTACGCGGCCACTTTCAGGAAGCGGTTGTAGGCGTGCACCATGCCGTCTTCGCTCGAGGTGCCGTGCTGGCCGCGCTCGATAAAATCGACGAACGACTGGCGATCCGCTTCGGTCTGGAAACCGACCACGTCGTAGCTGCACATCGCCTTGACCAATTCCTCGTGCGGCGGAATGGTACGGAGTACTTCCGGCACCGGAAACGGAATATGCAGGAAGAAGCCGATGGGATTCTTCACGCCGAGCTCGCGCAGGCAGCGCGCGAACGGCAGCAGGTGATAGTCGTGCACCCAGATGATGTCGTCGGGTTTAAGCAGCTCCTTGAGCTGCTTGGCGAGCGTCGCGTTGACGCGCTGATAGCCCGCGTATTCCTGCCGGTCGTAGCGCGACAGGTCGTTGCGATAGTGGAACGTCGGCCACAGTGTCGTGTTGGAAAAGCCGCGATAGTACTGGTCATAGTCGCGCTTGGTGAGGCCCACCGTCGCGTACGTCACATTGCCCTGCTTTTCGATCACCGGCGCGGACGGCTCGCTTACCGTTTCACCACTCCAGCCGAACCAGACTCCGCCGGTTTCCTTCAACGCGTCCAGCACGCCGATCGCGAGGCCACCTGCTGCGGGGCGGCCTTCCTGGGTCGGCGCCACACGATTCGATACCACGATCAGTCTGCTCATTGGTGCTCCACCTAGTCAGTTGCTTCGTTGCATGCGGATATGTGCCAAAAAGGTGCATGCAAGTCGCGTGCCGTTTTATGAGATGCCGGAAATAAAAAATGTATGTGAATGTGACAAACGAGCAGAAACGCGCGGCATCAGAGCACCGCGAGGAAATTTTTTCTGCTTTGCGTGACGAATCCGGAACCCTTCTTACCGGCCGTCAGCCGGGCTCATGCGTCCTGTTCCGAACCGAGATCGCGCTGGTACTCCAGCCCTTCCCGACGCACGCCGCCCTGGTTGTGCTCGCCGTCTGGCGGCGCATCGGGCGCGACGCGGTTCTGCGCGGCCGGGTCCGGCGACTCCGGCGGGGCGCTCTTGCTGCCTGGCCGGGAGTCGCGCTTCGAGTGGCGCGCGGAACGTCGCAGTGCTGGGTGTCTCATGATTGATGCCTCCGGGGGAAGCCCGCCGCCATCGTGAGCGGCGTCAATTCAGTGTAGGGTTCACGACGGTAAATTGCCGGTAAAAGATGCGCCGGCTTTGTAACAAGTACATAAATTCGCTGCGTTGGACTGTGGTGCAGCGCACAGAACATGTCAGAGTTGCATGCTGGAGGCTAGCAACGGCGGACACCGACTGGCTTGTGGCGTTTGCGTGGGCTGCGACGGCGGATCGCCGATCGGCGGCGCAACCGGTTCGATGGGGTCCGGAGTCGGACTTGGAACGGTGTCGGGCTCACCAGGATTCGGCGGCTCGTTGGGCTCAGGACGATGAGCGTGCATCGGGAGGGGAAGCGGAGAAGCGGCGGCGTATTCCGGCATATCGGTTACCTCGGTTGTTCCTGCGTTCCATCGAACCGCAGCAAGCCCCATGCCGAATTAAAGGGAGGAAAAAAACCGACGGATGGTTCGAAGACCTACGCTTCGGCGCGCGCAGCGCCGCCGGAAGTATGACGCCCTTGTCACAAGCGCATGCCGGTGCACGAACCCAGATTCCAGATGCACCACTACCCGCGGCAGACCACGGTGCCCACTTAGCAGGAGTGGTTTGAGCCGCTTTCTTTTGCCTACTTTTCTTTGCGGCATGCAAAGAAAAGTAGGTGCCGCCCCGCACAGGGGCAACACTAATAGACCACTACCAATTCAAGGAAAGGCCAACACCCTAAGAACACTGACAATAAGCGCCGAGCAGGCAAAAACCTCAAGCGCCAGCGCCCCCGACAACTCGTGATTCATCAGCCACATCCCCCTCATCCCGCGCATCATTCCCATACTCAACAAGCCGGTTATAAAGCGTCTTCAAACTAATCCCAAGAATCTCAGCAGCCCGCGTCTTGACGCCACCACATTGCTCAAGCGTAGCCAGAATCAACTGCCGATCCGCCTCAGCAAGCGAAGTCCCAAACGGAATCGTAATCGCCGTACCAGCCGCAGGCTTCGACAAAGTAATCTGCAACGGCACGGTAGCCGTACTATCCGAATCAGTCCCCGACATAATGTGCGCCCGCTGCACATAGTTCTTCAGCTCGCGCACATTGCCCGGCCACGGATACGACATCAACATATCCTTCACTGCAGCCGGAAAATGCTTCTTCGTGCTATGCCGTTCGTTGAGTTCATCAAGAAACGCCTGCGCGAGCAAATCAACATCCTTACCCCGATCGCGCAGCGGCGGCAAACTGATCGGAAACACGTTCAGACGGTGGTACAAATCGAGCCGCAACTTGCCTTCCAGCACCGCCTGCTCAGGATCCCGATTAGTCGCCGCAATCAGCCGTACATCCGTTTCGATTTCCTTGGTCGTACCAACCCGCATGAACATGCCGGTTTCCAGCACGCGCAGCAGCTTCACCTGCAACTCGATCGGCATTTCGGTGATTTCGTCGAGGAACAGCGTGCCGCCGTTCGCACGTTCGAAATAGCCCTTGTGCTGGCGATCCGCACCGGTGAACGAACCGCGCTCGTGCCCGAACATTTCCGATTCGATCAGGTTCGGCGAGATCGCACCGCAGTTCACTGCGAGGAACGCATGCTTACGGCGCAAGCTGAGCTGGTGCAGCGTCTGGGCGGCGACTTCCTTGCCGGTGCCTGACTCGCCCATCAGCATGACGGAGGCCGCCGTCGGCGCAACGCGGCCGATCTGGTCGTAAACCTCCTGCATAGCCGGCGAGTTGCCGAGCATCAAACCAAAGCGGCCCATGCGGCGCAACTCGCCGCGCAACGTGCCGATTTCCGCCTTCAGGTCGCCGGCGCGCGGCAAGCGCGACAGGATCGCCTTCACGCGCTGCATGTTGATCGGCTTCACCAGGTAGTCGGTGGCGCCCATCTTCAACGCGTTGACCGCCGACTCCACCGTGGCGTGGCCGGTAATCACGATCACCTCCACACCGGAGCGCGGATCGAGATCTTCAAACAGATCGACTCCACTGCCGTCGGGCAGCTTCAGGTCGGTAAAGACGACGTCCGGCATCTGCCGGACCAGTTGAATGCGCGCTTCGCGCAAATCGCCCGCAGTAGCGGTAGTCAAACCGTCTTCCCCGATGATGGCGGAAAGCGCCTCGCGGGTACCGGCATCGTCATCGACAATCAGTACGTGTGGCATCGCGTCTCGAAAGCCCGAAAGCGTGAATGGGGGAACATGCTAAACCGCATAGTGGGAAGCCGTTCAGCAGCTTGCCTGTGCGCCGCGTGCGCGTTCTGATGTGAGCACACGCTAACGTTCCGCGACAGTGCCGAACCCCTGACTTGATTCAATATCGCAACAATCAGCGAGGAAACCACCCGTCATTGCGCGGCATTGTTGTCTATTTATCTATTATACGGCTTTATCGAGACAAATTTGAAACGCGTGCCAGGTGCCGCTTGTCGAAGCGGCACGCCGGCGCAGCGGCGCACGCAAGGTCAACATCGTGGCCCTCAGCCACGCGGAAACGGCCATGCGTCGCCCTGGCGGTTCGGATGTGCCGAACCATTTGCGCCATGCGCGGTGTCAGGCGTAGACGGACCAGTCCTCGCCGCGCTCACGCTGCCGGACGGCGCAGCCGACGTCGCCACCGTGCCACCCTCGCCTTCCCAGCGGCTCAGTTCACGCGCCGCCTGAGCCTGCGCGGCACGGTTCCGCTGCATATGTCGCACAGCCAGAAACCCACCGAGGGCCACCAGCGCGCCGAAGATGCCAATTTTAGGTCGTGCCATCGTGAACTCTCCTTGCTATCGTCAAGCGGATCGGCGTCGCGCACTGCGCGTTAGTGAGCGCCGAGAGCGCCAAGCCGGAAGCCGGCGCCCGCGGCATACCGATCGAGCGCCACGGTTGCGCCACACATAACGCTTCGCGTCCTGTTTCCGGCACGAGCGACCCATCGGAGAACCGCGTCCGCCGCTGGCGCGCTTTGAACAGAGCCGCCCAAAAACACACGTATGTCGAGTCCACGTCGCAAACGTCGTGCCCGGTAAATTCACCACTCTCATTCTATGCCGGTACGGGCTCAGGCACTTCTGACCGGGCGTGCACCGGCCTATTTCGCCGACCTTCACATGGATTGCCGGAAGCGGCGTCAAAGTGGTTAAATCAAATTTCTGTGAGATAGTGGCCGCACGGGTCCGTCTTGCCCCAAGGCCTGCGCGCCGCAACACCGCCCCCCATTTGCACAGGACTCCCCGTTTATGGCGTCAATCTCGCTGGACTCGCCCACCGTCTCCGCCGGCGGCAATGCTTCGGCACAGGCGAAGCAGCGCGTCGCGGACGGCATCGCGGGACTGAAATCGTACGGGCTGCTATATGGCTCGTCGCCGGTGATGCTCGATCTGTACGAACAGATCGAACGCGTCGCCAGCACCGACGCGACCGCGCTGATCATCGGCGAATCCGGCACGGGCAAGGAACTGATCGCCCGCACGATTCACGATCAAAGCAGCCGCAAGGACGCACCGTTCGTCGCCGTGAACTGCGGCGCGATTCCGGACGAACTCATCGAAGCCGAATTGTTCGGCCACGAAAAAGGCAGCTTCACCGGCGCGGTCCAGGCCCGCGTCGGCTATTTCGAACATGCGAACGGCGGCACGCTGTTTCTCGACGAAATCACTGAAATGGCGCCGGTGCGCCAGGTCAAGCTCTTGCGCGCGCTCGAGACCGGCACGTTTTTTCGGGTCGGCGGCAACGAATTGATTAGTGGTGACGTACGCGTGATCGCAGCGACGAATCGCGACCCCGCGGTAGCGGTGAAGGAAAACGGTCTGCGTGAAGACCTGATGTACCGGCTCGCGGTTTTCCCGTTGCGCGCGCCGCCCTTGCGCGAGCGTGAAAACGATCGCGAACTGCTCGCGCAACACTTCCTCGCCTTGCTGAATCAGCAGGAAAGCACGAGCAAGAGTTTTAGCAAACGGTCGATCGAAACACTGCGAACCTGGTCGTGGCCGGGCAACGTGCGCGAGTTGAAGAACGCGGTGTATCGCGCGTTCATTCTCGCGGAGAAGACGGTCGAGCTGCCACATCCGCATCTCGCATCGCGCGTGAAAAAGCCCGTGACGCAGGGCGATGCAATGAGCGTGTGGATCGGCACGCCGCTCGCCGATGCGCAAAAGCAGATCATTCTCGGCACGCTCAAGTATTGCGGCGGCGACAAACGGCGGGCTGCCAAAGCACTCGGCGTGAGTCTGAAAACGCTCTACAACCGCCTGAGCGCATACGGCGGTGACGAAGGCTCGGACGAAGAAACCGAGCAATAAGCCGTGCCACGCGCTCACGCGGTTCGTTCGCGTGAGCAGGTGTTTTCTGTGTGCTCGCCGTCTGCTTTTTGCGCGCTCCCTGTGCGCGTGCTGTGCAGGCCCCTCTCTGCTGCAACGGCACTTTTTGCGCACCTGTCATCTCATAATTAATCCCTTCGCACCACCAATCAAATCGGCTTCTTCCCAGCAGAAACCGATTTGACTCGCACCATCTTTTGCAATTGCTTGCACTTTCCCACTGCCAATTACAAATGGCATCCTGCAAAATGCGGCAGCGCACGGCGCAACGATAAGGAAGACGTGCCTTTCGCTCACGCACCGTCGACACACGCGAAACACATGTGTGAACGGTGCGTGTGCGAAAGGCACTTGCAGGAGCAGAGACAGGGAAATGCAAAAAAGTATGGTGTGGGTCGAATGGGCAAAGCGAACAGCCAACGCGTCCAAAGCGGCAACATGTGGACGTCCGAATACAACGGCGCTCGTCGCATTAGCCGTGGCGATCACGTCGGCGTTGAGCGGCTGTAGTTCGCTCTACTCGGAAGGCGCCACCGCCGGCGCCGGTATCGCGGGCGCAGCGCTCGCGGCCAAGGTCACCAGCAATGCGGCAGTCGCTACCGGCATCGGTCTCGGCGCGCTGGCCGCGGCCCGCGCCGGCGTGCAGTACTCGGAACGCGTGGTCCACAAGAATACGCAGGACGGCATCGCCAAAATCGCCGGGCCGCTCGACGTCGGCGCAATCGCACCGTGGAGCGTGACTCACTCAGTGCCGATCGAAGACGACGAACACGGCCGCGTCACCGTGAGCCGCACGATCAGCGCCGGCGCACTCGACTGCAAGGAAATCGTCTTCTCGGTCGATCAGACCGCCACCAAGAACGTGCCGGCGAGCAGCGCGTTCTACGTCGCGTCGATCTGCCGCGACGGCGACAACTGGAAATGGGCGTCGGCCGAACCCGCTACCGAACGCTGGGGCGCGCTGCAATGAAGGCGCTGATGCTTCCACGTCCCTGGAATGAACACGCACTGTCTGAGCCAGCGCTCGTCGATGACGCGCGTACCGCTCTGGTTCCGCGCACGCCTGCGGCGGCGCTCTCCGGCAACCGGCTGCGGCTCGTGCTGGCCGGTGCGATCTGCGTCGGCGCAAGTCTGGTGACGAGCGGCTGCTCGTCCGTCGGCGCGGCGAGCGGTGCCGCGGCCGGTGTCGCGTCAGGCCTCGTAACCTCCAACCCGGCAGTCGGCATCGGCGTCGGTATCGCCGTGCAGGCCGCGACCGACGAAGCCGTCGGCCGCTACATGCGCACCATGCACACCGATCAGCAGAATTTGATCGCCGCGCTGGCGGGTGCCATGCCGGTCGGCGAGACGCGGCCCTGGGCGGTCAAGCACACGTTGCCGATCGAGAACGGCCACGGCCAGGTGCGCGTGACGCGCGCGTTCAGCTCGGCGCTCGCGCTGTGCAAGGATTTCGTGTTCTCGGTTCAGGACAGCGACGGCCCGAACGCACACGAAGACTGGTACACGGCGAGCGCGTGCCGGCAGGACAAGGGCTGGAAGTGGGCGTCGGCGGAACCGGCAGTCGAGCGCTGGGGCGCTCTGCAATAAAAAACGGCAGGGTCTCCCCTGCCGCTTTTTGCCTGAAGCGTCTTAATCGACTCAACCGGGCTTAAGACTCCACGTCTTCCAGACTGAAAATTTCCGTCTGGTCGTTGTACGAGAAGATCTCGCCATAACGGCCCCAGTTGATCACTGCGTCGAGCGTCTCTTCCGCGGCGCTGTCCGACAGAAAATCCTCCAGCTCCTGCTCGAAACGCACGCGCGGCGCACGATGCCCCGGCCGTTCGTTCAACACCTTCTTGATTCGCGCGGCGAGCGGCACGTGGCGGAGCAGATGTTCCGCGAACATCATCTTCCGCTCCTGGGTGCCGAACTCGGAGAACACGCGCGCCGGCGGCGTCAGGAAAATATCCCCTTCGCGGATGTCGGCGAAGCCCAGGTGCTGCAGCACTTCGGCGACCGGGAACAGATCGTCCACCTCAAGGTGCAGCGAACGGGCGATTTCCGGCATGTCGGCACGGCCGTGGTACGGTGCGGCGGCCAGCGTTTCGATCAGACCGGCCATCAGGTTGGTCGACACATGCGGTAGCCAGCTATGCAACTCGAGGCCCTTCTTGGTCTTTTCGTCGGTCTGGCGCGCGGTCATCTTCGCGTAAATGTCGTCGACCAGCCGGCGAAACGCCGGGTCCAGACGGTTACGCGGATGCTTGAACGGCACCTTGATCTCGGCGATCACACGGCCCGGATTCGACGACAGCACCAGAATCCGGTCGCACATGAACACCGCTTCCTCGATGTTGTGCGTGACGATCAGCACGGCCTTGATCGGCATGCGGCCTTGCGTCCACAGGTCGAGCAGGTCGGTACGCAGCGTTTCGGCGGTCAGCACGTCGAGCGCGGAGAACGGCTCGTCCATCAGCAGCAACGTGGGGTCGACCACCAGCGCGCGCGCAAAGCCGACGCGCTGACGCATGCCGCCCGACAACTCGCGCGGATACGCGTTTTCGAAACCGTCGAGACCGATCAGGTCGATCGCCGCCAGCGCGCGCGTACGGCGATCACTCGCGCCGACGCCTTGTGCTTCGAGTCCCGCTTCCACGTTTTGCAGCACGGTCAGCCACGGGAACAGCGCGAAGGTCTGGAACACCATCGCCACACCCTTGGCCGGGCCGTCGAGCGGCTTGCCCATATACGTGACTTCGCCGTCGGTCGGCTCGATCAGACCGGCGATGATGCGCAACAGCGTCGATTTGCCCGAGCCCGATCGGCCCAGCAACCCGACGATCTCCCCTTCGCGCAACGACAGATTCGCGTCGTCGAGGACGAGCAGCTCGCCCTGCGACTTGTTGAACCCGCGGCACACGTCCTTGACGCGCAGGATCTCTTCACCGAGGCGCGGCGGCATCGGCGGGGTCTGGATCGGCGCGGCGGTCATAGCAGCTTTAGGATTTTGCATCGCGTTTAGCCTTTAATTCTCAATCTAGCCGGAGCTTCGCTTCAGCGTAGGCGAACATCGGACGCCACAGCAGGCGGTTGAACAGGGTCACGAACAGGGACATCACGGCGATGCCCACAATGATCTTCGGATAGTCGCCTGCTGCGGTGGTCTGCGCGATGTAAGCGCCCAAGCCATGCGCGGCAACCTTGGTGTCGCCCCACTGAACGAATTCCGCGACGATGCTGGCGTTCCACGCGCCGCCCGACGCGGTGATCGCGCCAGTCACGTAATAAGGGAAAATGCCCGGCAGCATCGCCTGACGCCACCATTGCCAGCCGCGAATATGGAAGTTCTTGGCCGCTTCCCGGTAGTCGTTCGGATACGAACTCGCACCGGCAATCACGTTGAACAGGATATACCACTGTGTGCCGAGCACGATCAGCGGCGACAGCCAGATGTCCGGGTTCAGATGAAAGCGCACGATGGCGATGACGAACACCGGGAACAGCAGGTTCGCCGGGAACGCGGCGAGGAACTGCGCAATCGGCTGCACCTTCTCGGCCAGCGCCGGCCGCAGGCCGATCAGCACGCCGATCGGCACCCAGATCACCGAAGCGATCGCGATCAGCACCACCACCCGCAGCAGCGTGATCAGCCCCAGTACGAGCACGTGCCAGACTTCGTCGAGCGACACGCCGGTTCGCACGTACGCGATCACGCGGTACACCACATAGACCGTGGCGAGCAACACCACGGCCGCCCAGACAATGTCGCCGATGCGCGAAGTCTTCTCGCGCTGCGGAATCTGGAAACGCGGGCCGCCAAACGCAGGCAACGTGAAGTTGACGCGCGCGGCCTTGGCGAACATCCAGCCGAGCGGCACCAGCAGACGGTGAATCAGATGCGTGCGGCGGATCAGGTCGAGCAGCCACGATTCCGGCGCATTGCCTGAGCTGGTGGTTTCCATGCGGAATTTATCGGCCCACGCAACCAACGGGCGGAACATGAACTGGTCGTACGCAAGAATCACGACCGTCATGGCAAGGATCACCCAGCCGATTGCGTGCAGATTCTTGTCGGAAATCGCCTGCGCGAGATAAGCGCCGATCCCCGGCAGGGTGATCGTATTGTTGCCGACTGTAATGGCTTCGGACGCGACCACGAAAAACCAGCCGCCCGACATCGACATCATCATGTTCCAGATGAGGCCCGGCATCGAGAACGGCACTTCGAGTTTCCAGAAGCGCTGCCATGAAGTCAGATGAAAGCCGCGCGACACTTCGTCCAGATCGCGCGGCACCGTGCGCAGCGACTGGTAGAAGCTGAACGTCATATTCCACGCCTGGCTCGTGAAGATCGCGAAGATCGCCGCCAGCTCGGCGCCGAGCACGCGGCCCGGGAACAGCGCGAGGAAGAACGTGACCGTAAACGAAATGTAGCCAAGCACCGGCACCGACTGCAGGATGTCGAGAATCGGCACCAGCACCATGCCCGCGCGGCGGCTCTTGGCAGCCAGCGTGCCGTACACCAGCGTGAAGGTCAGCGAGGCGACCATCGCCGCCAGCATGCGCAGCGTGGTGCGCATGGCGTACTCGGGCAGATTCGACGCGTCGAGCGAGATCGCCTGAGTCTTGAGCGTCGACATCGGCGCCAGCGTCTCGTGAAAGCCGATCGCCGCCATCGCAATGATGCAGATGATCAGCGGAAAGGCGACGAAGTCCCAGCGATTGGGTAACACCCGCCATGCCGAGGCATTGGCGGTGCGCTTCAGGTTGAAGCTGAAATCCATCAGACGCTCTCCCTATTCATACAGGTATTCAAACGCACGCAGGGGGCCGCGGCTTCGGCGCGGCAGTCTGTAGATCGGTCCAGGCAGCGGAAATCAGGCATGGCAAAACGCATGTGCGCGGTAAATCGTTAGCGTTGGAGACACGTGGACCGGTGACGGACAGGTCCGTGGGCAAGCCCGCCCGGGACTGCAACCGTCAAGCCGGGCTCCTGTCGCCGCAGGCGCCGCCCGAAGGCTGGCGGGCTTTCCTTGTTTTGGACGGCACGACACTACACCATCCTATGTTTCAGGCACAACCTTTCACGGCAAATAGCAACAAATAGCGTCGAATGCCCCGGCGACCGCCTCCGGCCAGCGAGGGTGAGCATGTGCAGCGGTCCACCTACTGTCGTGCGCCAGCCACTTTCCCAGCAATCGCGATTGCTGCGCGGACCGGTTTCAAACACCTGTTAAACCCGCGCAGCCATTCAGAAAGCTGATGCGCTGCCGTTAAGAACCTGATGGGCAAAGCGGACGTACTTCGCATTCCCGCAATAACGGTGGCGTCAGGCCCCATGACGGTTAAAATCAAGAAACGGCACGCCTCTTTGCGGTTTTGCCGGCCCACAACGCGGCCCACACCGAGGGCGTATCGCCAGCCGCTTCCACAGGGGCGAAACAGCGCCGGGGCGCTGCCACGAATGAGCCAGTTGCATGTCACAGCCAGACGAATCAGAGGGTCGATGAACAGGACAACCTTGCGCCAGGCAACCGGACCGATCAGCTTCGTGCTGATCGTGCTCGTTTGCTGGTTCGTGGCCGGCATGGTCGCGGACCGGATGGTACAGCAAGAGCTGGACGCGGCGTTGCGCACGCAACGCCAGATGTCCACGTCGATCGTCGACAACATGGCGGAGGTGATCGCCAGCGACCTCGCCATGTCTCGGGCCATCCCCGCAACCATGGCCGAAATGGACGTGGTCCAGCACGCGCTGGTGCAATCGCAGAATTATGCCGCGAACGGCGCAGCGGCGGAACCCGCTCTGCGCGCCGCGTTGCTAAAAGACCAGCAGATGCTGGCCGTGAGCAATTTCCTGCACGACGCGCAAGGTTTCTCCGGGCTCGACCAGGTCTGGCTCGTCAACGCCAACGGCATCTGCGTCGCATCCAGCAACTCCGTCAATCGACCGCTTGCCGCGGAGCACTCCTTCGTCGGCGCCGATATGCGCACGCGCGGCTACCTGACGAATGCCCTGCTCGGCGCGTTTTCGGAAGCCTATGGCGTCGGCCGCCAGAGCGGCGAGCCGGGCATCTTCATCGCGGCGCCGGTGTACGCCGACGGTCTGCTGGTCGGGGTGGTGGTGGCCAAGGTGGGGATCGCGCGGCTGCGCCACTGGGTCGCGCATGCCGGTACCTTCGTCGCCGATGAAAACGGCGTCATCATCATGGCGCACAACAGCGCACTCGAAGGCCACGCGCTACCGAACTCGCACGTCACGCAGATGGGCGCCGCCGAGCGCCTGACCATCTATCGCCGCGAAATCCTCCCCGACATCCAGATTCAGGTCAACACGCGGGTGCGCGAACAGGCGCCCTGGGTGCCCTCAGGTGTCGCCGAACAGCTGTTCGGCATGAGCGAGCAGCCGGCGCCATCGCTGTACCAGGCACGCAGCGGCCTGAACTCGGGGCTGTCGGCGCATCTGGTCGATCCGCTCGCGGCCTGGCCCGAACTGCTGCGCAATCACAAGCGCGACCATCTGCTGGTGTTTCTGACGCTGGCCGGCACCGTCGCGCTCGCGTGGGTCATCACCGTGTCGTACGTGCGCGAGCGGCGCCACCATCGCGCCACGCGCGACCTTGCAGAACAATTGCAATCGGCCAACACGCTGCTCTCGGCTGAGGCGCGCCACGATGCGCTGACCGGCGCGCTGTCGCGGCGCTACTTCCTCGACCTGCTGCGCCACGAGATCGAACGCGCGCATGCGGGCAACGAGCCGCTGTGCATGGCGATCGCCGACCTCGACCACTTCAAGCAGATCAACGACCGCTTCGGCCACGCCGCCGGCGACCGCGCGCTCGAACATTTCGTCGACACCTGCCGGGCCGAACTGCGCGGCACCGATGCAATCGGCCGGCTGGGCGGTGAAGAATTCGGCTTGCTGCTGCCGGCCACGAATCTGGCCGGCGGCCGCGAAGTCGTCGAACGCTTGCGCCTGCGTCTGAAGGCAATTCCTTCGCCGAAGTTGCCGGCCTCGGTGGGTTTGAGCGTGAGCATCGGCATCACCGAACTCTCGTCCGACGATCTGCCCGAGCGCATCATGAGCCGCGCCGACACGGCGCTTTATGCGGCAAAGACGGGCGGCCGCGACCGCACCGAAGCCCTTCCGCCCGACGACACCGCGCCGCCCGCGCGGACGGTGGTCAACGCCTGGTGACGCCTGCTAACGCCAGGTATTGCGCCGGTCGTCTCCGAATTAAATTCGCGCCGTCGTGCCGTCGGCGCTCCGATGCGTGCTGTCGCTGATGCAAAGCAAGTCTCGGCCTCGGGCGTCCCGTAACGAAGCAGGTATCATCAACCCTGACATTGAGGTTGCCGCTACCGCTCTAACGGGAGATTCGCATGAAGGGAAATTTGGTCATCGTCTGTCGCGATCAGGATGCTGACGCATTCGACCATCTGCTGGCCGAATATGGCGCGTTCCAGACGCGCTTGTCGTCGACCGCGTGGTATCTGAAGCTGGAGGTCGCGCCGGAACTGATTCAGGAAGAGATACTCACGCGTCTCGGCAAGTACACCACGCACTACATCTTCGAAGCCGAAACGGTAACGTGGAATACGGTGGATGGTGACGCGGCAAATGCGTTGAACACGCTGTTTTCAGACTAGCGCAAAGTTTGCCGGACTCGCATTGCAGACAGCGCATCCGGCATTGCGACCCAGACGCCGCATTCCGAACCTCGCGTTCGGACATCACATTGCGACATATATATAGTGGGGCAGGCGCTTGCCGCCCTTGCCCCGCTCAACCCCAGGCGTTTTCCGAAGCCGCCACGACACGCGGCACCACATCGAAGGGAAAGCTCATCGAGACCCGCAAGCCACGGCCGTCGTGATTGCCGATTTCCCACTCCCCACCCGCACGCCGCACCAGACGTTCGACGATCGCAAGCCCCAGCCCGCTATGCCCATTGCCGCCGCGTGCCGGGTCGAGCCGAACGAACGGCCGGCTGGCATTGATCAGGTCCTGCGCGGCGATACCACTGCCGTTGTCGCTCACTGAAAGCGCGAAGCCTTGCGCCGTGCGCGCCGTGGCGACGACGATCGGCGGCGCGCCGTAGGCATGTGCGTTGTCCAACAGGTTCGACAGGATCCGGTCGAGCGTCGCCGCCGGCAGCAGAAAACCCGGCCCTGCGTTGAGTTCGGTCTGCACCGTGGGCCCACCGGCGGCGACCGCACGATAGCTGCGGACCACGCGCTCGCACTGCCCGTCCACTTCGACCGCTTCGCTGCGATCGGCGCCGTCGTGTGCGAACACCAGAAACTGTTCGACGATATGCGTCATCGAATCGACGTCGCGCACGACGCCGTCACGCATCTTCACTTCTTCCATCATTTCTGCGCGCAGCCGCAAGCGCGCCAGCGGCGTTTTCAGGTCGTGTGCGACGCCGGCCAGCATCACGGCCCGGTCGTGTTCGGTGCGCGCCACTTCCTGAACCATCTGGTTGAAGCCGTGCGTCAACTGCCGCAACTCGCGCGGACCGCGTTCAGGCACCGGCGGCACCGGCAGGCCGCGGCCAAAGCGCGCCACCGCCTGGGCAAGCGAGCGCAACGGCTGCTGCAGCGCCCACGCCGCAAAAAGCGCCGCCATCACCGCGAACGAGAAAATGATCGCGAGCCATAGCACCGTGCGATCGAGCGAGCGAGGCGTGCGCAGTGGCTGCACCGGCACCACGATCCAACTGCGATCCGTGGTGGCGCGCACCCATAGCGTGGGTGGACGACCAGGCTGGCCGATCCGCACCAGCGTGCCGGTGGGCATGCGATCACGCACGTCCTCGATGAACCGTTCAAGCGGCGCCGGCAGCGCGGTGTTATCCGGCGGTACGTCGGGGCTCGCCGGATCGACCAGCCTGACGCGCGACGGCAAGGGCTGGTCCGGCGTGCGGGCGACGTGCTGGCGCACCGCGTCGACGAGAAAGGTGGCTTCCTCGACTGCGTAGCGCGTTTGCAGTTGGCTGCGCTCGAGCCGCATAAGCGCGTACCACGCGAAATGCGACAGCAGCAGCACCGCAATAACTAGCAGCGCCAGCCGCCCGAACAGCGAATCAATGGGCCGGCGCATGCTGTTCGCCGTCCGGCACGAACACGTAGCCGCGTCCGCGCACCGTTTGAATGAAGCGCGGCGTGGACGGGTCGGTTTCGAGAATGCGACGCAAACGCCACACCTGTACGTCGATGCCGCGATCGGTGCCGTCGTATTCCGGACCATGCAGCAGTTCGAGCAGACGCTCACGCGTGAGCGTGCGCATGGGGTGATTGACGAAAATCTTCAGAAGCGCGAATTCGCTGCCCGACAGCGTGAGCGGCTTGTCTTCGAGATGCAGCGTACGCGACTGGAAATCCAGCGTGAAACGGCCGAAGTTGAACGGCTCGCGCTGCTCCGGCGCCGCCGCCGACGGCAGCGTGCGGCGGCGCCGCAGCACCGCCTGCACGCGCGCCAACAGCTCGCGCGGGTTGAACGGCTTGCCGAGATAGTCGTCCGCGCCGAGCTCAAGCCCGACGATGCGGTCCACGTCGTCAGCACGTGCGGTCAGCATGATCACAGGGATGTCGTCACCCGACGCGCGCAGCTTGCGCAACGCGGTCAGCCCGTCCACGCCCGGCATCATCAGATCGAGCACGATCAGATCCGGACGCTCGCGTTCGAGCCTGCGCTCGAGCGTGCCCGCGTCGTGCAGCACCGAAACTTCGATGCCCTGACGGGCCAGATAGTCGCGTAGCAGATCGCGCAATTCGACGTCGTCGTCGACAACCAGTATTTGAGTAGCCATGGGATGAAGTTTAACGCGCAGCAGGAAGGGTTTTCGATTTCAGACGGTCCGCAAGGGTTACCGGGTGTTACGGTGAAAGCCGTACGTAATGACCCGTAACAGCCGCATCAAGCCACGTAACACAGCGCCGGGCGCAGTTCTCTACGCTGTGACTTACCGAATGCAGGCCGTCCACATTACCGGTTGCATCGTCGGCTATTCCATTACAGGGAGTCTTACATGTCCACCAAAAAAATGTCGCGCGTTCTCGCCGTTGCCGCCACTGCCCTCGCGATTGGCGTGGGCGCTGCCTATGCCGCCCAACCCGCCGATCACGGCGGCCCCGGCGGCTGGCATGGCCACTTCATGAAGGAACTGACGCAACTGCATGACCAGTTGAAGCTGAACGCGGATCAGGAAAAGCAATGGCAAGCCGCGCTCGACACCATGAAACAGAACCATGAGGCCATGCGCGCCAACCATGAACAGATCAAGAACCAGATGAAGGCCGCGCAGCAACAGCCGATTCTGGATCTGAACGCCATGGCTGCCGCGCACCAGCAGGTCGAGCAGAAAGACGCGCAACTGCGTCAGCAAACCACGGACGCGTGGCTCAAGCTCTATAACGGCTTGAACGACCAGCAGAAGACCACCGTCAGCACGGCGCTGAAGCAGCGTTTTGCGAAGATGGAAGCGCGTCACGAGAAGATGCGCGACCGCTGGGAACATCATGATAAGGGTGCAGCGTCGGCACCGGCTGCGAATCAGTAAGCGGGTCGAAGCAGGCGGAAGGCGGCTCGCGCGGCCGTCGTCCGAATGAAAAAACGCCACGGAAAAACTTCCGTGGCGTTTTTGTTTGCGTGCAACTCACGCTTCAAGCCGGGGACTCGTTGCGCTCGCAACCAGCCACCCTCAACCATCGGGCGATGAAAGAACGTCCGATGATTGGCACTTACCCGTTGAGCGGACCCAGATCGAACAGCAGCACTTCGGCGTTGTCGCCGTTTTCGAGCGTCACCGTATCGGTCTCGCTGAGCTTGGCGGCGTCGCCGGCGTGGAGCGCTTTGCCATTCACGGTCAGCGCGCCCCGCGCCACGTGCACATACGCCAGCCGGCCTTTCGGCAACGCAAACGTGGCCTGTTCCGCGCCATCGATCAGCCCCGCGTAAATCGATGCATCCGCGTGAATCGTCACCGAGCCGTCGCGGCCGTCGGGCGAGGCGACCACGCGCAGACGCCCGCGCTTGTCGGCGTCGTCGAAGCGCTTTTCCTCGTAGCCGGGCTGGTCGCCCGCGCGTTGCGGAATCACCCAGATCTGCAAGAGGTGCGCCGGCTCGTCCTGCGATGCATTGAACTCGCTGTGCTGCACGCCCGTGCCGGCGCTCATGCGCTGCACGTCGCCGGGACGGATGGTCGAGCCGTTGCCCATGCTGTCGCGGTGCGCGAGCGCGCCTTCGAGCACATACGTGACGATTTCCATGTCCCGATGGCCGTGCGTGCCGAAGCCCTGACCGCCGGCGATGCGGTCTTCGTTGATCACCCGCAGCGGTCCGAAATGCACGTGTTGCGGGTCGCGGTAGTCGGCAAACGAGAAGCTGTGATACGAGTCGAGCCAGCCGTGATTGGCGTGGCCACGTTCGTCGGAACGGCGAATCTCGATCATGGGGGATCTCCCGGTGAGTAAATAGCGATGCCCAGAATGTATGGGCGCGAGGCGCACTAAACAATCGGCAACGACGCACTGGATCGTTCCATAAATCCGTGCAATCGCGCGCCGGGACCGTCGCGCATGCACAACGCATGCGCCCGCCCACCGGCAGCCGGCGCCGTCCCGCACTGGCGCGCTGCCCCTGATCGGGTAAAATACCGCCCTTTTCAAGACGCGTGGGCGCCGAAGGCGCGCCGGCGGGCCCGAAGCGGCACTTGCACGCGGCGCGACAATTTTGACCGCCTAGAATAGCGACGGCCGGCCACGAGCCGGCGGTCGTCGAGATCGGCACACCACGACGATCAGTTTGATCCAGGAGAAACATGAAGAAGGCCGCACTGTGCGTGGCGCTTGCCGTCATGGCCACCGGCGCCATGGCGAAAGAATGGAAAACCGTGCGCATCGGGGTGGACGCCAGCTACCCGCCGTTCGAATCGAAGGCGGCCAGCGGCCAGGTCGTCGGCTTCGACGTCGATTTGACGAAAGCGCTGTGCGCAAAAATGAACGTCAAGTGCGTGTGGGTCGAGCAGGACCTGGACGGGATCATCCCGGCATTGAAGGGCAAGAAGTTCGACGCGATCGTGTCATCGCTGACCGTCACGGACAAGCGCCGCGAACAGATCGATTTCTCCGACACGTTGTTCGACGCGCCGGCCCGCATGATCGCCAAAGCCGGCTCGCCCCTGCTGCCTACGGCTGAATCACTGAAGGGCAAGCATGTCGGCGTCGAGCAGGGCTCGACTCAGGAAGCCTACGCCAAGGCGTACTGGGAGCCCAAAGGGGTGACCGTGGTGTCCTACCAGAATCAGGATCAGGTGTACGCCGACGTCGCATCGGGACGTCTTGACGCCGCGTTGCAGGACGAATTGCAAGCCGACGCCGGGTTCCTGAAGACGCCTCGCGGCAAAGGCTTCGCCTGGGCCGGCCCGGAAGTGAAGGACCCCAAGACGATCGGTGAAGGCACGGCCATCGGCCTGCGCAAGGATGACGTCGCGCTGAAAACGATGCTCAACCAGGCGTTGGCGCAAGTACACCAGGACGGTACGTTCAGGAAGCTGGAAAAGCAGTACTTCGACGTCGATATCTATCCTGGTCGTTGAGTGGGTCATCAACTCGGGGCTCGCCCGCATGGGCTTTCCCGAGGCTTCGTAATACAGTCGCTGATAGCCTCAACAAGCAGTTTCAGAAGCAGCTTCAACCCCGATTCACAACAAGAATCGAAAAGCGCGCTGCAAGACCGGCAACGGCCATGCAGTCATGATTTGCACAGCGGTGCGCTGTGCGCCGCAGGAAACGGCGGGCCCAGGCTCGCGGCAAACGCGGCGCAGAGCTGGCCGCGTCTTTCGCGCTGCGTCACAAACGCATCGTCAAGGACCCCATATGTTCCTTCAAGGCTACGGCCCGCTGCTTCTCAACGGCACCTGGCAAACCGTCAAACTGGCGGTGTTGTCGCTGGCGTTCGCTTTCGTGCTGGGCCTGCTCGGCGCGGCGGCGAAACTGTCGAAAAACCGCTTCTCCCATGGTGCCGGCACCGTCTACACGACACTCGTGCGCGGCGTGCCCGACCTGGTGCTCATGCTGCTGCTGTTCTACAGCATCCAGATCTGGCTGAATAACCTGACCGACCTGCTCGGCTGGGACCAGATCGACATCGACCCATTCGTGGCCGGCGTCGCGGTGCTGGGCTTCATCTACGGCGCGTACTTCACCGAGACCTTCCGCGGCGCGTTCCTCGCGGTGCCGCGCGGCCAGCTCGAAGCGGGCTCGGCCTACGGCATGACCGGCTGGCAGGTGTTCACGCGGATCATGTTCCCGCAGATGATGCGCTTCGCGCTGCCCGGCATCGGCAACAACTGGCAGGTGATGGTGAAAGCCACGGCGCTGGTGTCGATCATCGGTCTCGCGGATGTAGTCAAGGCCTCGCAGGATGCGGGCAAGGGCACGCTGCGGTTCTTCTTCTTCACCCTGTTCGCAGGGGCGATCTATCTCGTCATCACCACAGTGTCCAACTTCGTGCTGATGTACCTCGAAAAGCGTTACTCGACCGGCGTGCGAAAGGCGGATCTATGATCGAGATCATTCAGGAATACTGGCGCAACTATCTGTATACCGACGGCTACCGCCTCACCGGCGTCGTCATCACGCTGTGGTTGCTGGTGGTGTCGATCGGACTCGGCTTTTGCCTGTCGATTCCGCTCTCGGTCGCGCGCGTGTCGAAGAAGAAATGGCTCGCCGGTCTGGTATGGCTGTATACGTATATCTTCCGCGGCACGCCGCTCTACGTGCAACTGCTGCTCTGCTACACCGGCTTGTACAGCCTCGAAATCATCCGCAACCACGAGCTAACCAACGCGTTCTTTCGCGACGGCATGCATTGCACGCTGCTCGCGTTCACGCTGAACACCTGCGCATACACCACCGAGATTTTCGCGGGCGCGATCAAGGCCACGCCGTATGGCGAGATCGAAGCGGCGCGCGCGTATGGCATGTCGTCGTTCACGCTGTACCGGCGGGTGATTCTGCCGTCGGCGCTGCGCCGCGCGTTGCCGTACTACAGCAACGAAGTGATCCTGATGCTGCACGCCACCACCGTCGCGTTCACCGCGACCGTGCCGGACATCCTCAAGATCGCCCGTGATGTGAACTCGGCCACGTACCAGTCGTTCAATGCGTTCGGCCTCGCCGCCCTGCTCTATCTGTTGATTTCTTTTGCGCTCGTATGGCTGTTCCGCCGCGCCGAGCGCCGCTGGCTCGCTTACCTGCGGCCGCAAGGCAAGTAAACAAGATGGGCGCTACGCCCCCAAGCAAGTAAGCCCGCCAAGGACCCCGATGAACACCAAGAAGCAAAAGCTCTTCGTCGACGAGCTTCACAAACAGTACGGCGACAACGAAGTCCTCAAGGGCGTGTCGCTGAAGGCCAACGCCGGCGACGTGATCAGCGTGATCGGCTCATCCGGTTCGGGCAAGAGCACGATGCTTCGCTGCATCAACTTCCTCGAGCAGCCGAACTCCGGACGCATCTTCGTCGACGGAGAAGAAGTCCGCACGCAGCTCGCCAAGAACGGCGCTTTGCGCGTGTCCGATCCGAAGCAGTTGCAGCGCGTGCGCACCAGACTGTCGATGGTGTTCCAGCACTTCAATCTGTGGGCGCATATGAACGTGCTCGAGAACATCATCGAGGCACCGGTCAACGTGCTGGGTTTGAAGCGCAAGGAAGCCGAAGAGCGCGCGCGCGAGTATCTGGAGAAAGTAGGCCTCGCGCCTCGTCTTGAGAAGCAGTACCCGTCACACTTGTCGGGCGGTCAACAGCAACGCGTCGCGATCGCGCGCGCGCTGGCCATGCATCCGGACGTGATGCTGTTCGACGAACCGACTTCGGCGCTCGATCCCGAGCTGGTCGGCGAAGTGCTCAAGGTCATGCAGACGCTCGCCGAAGAAGGCCGCACGATGATCGTCGTCACGCACGAAATGGCGTTCGCGCGCAACGTGTCGAATCACGTGATGTTCCTGCATCAAGGCCGGGTCGAAGAAGAAGGCCATCCGGACGAAGTCTTCAAAAACACCAGGAGCGAACGGCTCAAGCAGTTCCTCTCCGGCAGCCTCAAATAAGACTGTCGTACAGCCTGGTATTTGGGCTGTAGTCAAAGTAATATTACAAGGCGCTTACGAGCGCCTTTTTTACTTCGCTCACCTGTGCATTCCGGCCGTTCTGACCTCGAAAATGGGCCCGAACCTGTCCCGAGCCACTCTCTTTCCGCCTTACTCTGCCGCATTTGAAGCGTCAATAGTGGCAATCCTTGACGTTGCTCGTCCCAATCCGTGATTCCCTTACGGCATAAGGGTTTCCCGCCTTTTTGGGGATATCGCGACCATTCCTTGCACACATTCGTATTGCAATTTGGAGACACCGGCCCAAGCCGGTACTAATTTCTTCTCCCACTCCAGGGTATTTTTGATAAATTAGTAACCAAAGTAGCAAAACAAAGTTCATTAAAAGTAGTTTCACTTCAAAGCAACAGAGGAGAACCGGTCGGCGAGGGATCGGCATGACGCGAGGAATAGCCCGCTGAGGCTATCCGTCACGGCAGGAGACCCAATCCACCCGCTAATCTCCCTGGTACCGATTTCTGTTCGGCGCGCTTGCGTCCGAACACCATTCGCAGTACTAGGTTTCACTTTTTGACAGGGTATGGAGGAGAAGATGAAGAAAGCTTTGCTCGCCGCGGCGCTGATGACAGCCGGTGTAGTTGCGCACGCCCAAAGCAGCGTGACGCTGTACGGCCGCCTTGACGCTGGCCTCGAATACATCAGTGGCCTTCCGAACGCTAATTACACCGGTTCCACCTCGCGCTTCCGTGCGGAAAGCGGTGACTGGGGCACGAGCCTGTGGGGCATGAAGGGTGTCGAAGACATCGGTGGCGGCAACAAGGTCCTGTTCCAGTTGGAAGGCTCGTTCAACACCATGAACGGTCAAGGCCCTGGCGGCGGCGGTCTCTTCAATCGCTGGGCAACGGTCGGTATGGCGAACGACGCGTACGGTACGTTGACGTTGGGCCGCATGCTCTTCATCTCGAACGGCGTGTGGGACTTCGACCCGTTCGGTCAGTCGAACTGGTCGTCGGCATCGCTGGTGCGTGGCCGCAACTGGCCGCAATCGAGCAACAACATTGCCTACCAATCGCCGAAGTTGTACGGCTTTGACATGTACGGTCAGTACGCCCTGTCGAATGCGACGAGCTGGAACGGTAACGGCTCGACGCCGCAAGGCCGCGAAGCCGGTCTGCAACTGACCTATACGTCGTCGCTGTTCCAGGTGCGCGGTCTGTACGACGAAATCCGCAACAACAAGAACGGCCAGTTCACCGACCCGTTCAACTTCTCGCGTGAATACACGGCCGCGGCCAACGTGTTCCTCGGCCAGTTCAAGGTCCAGGCCGCGTACCAGGCGATCCGTACGTCGGGCGCGGCCAGCGCAGCAGGCGCGTCGCCGACCTCGCTCGATCACGAATGGGGTGGTGTGACGTGGCAAGCCACGCCGGCTGCCGCACTGATCGCGGCGGTCTATCACGTGAATGCGAACAAGGGCGGAGGTAACGCAACGATCTACACGATCGGCGGCTCGTACAACCTGTCCAAGCGCACGCTGCTGGACCTCCAGGTGGCCACCGTGCGCAACAGCAAGACGGCTAACTTCGGTCTGGACGCGAACGGCGCAGGCAATGGCGGCAACATCACCGCTTCGGACGGCACGGTCTCGTACAACGAGAACCCGCTGCATGGCAAGAGCCAGACCGGCGTGTATGCAGGTATTCAGCACTCGTTCTAATCGAACAGTGTGCCCCGGGGGGACTTCCTTCGGGGCGTAGTAACAAGTTCTCCAAGAGAATCTTTTTCACGCTGCTGCGAGAGGCGCGTATCGGTGCGATGTCCGAAAGGGTATCGCACCGTTTTTTATTTGCGCGCACGGTTTTGCCACTGCCCCGGCGCACCTGATCGGTGCGTGCGTGCCGCGGATGTCAATACCGGCGCTTTAACTCTGCGTTTCAACAGTGCGAGTCGAACCGCTCAAACTGCCGCTTCGTTCTCCTCACCCGTGCGAATCCGGATCACACGCTCCACGTCCGCGACGAAAATCTTGCCGTCGCCAATCTTGCCGGTGCGCGCCGCGCCGATGATCGCGTCGATCACCTGATCGCACTGGTTGTCCGCGACGACCACTTCGATCTTCACTTTCGGCAGAAAGTCGACCACATACTCTGCACCACGATAGAGCTCGGTGTGGCCTTTTTGCCGACCGAAGCCTTTGACTTCCGTCACGGTCAACCCCGTGAGGCCGACTTCAGCAAGCGCCTCGCGCACTTCGTCGAGTTTGAACGGTTTGATGACTGCAGTGATGCGCTTCATGGCGGACCTCGTCTCGTGATGGGAAGGTTGAAAGGAGAATGGATGATTTTTATTCTACGCCGCGCCGGATGCGTTGCGGCAATCCGGCGCGTGCTTCTGGTCTGCTATGGGGTAAGTCCGCAGCCGTTCGCCTGAGGCTCACTCCACCGGCTCGGTGTAGCGCGACGTAATCGGATAACGCCAGTCGCGGCCGAACGCGCGATGCGTGACGCGAATGCCGATCGGCGCCTGACGGCGCTTGTACTCGTTGATCTTGATGAGGCGCGTGACGCGTTTCACGTCGTCGACCGCGTAGCCCGCCGCGATGATTTCGGCAAGCGAGCGGTCCTCTTCCATGTACATGCGCATGATCGCGTCGAGCACTTCGTACGGCGGCAAGCTGTCCTGATCGGTCTGGTTGTCGCGCAGCTCGGCCGACGGCGCGCGTGTCAGAATCCGCTCGGGGATCACGTTCTGCTTGCCGAAGGTCGTGGCCTGATTGCGGTAATGGCACAGCTTGTAGACCAGCGTCTTGGCGATGTCCTTAATCACCGCGAAGCCGCCGGCCATGTCGCCGTAGAGCGTGCAGTAACCCACCGCCATCTCGCTCTTGTTGCCGGTGGTCAGCACGATCGAACCGAACTTGTTCGACAGCGCCATCAGCAAGGTGCCGCGGATGCGGGCCTGAATGTTTTCTTCGGTGGCGTCTTCGGCGCGGCCGGCGAATTCCTCGGCGAGCGAGCCGCGGAACGCGTCGAACATCGGCGCGATCGCGATTTCGTCGTAACGCACACCGACGCGGCGCGCCATGTCGGCTGCGTCGGTGGTGGAAATGTCGGCGGTGTAGCGCGACGGCATCATCACCGCCCGCACGCGGTCAGCGCCCAGCGCGTCGCACGCGACGGCCAGCACCAGCGCCGAATCCACACCGCCCGACAGGCCGATCAGCGCGCCGGGGAAGCCGTTCTTGTTGATGTAGTCGCGCACGCCCATCACGAGCGCGGCATACACCTGCGCTTCGAGCGAGAGTTCCGGCGCAATCACCGTGGGCACCGGCTTGCCGCCGTCGAACTCGACAATCGCGTTGCCTTCCTCGAACTGCGCCATCTTCGCGACCAGCTCGCCCTTTTCATCGAGTACGAATGAGCCGCCGTCGAACACCAGTTCGTCCTGCGCGCCGACCATGTTCACGTAGACCATGGGCAAGCCGGTCTCGCGAATCCGCGCGCGCAGAATGTCGAAGCGCACCGCTTCCTTGTTCAGGTGATAGGGCGAGCCGTTCGGAATCAGCAGCACTTGCGCGCCCGCCGCCTTCGCCATTTGCGCGGCCGACGCATGCCACGCGTCCTCGCAAATCACCACGCCGTACTTCACGCCGTCCAGTTCGAACACGAACGGCTGCGGGTCGGAAGCGAAGTAGCGCTTCTCGTCGAACACCTCGGTATTGGGCAAATCCTGCTTGCGATAGGTGCCGGCCACTTCCCCGTCGACGATCAGCGAGGCCGCATTGAAGGTATCGACCGGCGGCACGCCGCGCTCGATCGGCGCGTTTGCATTACCATGGCCGTTTGCCGCGCTGTGCGTCAAGTCACGCAGCGGGTGGCCGACGATCACATGCAAGCCGGCGAAGGGCTTCAGTTGCGTGGCCAGATCGGCGAGCGCCGCCGCACTCGCGGTGTAGAACGCGGGACGCAGCAACAGATCTTCGGGTGGATAGCCGGATAGCGCGAGTTCTGGCGCAATCAGCAGCTTCGCACCATCGTTGTGCGCGGCGCGCGCGGCAGCGACAATCTTCGCGACATTGCCGGCGAAGTCGCCGACGGTGACATTGATTTGAGCAAGAGCGATTCGGGTCTTCATGGCAGGATCGACAGGCAAGCCAGGCGGCTTGCGAGTACCGTGGCTGGTTAGCTCGACGGCAACGGACAAATCGGATAAACGAACGACGCATCGCTAAACGCTTGGCGCCGCTCATTGGGAACAGTCACACAGATTGAACCAGGAACGCTTTGATTATCGCACGGGCATTCTGGCGTCGCCCTCCGAGGTAGACGCCGCGGAATGGAATGCCCTCCTTGCGCAGCAAGCGCAGCCCACGCCGTTTCTGCGGCACGAGTTCTTGAGCGCACTGCACGCGACCCGTTGCGCGGTCGCCGATACCGGCTGGGCGCCGCAATTCGTCACGCTCACCGACCCGCGCACGGACAAGCTCGCGGCCGCCGCGCCCGTATATCTGAAGGGGCACTCGTACGGCGAGTATGTCTTCGATTGGGCGTGGGCCGACGCGTACAAACGCAACGGCCTGCCGTATTACCCGAAGCTGCTGTGCGCGGTGCCGTTCACACCGGTGCAGGGCAACCGGCTGTTATCGGCGGATACGCATGCGCTCAGGCATCTGGCCGCGACGCTGATGGCGTTCGCCGAGCAGGCCGACGTGTCGTCGCTGCACGTGCTGTTTCCGACCGAAACGGAAAGCACTGCGCTGACCGACATGGGCATGATGCAGCGCGAAGGCGTGCAGTTCCACTGGCTGAACGACGGCTATCGCGACTTCGACGATTTCCTTTCCACGCTCGAACAGAAGAAGCGCAAGAACATCCGCGCGGAGCGTCGCAAGGTTCAGGAGGCCGGCGTGACGATGCGGCGGATTCGCGGCGAAGACATCCAGGACGCCGACTGGCGATTCTTCAGCAAGTGTTATCGGCAAACCTACCGCGAGCACTTTTCGAGTCCGTATCTGAACCTCGATTTCTTCCGGATGATCGGTGCGTCGATGCCGGAAAATCTGCTGCTGGTGATCGCCGAATACGAAGGTAAGCCGATCGCCAGTTCGCTCGTGGTCTATCAGCGCGACGGGAAAACCGGCGGTACGCTCTATGGCCGTTACTGGGGCGCGTTGGAGCACGTGCCCTGCCTACACTTCGAAACCGCCTACTATCAGCCGCTCGAATTCTGCATCGAAGAAAAGCTCGGTGCGTTCGAAGGCGGCGCCCAGGGCGAGCACAAGATGGCGCGCGGTTTTCTGCCGACTGTGACGCGCTCGGCGCATTGGCTCGCGCATCCGGGCTTCGCCGATGCGGTCGGCCACTTCCTCGACAACGAAAAGAACAGCATCCACGCGTATGTGGACGAGCTGCGCGAACACAATCCGTTCAAAGGTTGAAGCGTACCCATGGCGTGGTTTCTGTATCTGCTCGAATGCTCGGACGGCAGCGTCTATACCGGCATTGCCACCGATGTGCAGGCTCGCTTCGACAAACATGTGAGCGGTGAAGGCGCGCGCTATACGCGCTCGCGCAAACCGGTGCAGGTGCTGGTGTCGTTTGAGTTGGCCGACCGATCAAGCGCTTCGCGCGCCGAGTATTGGGTCAAGCGTTTGTCGCCTGCCGAAAAGCGGGCGCTAGGAGCGGGACTGCGCACGCTCGAATCGGTGTTGCCCGTGCCCGAACCCGAGCCGGTTGCCACGGAGGAAGTGGAAAAAGAAACCGGCACGTCTTAACAGCAACTTCGCTTCGTCACGCGCGCTCTGGCTGCAAAGCGATAGTCAGCGGACCATGCCAAGGCGGATGCTTCTGCGCACCGCCTACCCCCTCGCCTCTCGCATCCGCTCAGTCAGCAGCCGATGCATCAGCGCGATTTCGCCCACCGCGTCCGCCTCCAGCGACGTCAACCGCTCCCGCGGGGGAAGGTCGTGCCGGATCGGCCGCAACGTCCTGTTCAAAGCCGCGTCGATGTCCGTGCTCGTGGCCGCAATCCACGCGTCGAGTTCATCGTGCATGCTGCGCCGGTTCGTACTCAAGCGCAGTTGGGTCGCGGTTCCCGCCATTTTTCGCAATACGCTCAGTACCGTCAGCGTCACCGTGTCGACCATCGAGTCCTCGAGCTTTTCGAGTCGAATGCGGCCGATAGCCTCCTCGGCGTTATTGCTGCCCAGGCCAGCAGCTCGGCGCAGGCGTTCCATGTCCTTCTCGCTTCGGTCCGGCGACTCCAGTGCCGCCCTCAGATACGCGAGATTGGCTCGCACCGCGTCGCTCAGATAGGCGCGATAGTCGACTTTTTCCCGCGTCGGCCACAGATAGAACGTTGCCAGCAGCGCCAATACACAGCCAAGCACATTGTTGCCGAGCCGTGTGAGCGCGAAGGCGAATTCGCTGGCGCCGGGCGTCGCGAAGTCGGCCACGAGCACGAAGGTCGGGGTCAGGAAAAGTACGAACAGGCTGTAGCTGACGGGACGCAGCGCCATGGTGGCCACCACCAGCGGAAACACCGCCAATGAAATGCCGAGAGGCGAATGGATCGCATAGCCGATGCCGGCCGCCAGCACGCCCCCGACGATGCTCCCTGCAGCGCGCTCGATACTCCGTGGCCAGGTCGCGGCAATGGACGGTTGCAGGATCAGCAGCGTCGCCATGGTTGCCCAGTAGCCGAAGGGAAGCCCGAGCGCCCGGATGACCAGAAAGCCCGCCGTGGTCGTGACGCCTACGCGAGCAGCGTGGCGCAAGCCGACCGACTGAACGGAAAAGTTTGCCTTGAGGGTCGACCACGCCCGCGTCAGCAGTCTGACGGCACTGTCCGACCACCCGAGCGGCTGGGCAGTCGTCGGTGCGAAATCGACCAGTTCGAAGTCGAACTTCAATGTCACAGGTTCCATCAGCGCGGATTCGAGTCGCCGCGCAAGGCGTCGCAAACGGAGTTGCAGGTCGGCGAGACGGTTCCATTGCGCTTCGTTGGTGGCCGCGCCGATTCTTCGCAGAACCTCGCCCAGCCCGGTCAGCAGCCGGGCCGCACGTCTGGCGCGACGTGCGTCTTCGGGGATTTTTTCGCAGGCGCCGGTGACCGCAATCAGGTAGGCAAAAAGCGCTTCACTCTCGGTCAGCAGGGCGAGCAGATTGTCGTAGGCTTCCCGGCCGGCCGTTTTCGAGCCAGGCACGTTCGCCAGTGCCTTGCGTGAGCGCTCCAGCGCAGCGCGTGCATCAGCGCGAAATTTCGCGGCATGCGTGGCCCACTCGCCAGGCGCTGCGCGCTCTTCGAGCAGTCGCGCGCTGTCGAAGGCGATGTCCGCCAGACGCAGATACACCGCGCGCAGCGAAGCGCGGCTCGTGCCGAACGGATGAATGCGCCAGACGGTCAAGCTCAGCACGACGGCGAACAGGCATCCGGCCAGATAGATGCCGAGAAACGCCGCACCTTCGCGAAGGTGGTGCATCGGCCGGTCGACCATCACCACGCAGGCGGTCGCTGCGAGAATCGTCACCTGCGATGTCGCGGCGCCCCAGATCCTGCCGAACGCGCCGAGCGCCGTGAATACCAGAATGGCGAGCGCCGCGAACACCGCCCCCTCGCCTGACGCGAAGGCGGTCACGCCACCGCACACGGTGGACAGAAGCGCAAAGCCCATCATCGAGGCGAAGCGCGCGCGATTCGAGCCGGCCGCGTCGGCGAGACAGGTCCAGAAAGCGCCGATCGCGGCCCATGCAAAAACCGGGTCGTGCAGCAGATTGCCGAGCACCAGCATGGCGGTGGACGCGCAGGCGGCTCTCAGCCCTTCCGACAGATTGGCCTCGCTCGTCGAAAACGACACCATCCATACCGGCCGTCTGCGGTAGATCGCAGTGACGAGCGCGTACAGGCTCGCGTAAAGGCGGCTCGGCCAGCGCAGCGACGAAGGGTTGGACTTGCGATTCAGCATCCGGACGGTGGGCTTCCAAAAATGCACGTTGGCGCTACCTCAGCGCATTAATACGCCGACGGCGGAAAACCTGCCGTGGCCGCCGAATGATAAGGGTTAACACTCATATATAAAAATGCCTTCGGTTCATCCATTCGATGCGTTGTGTCTATGCGCTGCAACGCCCGGCCAGGCAGGCGCACTGACCGCAAGACACGCTGGGCGGGGAGCGGAATTCCTGAAAACGCCGCCCATGAAAAAACCGCGTGGCCCTTGCAGGCTCACGCGGTTTTTTCATCAAGCACCGATGTAACGCAGCTTACTTCTTGTAGTTCGCCACGCCTTCGGTGATTTCCTTGTGAGCGGCTTCGATGCCGGCCCAGCCGTCGACCTTTACCCACTTGCCCTTTTCCAGCGCCTTGTATTGCTCGAAGAAGTGCTTGATCTGGTCCTTCAGGTATGCCGGAACGTCGTCGATCGACTTGAGATCAGCGGTCATCGGGCAGACCTTGTCATGCGCGACGGCGACCAGCTTGGCGTCGACGCCCGATTCGTCAGTCATTTGCAGCATGCCGAGCGCGCGGGCGCGGACCACCGAGCCAGCCAGCAGCGGGAACGGCGTGATCACCAGCACGTCGACCGGGTCGCCGTCGCCCGACAGCGTTTGCGGAATGTAGCCGTAATTCGCCGGATAGCGCATGCCCGTGCCGATGAAACGGTCGACGTGGAGCAGGCCCGTTTCCTTGTCAGCTTCGTACTTCACCGGATCGCTTTGCGCCGGGATTTCGATGATGACGTTGAAATCTTGCGGAAGGTCTTTGCCTGCGGGGACGTGATTGAAGCTCATGAGCGCTCTCTGATCAGATGGAATTCGGAACACGGCGTGCGGCGCGTGAACTCGAGCGGCGTGAATCGCGAAACTCGCCAGCACGAGGCGCTACGGCCGGACAGTGCGGAATACGCCATTATAGCCAATCGGCCGATGGCACCTCTGGTTGGATCGGCGCGATAATCGTCTGGCGTCGCTCGATTGTGCCTCTCGTTTGTGAACATCGCGTATCTGAACCTCGGCCTGAACCTCGGCTTGAATCACGGCTGGGTGACACCTCAAGGAGCATGCATGGAAGAAGCCCGGCATTTCATCGGCGGCGAATGGTCCGCTGCATCAGGCGGCGAAACGATCGCCGTACTCGATCCCTCGGACGGCCAGCCGTTCACCCGGCTGGCTCGCGGCACCGCGGCCGATATCGACGCCGCCGTCCATGCCGCCCGGGGCGCCTTCGAAGGCGCATGGGGCGAAGCGAGCGCCGCCGAACGCGGCCGCGTGCTGTACCGGCTGTCGATGCTGGTGGCCGTCCATCAGGAAGAACTCGCCCAACTCGAAGCCCGCGACACCGGCAAGCCGCTCAAACAGGCGCGCGCCGATTCGGCTGCGCTCACGCGCTACTTCGAGTTTTACGCCGGCGCGGCGGACAAGCTGCACGGTGAAACGCTTCCCTATCAGGCCGGCTACACGGTGCTGACGATCCGCGAGCCGCACGGCGTGACCGGCCACATCGTGCCGTGGAACTACCCGATGCAGATTTTCGGCCGCAGCGTCGGCGCGGCGCTCGCCACCGGCAATGCGTGTGTCGTCAAACCGGCGGAAGACGCGTGCCTCTCGGTATTGCGCGTCGCCGAACTGGCGGCCGAGGCGGGCTTGCCGGCGGGCGCGCTGAATATCGTCACCGGTTACGGGCATGAAGCGGGCGCGGCGCTCGCGCGTCACCCCGGCATCGATCACATCTCCTTCACTGGCTCGCCAGAGACCGGCAAGCTCGTCACGCAAATGGCCGCGGAGAACCACGTGCCGGTCACGCTGGAACTGGGCGGCAAATCGCCTCAAATCGTGTTCGCCGACGCGGATCTCGAGGCGGCGCTGCCCGTGCTGGTATCGGCGATCGTGCAGAACGCCGGGCAAACCTGCTCGGCGGGCAGCCGCGTGTTGATCGACCGGGCGATTTACGAACCCTTGCTCGACCGGCTGAGCAGCGCGTTCCACGCGCTGCGGGTCGGACCGTCGCATGCCGATCTCGATTGCGGTCCGCTGATCAATGCGAAGCAGCAACAGCGCGTGTGGGACTTCCTCTCCGACGCCCAACACGACGGCATCCCGATGGCGGCGCACGGCGAAGTCATCCCCGAAGCGCCCGAAAGCGGCTTCTATCAGGCGCCCACCTTGCTGCGCGACGTGCCCGCAAGCCACCGTCTCGCGCGCGACGAAGTGTTCGGCCCCGTCCTCGCCGCGATGTCGTTCGCCGACGAAGACGAAGCGCTCGCGCTCGCCAACGGCACGCAGTACGGCCTGGTCGCTGGAATCTGGACGCGCGACGGTGCCCGGCAGATGCGCCTCGCGCGGCGTCTGCGCTCCGGCCAGGTGTTCATCAACAACTATGGCGCGGGCGGCGGCGTCGAATTGCCGTTCGGCGGCGTGAAGCATTCGGGCCATGGACGTGAAAAGGGTTTCGAAGCACTGTACGGCTTCACGGTGTTGAAAACCATCGCCATTCGTCACGGCTAGGCAGGCTGAGTGAGTGCGGTTGAATTCGCAGCAAAGTGAGTCAAGGCATCACCATCCACAACAAGCAACGGAGACATCATGCGGTTGACAGGTAAAACAGCCATCGTCACGGGTGGCGGCTCGGGTTTCGGCGAAGGCATCGCGAAGACCTACGCGCGCGAAGGCGCGAACGTGGTGGTCAACGATCTGAACGGCGCCGCGGCCGAACGTGTGGCGAGCGAAATCGCCATCGCCGGCGGCAAGGCGATCGCGGTGGCCGGCAACGTCACGCAACGCGAGGATTGGCAAAAACTGCGCGAGGCCGCGCTCGAAGACTTCGGCAGCGTGCAAATCGTCGTCAACAATGCCGGCACCACGCATCGCAACAAACCGGTGCTCGACGTGACGGAAGCCGAATTCGACCGCGTCTATGCGGTGAACGTCAAAAGCATCTACTGGAGCGTGCAGGAATTCGTACCGTATTTCCGCCAGCAAGGCGGTGGCGTTTTCATCAATATTGCGTCGACGGCCGGCGTGCGGCCACGGCCAGGCCTCATCTGGTACAACGGCAGCAAGGGCGCGGTGATCATCGCCAGCAAGTCGCTCGCCGTCGAACTGGGCCCGGACCGCATTCGGGTGAACTGTGTGAACCCCGTGATGGGCGAGACGGCGCTGCTGACCGAATTCATGGGTGTCGAAGATACGCCGGAAAATCGCAAGCGCTTTCTGGCCGGCATTCCGCTCGGGCGTTTCTCGACGCCGCAGGATATCGCCAACGCGGCGCTCTATCTTGCCTCGGACGAGGCCGAGTTCGTCACCGGCGTGTGCCTCGAAGTGGACGGCGGGCGCTGCGTGTAAACGCCATGCCAACCAAACCATCCAGCACGGCTAGAATCGCGATCGACGGCGGTACTTCATTTCCACAAGAAAAGAGGAGACACCATGGCTAGTCCCGCAAATCCGCTTCACCATCCCGGCGCGGGAGCGCCACCTTCCAGCTTCGAAGAGGCGACCTACCGCAAGGTCAGTTGGCGGCTCGCGCCGTTCCTGATGCTCTGCTACGTGGTCGCATATCTCGATCGCGTCAACGTCGGCTTCGCCAAGCTGCAAATGACCACCGATCTGGGCCTAAGCGACGCGGTCTACGGCTTCGGTGCGGGGATTTTCTTCCTCGGCTATTTCATCTTCGAGATTCCGAGCAACGTCATCCTGCACAAAGTAGGCGCACGCGTGTGGATCGCACGGATCATGGTGTCGTGGGGCGTGATCTCGATGCTGACCATGTTCGTCACCACGCCGACCATGTTTTACGTGATGCGCTTCCTGCTCGGGCTCGCCGAAGCGGGCTTCTTCCCCGGCATCATCCTGTATCTCACCTACTGGTATCCGTCGCACCGGCGTGGCCGCATGACCACCTGGTTCATGACGGCAATCGCGTTGTCCGGCGTGATCGGCGGCCCGGTCTCGGGCTATATCCTGAAGAGCTTCAACGGCATGAACGGCTGGCATGGCTGGCAGTGGCTGTTTCTGCTTGAAGGGATCCCTTCGGTGATCGTCGGGATCATGGTGTTTTTGATGCTGGATGACCGCATCTCGAAGGCCAAGTGGCTCACCAAGGAAGAGAAGGAACTGCTCGAACGTCAGGTGTCAGCCGAAGAAGCCACCAAGCACGACATGCCGATTCGTCAGGTGCTCACGAGCGGGCGCGTGCTGATGCTGAGCCTCACGTACTTCTCGTTCGTGATGGGCCTCTATGGCGTGAGCTTCTGGCTGCCGACCATCATCAAGGCGACCGGCGTGACCGACGCGTTCATGATCGGCATCCTGTCGGCGATTCCGTTCGCGGCGGCGGTGGTCGCGATGGTGTTCGTGTCGCGCAGCGCGGACCGCAAGCGCGAGCGGCGCTGGCATATCGCGTTGCCGGCCTTCGCCGGGGCGATCGGCCTCGTGCTCTCCGTGGTGTGGGCGCACAACACGGTGCTGGCGATGGCCTCGCTCACGCTCGCGACCATGGGCATCCTCACCACCTTGCCGCTGTTCTGGAGTTTGCCGACGGCGATTCTCGCCGGCACGGGCGCGGCGGCCGGCATCGCGATGATCAATTCGATCGGCAATCTCGCGGGCTTTCTCAGCCCGTACGCGGTCGGCTGGCTGAAGCAGGCAACTGCCGCGAACGACTCCGGCATGTATATGCTGGCGGCGTTCATGATCCTCGGCGGTCTGCTGGCGATCAGTGTGCCGGCGAAGATGGTCAATAAGTAAGCGCGGCTGACCGACGATCTCGCGGACGACGTAACGCAGCAACCACCGCCAAAAGTCCTGAGTTACGCGTAACGCTCCACGTTCCAAAGAAAAAGCCCCGGCATCTTCCAACGCCGGGGCTTTTTCATATGCGTCTATTGCGGTCTACAGCGGCGCGTCTCAACCGCTCGCCGCAGCACTCAACGCATCAAACGATATTCATCGCCAACGCGCTCTCGCGATAATGCTCGCTCGCCTTGGCGGAATCGCCGATCTGTTCATGCAAACGCGCCAACGCGCGATGCGAACGAATTTTCAGCGTCTCGTTGTCGGCCAGTTTCAGTGCACGTTCGAGGAACGATTGCGCCTTGCCCCACAACTGCTGATGCAGGCATAAGCGGCCCAACGCGAACATCAGGTCCGCGTCTTCCGGGCGATCCTTCTGCCAGCCTTCGGCCTTCTGGATCAGCGGCAACGCGTCGCCCCCGGTCGTGTCCGGATAGCGGCGCAGCAGACGCGCGTCCCAGTTCTGCGCCAGCGCCTCTTCGACAATCTTGCGGGCTTCCTGCGGACGATTCAGCGACACCAGCAATTCGGCCGCGAGATCAGCAAGACGCGGCGAATGACGTTCAGTCGCCGACAGCGAATTCCACAATTCCAGCAGGGCATCAGCGTTATGACGCCGGTCGCGCAGCAGGTTTTCCGCCGCGAGCTGACGCAAACGCACCGCCACCGCCGGATGGATCGCTTCGCGTTTTTCCAGCGTCTTGACGAGCTTGAGCACTTCGCCCCAGTTCTTCAACTGCTGTTGCGCGCGCAACGTGATCTGCTGCGCGTGAATCCGCCGTGCGCCCTGCGACTGCATTTCAGTCAGCGCGGCGAGTGCACCGTCCGCGTCGCGGCCATCGGCACGCATGTCGGCGGTGGCCATCAGGCGGGCGTCCTGCCAGTCGGCCCCGTCGATCTGGGCGAGCCACTCGTCGCGCCGCGCATATTCATGCATGCGATGCGCCGCGGTGGCCGCGATCAAACCGGCCGCGCCCTTGTTGTCGCCATTCGTGAGCGAATCTTTCGCGGCTTTTTCAGCGCGCGAGAAACGCCCGGCGTACAGATTGCCGATCGCGTCACGCAAAGCGGCGTGCGCCTTCGCGACACGCGAGCGAGCACGGTAGGCCGCCACGCGCTGCGGCATGCGCCAGATGTTGCGCACGATGCGCAGCAGCGCGTACAGCAGGATGAACAGCACCACCAACCCGACCACGAACAGATTCAACGAGATGTCGACGCGGTACGGCGGATAGACCAGCAGCACCTGCCCCATGTCGAAGCGTCCGACCACCGCCAGCACCACCGCGATGGCGAACAGCAACGCGAGCCATAGAAGTCCCCGGATTGCCATGATTAACCTCGGCTCCGGTATTGATTGACGGCCTGCAGGCTGGTGTTCAGATTCGGCAGTTCAACTGCGGCCGAGCCCGCATCCACCTGCTTGACCAGATCGACCACGGTCTGCGTTTTCTTCGACGTGTTGTCGAAGTAGCGAGTGAGCGCGGCCTGCGACGCCTGCAGGTCGGACTTCAGCGTGGTCTGGTTGCGCGAGAGCAGCGCAAGCCGCGCCGACAGCAAGCGCAGTTTCAGATTCTCGCGCACGAAGTAGCCTTGATCGGGCGTGACGAGCATGGCGTCGGCGTTGTCGATGCGGCGCACCTGCACGAGGCTGGTGAGCTGCTGGCCAATGCCGGTCGTGACTTCACGCCACCACACTTTCCAGCGCGGCTCGCCGGTGGCCGCGGCCACCTTCGCCGTATCGGCCCAGGTGGCGGCCTTCGGCGTGGCGTGGGCAATCGGTGCTTCGCCGGAGAGCGGCAGGTTGTCGACCTGGTCGATCGCGTTGTCGAGCTTGATCGCCATACCCGTCAGATCAGTGGACGGCGCAGACTTCAGCTTGTCGATGTCTTGCGCGATCGCCTTGCGCACGGTCACGGCCTGCGGGCTATCCGACGCGGCGAGACGCGTGTCCGCGCTTTGCAGCGCGAACAGCGCGAGCTGCGTGTTGCCGGTGAGCTGCAATTGCTGGCTCGCGGCCGACAGCATCTGACCGACCTCGGCCATCGTCCAGTCGTCGCGATTGCGGGCGAGATCGGAGTATTGCTGTTGCAGCGCCTGCTGTGCGGTCTGCGCATCCGCGAGCTTGCCTTCGAGTTGCGCGACCTGCGCTTCGGATTGATGCACCGTGGCCAGCGCCTGATCGGTCTTGACGCGCAATTCGTTGGTCTGCGCGTCGTTGGCCTGCTGGCGTTGCGCGATCTGCTGCTGGGTGCGCTCCACCTTGCGATTGAGCGCATAGCCGCCCACCCCCGCCGCACAAGCGATGATCACGACGACAAACCACAGCAGCGGTCCGCTCGCGCTGCGGCGCTTTTGCTGCGCTTCGTAGGGCGTGAAGGGTGGATTCGGCGGCAACGCAGTGGTTGCGGCCGGCTGGGGTGAAGCGTTCGTGGATGCGTTCGTTTCAGTCATGCGTGATTTAGCCGGTGAATGAGCCGGGTTGGACGGTACCGGTTGAACAACGGTCGGGACGGCGGCAAGCAAGGCGCGGGCAATACGCTCATCGCCCGCACCGGACACCGTAATGCTATCAAAACCCAATGCCCGCGCGGTCTGCGCGATACGGGGATGCGGCGTGACCAGATTGGCGTGCTTCAGTTGCGTGATTTCGTCGGCGGTCAGATGCTCCAGCGCGAGTTCATGCAGGTTGCGCACCCCTTCCGAGCTGGTGAGCAGCCAGGCGTGCGGTGCGCCGGCCAGAAGCGCGTGCACGCGCGCCCAGCCGCCGATCGACGGTTCCGGCACGAGGCGGCGATAGGCCGCGACCGTTTCGACTTCGGCACCCGCCTCGCGCAAGCGGTCAGCAAGCCATTCGCGGCCGCCGTCGCCGCGCACGATCAGGACGCGCTTGCCTTCGAGGCTCGTCGCGCCAAGCGCGGTATCGATCGCCGCGAACAGGCCTTCGGAATCGAAGCGCGCCGTATCGTCGTCGGGTACGGACGGTGGGCTGATGATGTTGTACGCTGGCGCCGCGACGCCGTGGCGCGCCAGCGCCTGCACGCTGCCCGGCCCGACCACGCCAATCGGCAGCGCGTGCGGCCAGATCGCATCGCTCCTGGCAAACGCGTGATCGACCGCGTTGGGCGAGACGAACACCACCAGTGCATAGCGTTCCAGAGAGGCCAGCGCCGCGCGCAACGGCGCCTCGTCAGCGACAGGCGCGATGTCGATCAGCGGAAAGTCGAGCACGGCAATGCCCGCTGCCTCGAGTTGCGCGATCAACGCGTTCGACTGACCGGCCGGTCGCGTAATCACGACCGTGAACGCCGCCTTGCCGACGGATGAGGATGCGTTGCCCGGGATATCGGCCGCCATCACTCGCCGGTCGCCACGCTGTCCGCCGACCCGGCCGCGGGGCCGCTGGCCGTGCTCAACGCGCGGACGATTTCCATCGCACCTTGCTGCTCGAGCGCGTCCGCCACTTCCTTGCCGAGTGCCACAGCACGTTCGACGGTGGGCGCCGGCGCCGATGCCTGCGCGCTCAACACACGCTGACCGTCGGGCGTAGC
This sequence comes from Paraburkholderia sp. GAS32, assembly GCF_050434225.1. Taxonomy (NCBI): domain Bacteria; kingdom Pseudomonadati; phylum Pseudomonadota; class Betaproteobacteria; order Burkholderiales; family Burkholderiaceae; genus Paraburkholderia; species Paraburkholderia sp. GAS32. The sequence goes on along the minus strand of NZ_JBNPVS010000033.1, from coordinate 71,702 downwards.
GACAATGCCGCGCAGATGCAGCGCGCCGTCGTGCCAGTGTGCATAGGCCGCGAGCGGCACTTCGCAACTGCCGCCGAGGGCACGCGAGACCATCCGCTCCGCTTCGACGGCCGCTGCCGTATGTTCGTGATGCAACGGTGCGAGCCATGCCGCGAGGTCCGCGCGATCGGCGCGAATCTCGATGCCGAGCGCGCCCTGACCGGCTGCTGGCAAGCTGTCTTCGGGATCGAGCAGCGCACGGATGCGCTCGCCGAGACCCAAACGCTTCAAACCGGCCGCCGCCAGAATGATCGCCGCATAGTCGCCGCGATCGAGTTTCGACAAACGGGTGTCCAGATTGCCGCGCAACGGCCGCACCACGAGGTGCGGATAACGCATGCGTAGCATGGCCTCGCGGCGCAGGCTGGAGGTGCCGACCACGGCGCCGGCCGGCAGCGCGGCAAGCGAGTCGTACTCGTTGGACACCAGCGCGTCGCGCGGATCTTCGCGTTCCATGATGGTGGAGAGCGCAAAGCCCGCCGGCAATGTCATGGGCACGTCTTTGAGCGAGTGCACGGCCAGGTCGGCGCGGCCGTCGGCTAGCGCCGCTTCCAGTTCCTTGACGAAGAGGCCCTTACCACCAACCTTCGACAAAGTGCGATCGAGAATTTGATCGCCACGTGTCGTCATTCCAAGGATTTTTACGTCACAAGATGGATATAATTTGTGCAGCGCACATCGCACATGCTCCGCCTGCCACATGGCAAGGCGGCTTTCTCGCGACGCAATCACAAGCGTGTGGGGTGGCGCAGAAAACGTCTCGGTGTTCATTAGCTTGCTGATCGAATGACGGGATGTAATAACAATCAATGTTAGCACGCGCCCTTGTGTCTCAAGGCACAGCGGAGCGCCGTGCCGGCGCGGTATCGATGGAGGAGACGGGCCTCGAGGAGCGCGCGCCTGCCTCATCCCAGCCTGTTCAAGCACGGTCGTTCGCGCACCGGGGCGCGGCATGCGGGATGATGCAATGCGGCGCACCGTGGCTGTCGTGCATGCAATGCACGTCACGCACCTCGTGCGCTTCATGCAAATGCGCACGCGGCCACCCTCTCCGGCGTATTGCCATCGGCGCATACCGGTTTGTCCAGGTTTCGCGCAGTTCCCGTTGCAACTCTTAGTGCAGTTCCGCAGTAGCAGTTCATCACTCAACAGACCCTGGCTTCCCTGAGGAAACCCATCGTGACGTCTTCCGGATCGGCGCGCCCTGCCCGCCGCAACACTGCATCGCCCAACGCTCAAGCGGCTGACGCCGCAACGGCTGCCCAGTCCACACCGGCCAAACGCGCCGGCAAAGCTGCCAAGGCAAGCCTGGCCGCCAACGTCGCCAAAGCCTCCAAATCCGCCAAAGCCTCCACGCCCGCCAAGGCGGACAAGGCAGTGAAGGCCGTCAGGACAGCTAAGGCGACGCAAGCCGCGAACGCCGCCCAGGCACTCAAACCGGCCAAAGCGAAGTCCCCGAAGACCAAAGTCGTCGCAAGCGTTGCCGCGCCGGAAGCCACTCAGGCGCCCAAGCTGCAAGCTGTTTCGCCGGATACGGTTGCACCCGCGTCGAAAAGCAGCGGCCGCACGCGTGAGGACAAGGACCATCCGCTGTTTCAGGACATCCGCTATCTGGGGCGCCTGCTCGGCGACGTGCTGCGCGAACAGGAAGGCGACGCGGTGTTCGACGTCGTGGAGACGATCCGCCAGACCGCCGTGCGTTTTCGCCGCGAGGACGATAGCGCCGCCGCGCAAACGCTCGACAAGAAACTGCGTTCGCTGAGCCCGGAGCAAACGGTCAGCGTGGTGCGTGCGTTCAGCTACTTCTCGCATCTTGCGAATATCGCTGAAGACCGCCACCGCAATCGCCGTCACCGGATTCACGCGCTGGCCGGCTCGACCTCGCAACCGGGCACCATGTCGCACGCACTCGAACGGCTCGTCGAGGCGGGCGCCGCCGCGACGCCGGTCCTGCAGCAGTTTTTCAACGACGCGTTGATCGTGCCGGTCCTGACCGCACACCCTACCGAGGTGCAGCGCAAGAGCATTCTCGACGCGCAGCATGACGTCGCGCGCCTCCTCGCCGAACGCGATCAGCAACTGACCAACCGCGAACGCGCGCATAACGAAGCGATGCTGCGTGCGAGCGTCACGTCGCTCTGGCAAACGCGGATGCTGCGCGATTCGCGACTGACGGTAGCCGATGAAATCGAAAACGCGCTGTCGTATTACCGCGCGACCTTCCTCGAAGAAATTCCGGCGCTCTACGCCGACATCGAGGAAGCGCTCGCCGAGCACGGCCTCGAGGCGCGCCTGCCGCCGTTCCTCCAGATGGGTAGCTGGATCGGCGGCGATCGTGACGGCAATCCGAACGTCACGGCCGAAACGCTCGAACACGCAATCACCCGCCAGGCGGCCGTGATCTTCGAACACTATATGGAGCAGGTGCACAAGTTGGGCGCCGAGTTGTCGGTGTCGAACCTGCTCGCGGGCGCAAGCGACGCGTTGAAAGAACTCGCGGCCATCTCACCCGACCAGTCGCCGCACCGCACCGACGAACCGTATCGCCGTGCGTTGATCGGCATGTACACGCGACTCGCGGCAAGTGCGCGCGTACGTCTGGGCGAAGGCAGCGTGCCGGTGCGCAGCGCAGGCCGCGGCGCGGCGCCGATACGCGCCAAGCCGTACGACGACTCCGCCGAATTCGTGCGCGATCTGCACGTGCTGATCGATTCGCTCGCCGAGCATCATGGCGCGCCGCTCGCGGCACCCCGCCTGTCGCCGCTCGCGCGCGCCGCCGAAGTATTCGGCTTCCATCTGGCGAGCATCGACTTGCGTCAGAGCTCCGACATCCATGAAGCGGTGATCGCCGAGCTGCTGAAGCGCGCGGGCGTCGAAGACGACTACGCGTCGCTCTCCGAAGAAGACAAGCTCAAGGTGCTGCTCGCCGAACTTTCACAGCCGCGAGCGTTGCGCCTGCCCTACGCCGAGTATTCCGATCTCGTGAAGAGCGAGCTCGGCGTACTCGAAGAGGCCCGCGTCACGCGCGAGAAGTTCGGCGCGCGCGCGGTGCGCAACTACATCATTTCGCACACGGAAACCGTCAGCGATCTGGTCGAAGTGATGTTGCTGCAGAAGGAAACCGGCCTGCTGCACGGCCGCCTCGGCGACGCGCACGATCCCGCGCAAGCAGGGCTGATGGTGATCCCGCTGTTCGAGACGATCCCCGACTTGCGCAACGCGCCACATATCATGCGCGATCTGATCGCGCTGCCGGGCGTGGGTGCACTGATCGAACATCAGGGTAACGAGCAGGAAGTGATGCTCGGCTATTCGGACAGCAACAAGGACGGCGGCTTCCTGACGTCGAACTGGGAGCTGTACCGCGCCGAGCTGGCGCTCGTGTCGCTGTTCAATGAACGCGGCGTGACGCTGCGCCTGTTCCATGGACGCGGAGGCACGGTAGGCCGCGGCGGTGGTCCGACGTATCAGGCGATTCTGTCGCAGCCGCCGGGCACCGTCGACGGCCAGATCCGCTTGACCGAGCAAGGCGAAGTGATCGCCAGCAAGTTCGGCAATCCGGAAATCGGCCGACGCAACCTGGAAACGGTGGTGGCCGCAACGCTCGAAGCGTCGTTGTTGCCGCACGGCATTGCGCCCGCGCAATTGCCCGCCTTCGAAGAGACGATGCAGCAATTATCCGACGCGGCGATGGCGTCGTATCGCGCGCTGGTCTACGAAACGCCGGGCTTCAAGGAGTATTTCTTCGAGTCGACGCCGATCTCCGAGATCGCTGAACTGAATATCGGCAGCCGTCCGGCTTCGCGCAAATTGCAGGACCCGAAGCAACGCAAGATCGAAGATCTGCGTGCGATTCCTTGGGGCTTCTCATGGGGCCAATGCCGTCTGCTGCTGACCGGCTGGTACGGTTTCGGCAGCGCGGTGGCCGCGCATCTGGACAGCGCGCCGAGCGACGCCGAGCGCACCCGCCGTCTTGCGCTGCTCAAGAAAATGCACAAGACTTGGCCATTCTTCGCGAACCTGCTCTCCAACATGGACATGGTGCTGGCAAAGACCGACCTCGCGGTGGCCTCGCGCTACGCACAGCTCGTGTCGGACAAGAAGCTGCGCAAGCATGTGTTCGAGCGCATCGTCGCGGAATGGGAGCGGACGTCGAAGGTGTTGTCGGAGATCACCGGCAAGAGCGAACGGCTTGCGGAAAATCCGTTGCTTGCGCGTTCGATCAAGAACCGCTTTCCGTATCTCGATCCTTTGAATCACTTGCAGGTCGAGTTGCTCAAGCGTCACCGCGCGGGCGATACCAACGCGCGCGTGCGGCGCGGGATTCATTTGAGTATCAACGGGATTGCGGCGGGGTTGCGTAATACGGGCTGATCGAGGACGGTTTGAATGGCGGCTGATTCAGCCACCGCTCCGCCAAAGCCGAACACGGATTATTTCGCCGTGTTCGGCTTTGGCATTTCTGAGGCTGGAATGTTGAATTTGAGCGGAGGCTCGCGCCACACCTGCTTGTGATTTTCACGCTCGGCAAGCTCGGACTGCAGGCGTGTGTCAAGGTCGCGGCGTGCTTGAGGCGACATATTCACATTGGAACCGGGCGCCGTGATGCTGTTCGTCGAACTGGATGACTGCGGCGTGACCGGACTGGACGACAGTGCGCGCGGCAAGGTGGTGCCCTGTTCGCGATAGTAGTCCCGATCCGATTGGGCCGACGCGCCGGCAGACAGCGCGGCGGCCGCCACAAAAAGTAACCAACGTTGCATCCGGACACCTCTGAATTAATAAGTGATCCGGAGGTTATCACGGCGCACATCTCGTTATTAGGTCCGTCGCTGCGTTAAGCCGTGCGCGTCGCCGGGCCGCGGCGGCGGCCGTTCCGCTTCCATGTCAGCCTACTGCGCCTCGATCATCAGCGCGTCGAGCTTGAATGAACCGTCGTCCTGTACATCGAAATACTGACGCACCTCATCGGGCGAGTTGCTCCACAGCGAGCGAATCGCCGCCACGCGCGGCTCCGGCGTGCGCATGCGCGCCACCCACGAACTGAACTCAATCTCAATGCGCCAACACTCGCGAATCGATGCCTTGAAACCGGCCGCTTCGAACAATGCAATCCATTCGTCCGCGCGGTAGTCGCGGATATGCGAGCCGTCGCGCAGCAATTCCACCGCCTGAATATGCGTATCGAGCAGCGGATGCTCGGCGCCGGCGATGTCGATGAACAGCACCTTGCCGCCCGGCTTCAACACGCGCCGCACCTCGGCCAATGCAAGCGGCACGTCGTGCCAGTGATGCGCGCTCATCCGGCTGATGACCCAGTCGAACGAATCGGCTTCGAACGGCAGCGCTTCGGCCGCCCCCTGTTGCGTGCGGATGTTGGTCAGGCCGCGGTCTTTGGCCGCGCCGTCGACGGTCGCCAGCATTTGCGGCGCGATGTCGTAGGCGACCACTTCTTTTGCGTGCGGCGCTACCGCGAAACTCGCGTGACCTGCTCCGCAGCCCATGTCGAGCACCTTCGCATCCGGCGTCGCGGCGATCGATTCGGCCAGCGTCTGCAGATCGGCGCCGGTGGCATGCGTCTGACTCGTCAAATACGCGGCGGCGGTTGAGCCGAAGGCGTCGGCGACCTGATCGTGATGCTTCATGGGAGGCTCCGGTTATGTACGTGGGGTTGCGCCGGGCTTGAGCCCGGGTCTTTCTGGACGGCGCTGCGTCGTTCCAGCCGCTACAATAGAGCCCGCCGTGTACCAGTACAAGTTGAGCAATTATTCTGGTATCAATAACACCACCCCGCCAAGTGCCGCCCAACCAGAATGACCACGCCGTCCTCCGCCGACAATCCGCCGCCGCTCGAAGCCACGCCCGCCCGAGCACTTGGCGATTTCATCCGTGCGCATCGCGAACGGCTCTCGCCGCAAGCGCTCGGTCTGCCACCCGGTCCGCGCCGCCGGACACCCGGCTTGCGGCGTGAGGAAGTCGCGCAGTTGTGCGGCGTTAGCCCGACCTGGTACACGTGGATCGAACAGGGCCGTCCCGTCTCCGCTTCCGCCGATGCGCTGGCGCGGATTGCGGTCGCGCTGCAACTGTCGCGCGCGGAGCGGGCGTATTTGTTCGAACTGGCTGCGCAGCGCGACCCGGCCGAGCCTGATCCGGCCGCCGCCGACGCGCCCGCCACCCTGCTGGAAGCGGTGCAACTCGTGAACGCACCGGCCTACGTGCTCGACCGGCAGTGGAACGCGCTCGCCTGGAACGAACGCGCCGCCGATCTGTTCGTCGGCTGGCTGGACGGCACGCACGACCGCAATCTGCTGCGCTACACCTTCACCGAACCGGCCGCACGCGAGTTGATCGTCGACTGGGAAACGCGCGCACGGCGCCTCGCCGCCGAATTCCGCGCCGACTCGATCCGCCATCTGAACGACGCGCCCACCCGAGGGCTGATCGACTCCCTCACCGCCGCCAGCGACGCGTTCGCCCGCTTCTGGGCCTCGCAGGACGTCGGCGGCCGCGAAGGCGGCCGGCGCGAATTCAACCATCCGCGCGACGGCCGCATCGTCTACGACCAGATCACCTTCAAGCCCGCGCATCGCGAGGATCTGAAGCTGGTGGTGCTGGTGCGGGAATAGCCCAGTGTTAAAATCCCAGTCTTTCGCCCGTTTCGATGGCGCCTGTACCGTACGCAAACGCCGTCTGCCTCTTCACCGTTCGTTCAACTGCCCAACACCATGACGTCCCAACTGCACAAAAAAGGCGAAGCCTGGTCGGCTCGCTTCTCGGAGCCGATGTCGGAGCTCGTCAAACGCTACACGTCGTCGGTTTTCTTCGACAAGCGTCTGGCGCTCGTCGATATTGAAGGGTCGCTCGCGCACGCCTCGATGCTGGCCGCGCAGAAGATCATCGCCGCCGACGACCTCGCCGCAATCCAACGCGGCATGGCGCAGATCAAGGGTGAAATCGAGCGAGGCGAGTTCGAGTGGCAACTCGATCTGGAAGACGTCCACCTGAACATCGAAGCACGCCTGACCGCGCTGATCGGCGACGCCGGCAAGCGCCTGCACACGGGCCGCTCGCGCAACGACCAGGTGGCAACGGATATCCGTTTGTGGCTGCGCGGCGAAATCGACCGCATCGGCGGCCTGCTGACGGAATTGCGCACGGCCCTGCTCGAGATGGCGGAGAAGAATGCCTCGACCATCATGCCGGGCTTCACGCACCTGCAAGTCGCGCAGCCGGTCACGTTCGGCCATCACCTGCTCGCCTACGTCGAAATGTTTTCGCGCGACGCCGAACGCATGGTCGATTGCCGCAAGCGCGTGAATCGCCTGCCGCTGGGTGCAGCCGCTCTGGCCGGCACCAGCTATCCGATCGACCGTCATGCCGTGGCGAAAACGCTCGGCTTCGACGGCATCTGCGCGAACTCGCTGGACGCGGTGTCCGATCGTGACTTCGCGATCGAATTCACGGCAGCGTCGGCACTGATCATGACGCACGTGTCGCGCTTCTCCGAAGAACTCGTGCTGTGGATGAGCCCGCGCGTCGGCTTCATCGATCTGGCCGACCGTTTCTGCACCGGTTCGTCGATCATGCCGCAGAAGAAGAATCCGGACGTGCCCGAACTCGCGCGTGGCAAGACGGGCCGCGTGAATGGCCATCTGATCGCGCTGCTGACCTTGATGAAAGGCCAGCCGCTCGCGTACAACAAGGACAATCAGGAAGACAAGGAGCCGCTGTTCGACACCGTCGATACGGTCGCGGACACGCTGCGCATTTTCGCTGAAATGGTCGCGGGCATCTCGGTGAAGCCGCAAGCCATGCGCGACGCCGCGTTGCAAGGTTTCTCCACGGCAACCGACCTCGCCGACTACCTGGTCAAGCGCGGCCTGCCGTTCCGCGACGCGCACGAAGCGGTGGCGCTGGCGGTTCGCGTGTGTGCCGATCGCGGCTGCGACCTGGCCGACCTGACGCTGGAAGAAATGCGTAAGGAACTGCCGAACGTCGCGCATCTGATCGGCGAAGACGTGTTCTCGTATCTGACGCTCGAAGGTTCGGTGGCGAGCCGCAACCATCCGGGCGGCACGGCGCCCGAGCAGGTGCTCGCGGCGGTCAAGGCGGCACGGGAAGCGTTGAAGTAAGGTAAGGCCTGGCGCGCACGGGCGCGTCGCGCACAAAAGAAAGCCTGCGCGAAGCGGGCCAAATGAAAGACTTCCACCGATGCCTCTCGAAAGAGGCCATCGAAGTGTAGGCGTGTTTTGGCCGCAGGCAAATCCGGTCATATTTCGGCCTATTACAAAGCGCGCAATGGTTCGGTGCGCAAGCTGAACCGGCGCTGCACCGCCGCTCGCTTGCGCCCCCCAGAGCGCTTTAGGGCACTACCGTCTGCGGCAACGGGTCAAGAAAACCCGCCTCGCGCAGATACCCGACGTAGAGCCGGATCAGCGCACCGTAGTCGACCGTTAGATCCACGCCGTGCCGCGCCAGCTCCGTCAACGTTCCGATCTGTTCGACCGGCAGGGGCGCAGCGGACAGATCGCCCGTATAAAAGTCGCGAATCAGCGCCAGACCATTCGACGCGTCGAGATCCGCCAGCCGCCGTTGCCAGTCAGCCGCCGGCTGCGGCTCGGCACGCAAACCGCAACCGGCCAGCGCCGCGAACCACTGCCGCTGGCTGAGCACGAGCGGATTGTTCAGGTTCGCCACCCGTAAGCCGGCACGCGGATGCAGTGCCACCGCCGTCACCGCGCCGGCAAGCAGATCGACCGGCATCATCTCCACTTCCTGGGCCGTTTCCGGATAAGCGCCCAACTGCAGGCAGCCCTTGTTGAACAGCCAGAAATGGTTGTGCGCGAAGTTGCTGAAGCCGGTACGGCTGTGGCCGGTGATATTGCCCGGCCGCACGATCACCGCCGGCAAACCGAAGCGGCGCGCACACTCCGTGACCCGCTGCTCGCCCACCCACTTTGTCAACAGATAGCCGTTGTCCAGCATTGGACGAGCGTCATTCACGCGCTCGTCGATGCGCCGGGCGCCCGCCAGCATCTCGCCGACCGACAGTGTCGAGACGAAGCAGAACGGTTTTTGCCGCTGCGTCAGCGCGAGCCGCAGCAATGCCTCGGTGCCGCCGACATTCGCCCCCTTCATCGCCTCATAGCTATGCAGGTGATGCACGAACGCGCCGCAATGCAGGATCGCGTCGACCTCCGCGGCGAGTTGCCGCCAGCGTGGTGTGTCGAGCCCAAGCTGCGGCACGGCAAGATCGGCGGGGATCACGTCGACGCGGCTGAAGTCGATTGCCAGACCCGCCTCGCGCGCCTTGTCCTGCAAGACGGCGCGCCCTGCGGCAGCGCTCGCACAGCGTTGCAGGCAGATCACCTTGTCGAGCCTCCCGCATAACGCGTGCAGCAGGTAAATGCCGAGAAAGCCACTCGCGCCGGTCAGCAGCATTGTGCGAATCGGCGCTGCTTCGACGGCGTCAGAAAAAGCGGGCGCGGCCTGCTCGACAACGAACGGCTGCGATGCGTCGGCAATGGCGCGTTCGATCATGTCCTCGTGACCGCCGTCCGCGAGCGTCGCGATGGTCGGCGAACGGTAAAACGCCGCCATCTGAAACTGGATGCCGAGCGCATCGCGCAATTGCGCCTGCATCCGCACGGCCAGAATCGAATTGCCGCCGAACCGGAAGAAACTATCGTCGCGGCCAATACCGGAGACGCGCAGCAGCGTCTGCCAGATTTCGGCGATGCGTTGCTCGACGCCTTGGCGCGGCGGCGTACCGCCGGCGCGTGACGGCGCCGGCAGGGCCTTGCGATCGTGTTTGCCGTTCGGCGATGCCGGCAGGGCGTCCAGCCGGATAAAACACGCTGGCACCATGTAGTCGGGCAGCGCCAGCGCCACATGACGGCGCAGCGTGTCTTCATCGAGCGCGCCGCCTCCTTCGCCCGGCGCGGCCACGTAGTACGCAGCCAGATAGCGCGCCTCGCCCTCGCCCCACACCCGGCAGGCAGCATGCGCGACACCCGGCGCGGCCGCGATGCAATTCTCGATCTCGCCGAGTTCGATGCGAAAACCGCGCAGCTTGATCTGCGCGTCGTTGCGGCCGAAGTATTCGATCGTGCCGTCGGCAAGAAAGCGGCCGAGGTCGCCGGTGCGATACATCAGCGCGTACGGTGCATCGCGAAACGGATCGACCACGAAGCGCTCCATCGTCATGGCCGACTTCTATGAGCAGTGAGTTGTCAAGCGCCGATGTAGATTTCCCCGACCGTGCCGGGCGGCGTCAATTGCCGCTGGGCATTCAGCAGATAGAGCCGGTAACCCGGCAGCGGCTTGCCGATGATGCGGCTCGGCCCGCCCGGCAGCACTTGCCCGCACGAGGCCATCACCGTGATTTCGGTCGGACCGTACAGGCTGAAAAGTTGCGTGTGTTCGCTCCACCAGGCGGCGCTCGGTTCGTCCAGCGTATCGCCGCCGAAGCCGAGCAGTTGCAGATCGGGCAGCGGCTCGCGCGGCAAGCTCTGCACTACGACCGGTGCAAGCGATGCGTGCGTGACGCGCTCCATCTTCAATAACCTGTGCAGCAACAGCGGATTGCGGCGCGCCTCCTCCGGCAGCACGATGAGCGTGCCGCCGTGCAGCAGCGCGAGGAACAGATCGAGCACGCTCGCGTCGAAATTGGTGGACGCCGCCAGGGTGCTGACGCTGCCCGGCGCGTAGCCGAGCGCGCGGCTCGCGCCGGCCACCATTCGAACCACGCTGTGGTGTTCGACCAGCACCCCCTTCGGCTTGCCGGTCGAGCCCGACGTATGGATCACATAAGCAAGCGCCTCGGGGGCGACAGCGTGCGGCCGGTGCATGTGCCCTGACTGCTCTTCGGACTGCTTCTCCGCCCGCTTCTCCTCCTGCTTTTCGGCCTGCTTCCCGGCCACCTTCTGCGCGTCAGTCTCCGCCTGAACCTCCGTTTCCGTCTCGGTGTCCACCGTCCCCTTTGCCAGCATCGCCGGGTCAAGCTTGCGCAATTCACCGAGACCTGCGGCCTCCAGCGCGCAGCGGCTCGGCTCATCGGCCAGCACCGTATCGACCGAACAGTTTTCGACGAAATAGCGCAAGCGCTCGGCGGGATAAGCTGGGTCGAGCGGCACATACGCGCACCCCGCTTTGAGCACACCCAGCACCGTCGCCACCAGCAGGACGCTCTTCTGCATGCTCAAACCGATGCGCGCGCCGGGCGGCACGCAGGCTGACAAGCCACGGGCAATGGCATCGCTGAGCGCGTCGAGTTCGCGATAGCTGAGCTGCTGCTCGCCGCAGCGCACGGCAACGCGCGACGCGTGCGCCGCTGCCACCTCGGCGAAACGCGCAGGGATCGATTGCGGTGCATCCGGTAGCGGCTCGCCGCAAGCGAAGCTCAGACATTGCGCATGGTGCGCGTCGCTCAGCCAGGCGAGCTCGCCGACCGGCGCATCCGGCTGGTGAGCCGCGGCGTCGCACAGCGTCATGAACACCTCGGCCATCCGCTCGACCGAGGCCGCGTGCAGCACCGAGCTGTCGTATTCGAAGCGCCCGTCCAGACCGCCATCGGGCCGCAAATAGAAAATCGCCGACAGGTCCGCTTTCGACGTCAACGGAGGACATTCCTCAGCGTGATACGCCGCCTCGCCGATGCGGCCGTTCAGCTCAATGCCGTTCTGCAAACTGAAAATCGTGTTCAGTGCGCCGAGCTGGCCGTTATCGGTGTCGTAAGGCGTAGCGAGCAGATGATCGCGGTCTTCGAGCATCTGGCGTTGCACCGCGCGCGCCAGTTCGCCGAAGCCTTGCCGCGTGTCGATGCGCTGCACCAGCACCGCCATCGAGACGAACATCCCATAGATTCCCTCACTGCCCGGGACATCGCGGCCCGCATACGGATAGGCGCAGGCCAGTTGCTGCTGGCCGCTCACGCGCCACAGCCATACGAGGTACAGCGCGAACAGCACGGGCGGCAAAGTCATGTCGTGCGCCTCGGCAATCTGCTTCAGGCGCCGCATCTGGGCGGACCGCACATGCAAGGCCAAAGAGCGGTTCGCGTTGGGCTCGCGCTGCACTGCGTCGAACGACAGTTCGGTGCGCAAGGCCACGGCGTCGAGCTTGCGCATCCAGTAGTCGCGCGCGGCGGCAAAGCGCGGCGACGACGCCAGTTGCGGCGCCCAATGGCCGTAGTCGAACCACGAAAGCCGCTCGCCGGAAACCGGCTTACCTTCGTAGCGCGACGTCAGTTCATCCAGCAACAGCTTGAACGACCAGCCGTCGAAAATCGCGTGATGAATGCAGAACAGCAAGGTGGTGCGGTGCTCTTGCGGCGACAACAGCAGTTGCGCGTGCCACAACGGCGCGCGGTCGAGCGGCAAACGCAGCGCGCGCAGGGCTTCGGCACGCGCGTCGATGGCATCGGCATCGCAGCTTTCTAGCGGAATACACAAATCCGTCGGCAGGGTGGCGGTGCCCGGCAATATCAGCAATTGTCCGCCGCGTTCCGCGAAGCTCGCGTTGAAGATCGGGTTGTGCGCGAGCACGGCAACAAGCGCCTCGTGCAATCGCAACGGATTCGCGGCCCCGCCGAAGTCCACCCGCATCACAATGTTGTACGCGTTATCGTCAGGCTTGCCGAGCGCGCGGCTGTGCATCATCCGCACGAGCCGGCTTGCCACTGGCGCGGGCATGGGTGCGCCTGATTGCGCAACGAGCGGCGGCAGCGCGGCGCCTGGCTCGACGCTCTGCCGCGCCCTTGCGCAAAACGCGTCGAACTGCGGATGCTCGAACAGCGTCTTCAGCTTGACCGGCGCGGACAAGCTCGCGTTGATGCGATTGCACACGAGCGTGGCGAGTAGCGAGTGGCCACCCAACTGGAAGAAGTGGCTGTGTTCGCCGACGCTCTCGAGCGGCACGCCCAGCACCTCCGACCAGATCGCTTGCACCGCCAGCTCGAAGGTGTCGAAAGCGCGGCTTGCAGGGTCAGCCGAACCGGCTTGCAGCGCCGGCAATTGCTGCGGTCGATCTTGCCGTTCAGCGTCAGGGGCAGCGCTTCGATCGGCAGCAGGAACGCCGGCACCATGTAATGCGCGAGACGTTGCGCGAGACGCGCCCGCAGCACCGCCGGCTCAAGCGCGGCACCCACGTACCAGGCCACCAGCGCCGTGCCGCCCTGCCGCTCGCACGTGCCGACATAGGCGCTGCGCACCTCTGGCTGCTCGACGATGCTGGCCTCGATCTCACCGAGCTCGATCCGGTAGCCGCGAATCTTCACCTGAAAATCGCTCCGACCGAGGAACTCGATCGCGCCATCCGGCTGGAAACGGCCGAGGTCGCCGGAACGGTAGAGACGGCCCGGGCCGAACGGATTCGCCCGGAACTTCTGCCCGGTCAGTTCGGGCCGCAGCAGATAGCCGCGCGAAACGGCCGCACCGCCGATGCAGATCTCGCCGATCCCCCCAAGCGGCACCGCTGCGCCTTCCTCATCGAGTAGATGAATCTGATAGCCGGGAAGTGGATGCCCGAGTTGATTGGCCGGCTTGTCGCCGTCGAAGGTGTTTTCGGTCGCCATCACGGTGGTCTCGGTCGGCCCGTAGATGTTCGACAGGCGCAGCACGCCGGACCAGAAGCGGATCGTCTCGTCGTCGCTCGCTTCGCCGCCGCATAACACCGTGTCCAGATGCGGCAGCGCGCGCCGCGGCAGCAGCTTGAGAATCGCTGGCGGCAGGAACGCATGCGTGATGCGTTCGGCGCCGAGGAAGGCGGACAACGCATCGGCGTCGGTGCGCACCGCTTCGGGCACGACAATCAGGTGGCCGCCGTGCGTCACCGGATTGAAGATCTCCAACACGCTGGCGTCGAAATTGACGGACGCGAACTGTAGCCAGCGCGTGCCTGCATCACGCCGATACCTGCCCGTCAGCGAAGCGATCAGGTGCGCCAGCATGCCGCGCTCGATGACGACACCCTTGGGTTTGCCCGTCGTGCCTGAGGTGTAGATCACGTAAGCGGTGCGCTGCAGATCGGCTGACGCACGTTGGGGAGTGGTCGCCCCGGCCGCCGGGCATTCCAGTAGATCCTCGATCCGGTACAGCGCGCAATCGGCCAGCCCGCTCAAGCGCTCGTGCGTCGCGGCGTCGACAATCACGGCTCGCAGTTGCGCATCCTTGACGATGTAGCGCAAGCGCTCGTCTGGCATCTGCGGATCGAGGGGCAAATAGCCCGCGCCACTGGCGAGCACGCCGAGCATCGCCGGAACGATGCGTGCACCGCGCGAGACGCAAATGCCGATCAACGCGTCCCGCCCATCCGATGCGTCCGGCCCGAGCGAGGCAAGGGCTGCGCCCACACGCTGTGCGGCAAGCGCCAGTTGCGCGTACGTGAAAGCGGCGTCCGGGCCGCTGACCGCCGGATGCTCGGCGTGCTCGAGCGCTGTCTGCGCAAACAGATCGAGCACGTCGCGCGCGGGGGCCGCGAGCGGGCCGCCATCGGACCACGCCGCGCACTGCTGCCGCAACGCCGGCGTATAAAGATCGAGCGCATCGAGTTTCTGCTCGAGACTTTCGCCGAGGCGCCCGAGCAGCGCCGTCAAATGCTCGAACGCGAGACGCAGGCCGTCGAGTTCCTGGGGATGGCGGCTATGCACGTGCAACGCGATCTCCTCGCGCACATCAAGATAGATGCCGACGTCCTCGTGCGAGAAACGGCGCGAGTACGGTGCGAGCAACGCCACCGGCAGCGTGCCGAGCGTGAGCGCGTCGTAGGGCAGGCTGTCGGTCTCGCACACCACATTGGTCGCGCGCACAAAACCTGGCTCGCGCCGCTCGATGTCGTGCAGCACTTCGAAAGCCGGGAGTTCGGCGTGAAAATCGGCCATCCCGGCGCGCGCCGCCGCGTGCCGTAGAAACTGCCGCAGTGTCATCGTGTTGTCAAAGTCGGTTTTCAGGAAGCGCCGCCGTTCGTCGAAACCGATCGTCTCGTCGCGCTGGCAGCGGCCGCGCTGGTGATGCACGGTGAGCACCGCGCGGCTGCCGGTCATGCGGCGCAGCAGCACGTGAACACACAGTTTGATCAGCAGATCGGGCGCGACGCCGAGCGTTTTTGCTTCATTGCGCAATGCAGCGCCTGTTTGCGCGTCGAGGCGCACCGTAAAACTGCTGTCGGCGAGCGCGTTCTGCCGGCGCGGCGCATGCCATTCGAACGAGGCGTCACCCACCTGGCCGATCCAGAAATCGAGGTCGGTCTGCAAACGGTCGCTCGCAAGGAGTTCGCGCTCGGCGTCGAGCAGGCCTTGCTGATCGATGCCGAGCGGCGCGCCCGGCGCCTCGCCGCGATAGGCCCGGGAAAGCGCGTTGAACAACGGCGTCAGCGAAAAACGGTCGAGCAAGGCGGGATGGCAGGCGAACACAAGATAGCTGTGCGCGCCGGCGCGTAACAGCGTGAACGCCCACGGCAGTCCGGCGTCCATGCGGAAGGCACGCGCGCATAGGCCGTCGATCAACGACAGCACGGCGGCTTCCTCGCGCGCGTCGCGCCTGTCGAGATCGATGACGTTCAGTTCCGCGCGCACATCGCGGCGGATGACCCAGCGCATGCCCTGTTCGGCTTCGACGAGCCGGTAGGCAAGCGGCCGGCAATGGGCCACCAGTTGCGCCACGGCCGAGGACAGACGCTCGACGTCCGGACGGCCGTCGATCCGGTAAACGGCGCAGAGATTGGGACCGGCGGCGGCGTGCGCCAACGTGCGGGATTGCGTGCGCGTCAACGCAAAGGAAGAGTGTTCCAAACGATACCTCGTTGTCGGGATGGACAGGACCGATCGGCTCGCGCAGCGCCGGTCGCACGCGACTCATGATCGCGTTGCGGCGCTTCGCCCGATGGTCCGGCCCACGCTATTGACGTGAGGCTGTCGACACCATAGGAAAACTCTTAGAAGTCCTGTTGTATGCGAATCGGCGTGGCAAACTTTGTCTAAACACGGTTCGTGTCAGGCAGATCGCATCAGACTGAATGCATTCATGCACGCAGCAGAAAGGCAATGGAAAGGACGCCATGCGCGGCGTGCAAGCAAGTCGAATCACATGGCTCGGGATCGGCATACAGGGTGAACGACCATTGCATCCTGGCTTTTTTTGACTACCATCAAGTTAGATCCTGTCACAGTGCTTTCCTCGACGATGTCCACCCGCACACGTCACCTTCGCCGCCTGACTGGACGCTTCGCTTCACGCGTTAGCGCTTCCCTGTCGCATGCGCATAGCGCAACTTCGGCGCTCACGGCGGCTTCGGTTTTGGCCGCGCTCGCAGCCTCGGCAGGCTGCACGATCACGCCACCTGGTCGCCCGCTTGTCATCACGCCGGTGGCCGCCGTCAATAGTGCGACGCTCGACCAGTACCGCAGCGCGGTCGCGCAACGCATCGTCGAACGCAGCCCTTCCTACGTGTTACACGGCACGCCGCAAGCGATGCTGCGCTCGTTGGTCGTGGTGTCGTTCACGGTGGATCGCGATGGTCAGGTCCTGGCGTCGTCGGTGTATCGCACCAATGGCGACGACGAAGCCGAAAGCACCGCGCTCGCCTCCTTGCGGCGCGCCTCGCCGCTGCCGCAACCGCCCGGTAAATTGCTGAACGGCCGTGGCCAGCTCGAACTGTTCGAAGACTGGCTGTTCAACGACAACGGCAAATTCCAGTTGCGCGAGTTCGCCTCGCCGCAAGCGCAGGCCATCGACTGAACGCTCGCCTCACGCACCCCACCTGGTTGCTCCCCTGGTATGTCCGCTTTCGCGCGCGAGCGCTGACGGCTGACGTCCGCCGTTGTAAGCTGTCGCTTCATCGCCGGCGTTGAAGAAGGCTTCAATCGCCAGCGAGACGCGCCGAAGCACATGAACTTAAACAAAGATGCCGACCAACCACGCGCCGTCCGCCCATCGAAACACGGCGTCCAACAGCATCACGACATAAGGAGACCCTGCATGTCCACTTCGCCGATTTCCGCGGCCCAGCCCAATGCGTCCGGGCAGACCAGCAGCGCGCGGATCATCTTCGCGAGCTTCATCGGCACCGCGATCGAGTTCTACGATTTCTACGTCTACGCAACCGCCGCCGCGCTCGTCATCGGACCGGTATTTTTCCCGCACGGCTCGGCGACCGCCCAGGCTTTGTCGGCTTTCGTCACGTTCGGCATCGCCTTCGTCGCACGGCCGATCGGCTCGTTCCTGTTCGGCCACTTCGGCGACCGGATCGGCCGTAAATCGACGCTGGTGGCTTCGCTGCTGGTGATGGGTGTGTCCACCACGCTGATCGGTTTCGTGCCGGGCTACGACTCGATCGGCAGCCTCGCGCCGATCCTGCTGTGCGTGCTGCGCTTCGGCCAGGGTATCGGCCTTGGCGGCGAATGGGGCGGCGCGGCGCTGCTCGCCACCGAGAACGCGCCGGCCGGCAAACGCGGCTGGTTCGGAATGTTTCCGCAACTCGGGCCATCGATCGGCTTTCTGGCATCCAACGGTCTGTTCTTCGCCTTGGCGTTGTCTTTGAGCGACGAGCAATTCCGCAGTTGGGGCTGGCGCGTGCCGTTCCTCGTCAGCGCGGTGCTGGTCGTGCTCGGCTTGTATGTGCGCCTGAAGATCGCCGAGACGCCGGCCTTCCAGGCGGCCATCGAACGCAAGGAACGCGTGAAGGTGCCGATCGCCACGCTGTTCTCGCAGCACGGGCTGCCGACCCTGCTCGGCGCACTGGCGATGGTGGTCTGCTACACGCTGTTCTACAACGCCACGACGTTCTCGCTGTCGTACGGCGTGTCGGTCCTGCATATTCCCCGGCCGACGTTCCTCGGCATGCTGTGCATCGCGGTCGTATTCATGGCGCTCGCCACGCCGCTGTCGGCCTGGGCAAGCGATCGTTATGGCCGCAAGCCGGTGCTGATCGTCGGCATCATCGCAGCGATCCTGTCGGGCTTCACGATGGCGCCATTGCTCGGCAGCGGCCAGATGCCGCTGGTGCTGCTGTTCCTCGTGATCGAACTGTTCCTGATGGGTGTGACCTTCGCACCGATGGGCGCGCTGCTGCCGGAACTGTTCCCGACCAACGTGCGCTATACCGGTGCAGGCGTGTCGTATAACCTCGGCGGGATTCTCGGTGCGTCAGTCGCGCCGTATATCGCGCAGGTGCTGGCCGCGCACGGCGGGCTGCCGTGGGTGGGCGCTTATGTGTCGATTGCGGCGGCCGTCAGCTTGATCGGCGTGCTGTGCATGCGCGAAACCCGCGATGCCCAACTGATGTGATCAGGGTAAAGGCGCGCTGGTAAATCCCCTGCCTTGCGCGTCTTTTTGACTTGCCTATACTCGATTCCAATAACCCAAAGGCAAGCAGGGAGGCTCTGATGAGTATTCATCTTCACAACGCGGACATCGTGATGATCATCGCGCTGGCATTGCTATGTTCACTGCTGCTGGCTTTGCGCTTTCGTCCCGCGACGTGGAAAGGCATTGTCGTGGAAGCACTGGCCGCGAACGCGGCTGCCATCACTGCGGTAATCGCTTTCGAAATGCTGCTGGCCTGAACGGGCGAGCGCCGCGATATCTGGTTGGGCGCGGCAGACGGAAGCGGTCTGACTTGATCCGAAGAAGCGGCTGAGCGGCTGCCCCGTGCCTATGCAGGCAAGAGGCAGCCGTCAGCGTGGCGCTACATGCAGGCCTCGCGCGCGCCGCAAGCCGTTACCGGTAGTACCCGCCATGATGGTAATAACCGCCGCCGTAGTAATAGCCAGGCGCCGGTGCAACGATGCAGCCTCCGAGCGCCGTTG
Organism: Paraburkholderia sp. GAS32; assembly: GCF_050434225.1. Lineage (NCBI taxonomy): Bacteria > Pseudomonadati > Pseudomonadota > Betaproteobacteria > Burkholderiales > Burkholderiaceae > Paraburkholderia > Paraburkholderia sp. GAS32. The sequence continues at coordinate 52,861 of NZ_JBNPVS010000033.1, read as the reverse complement.
CGAGTAGCGTGCCGGCGATCAGGGTCAGGATTAAGCGTTTCATATTGTTCTCCTTCGTGTCAGATTCATTCGAGCCGAAACCCCGAATGACTCGATTGAACACGACCCTGCCTCGCGCGAGCGTTGCGATTTGTAAGGGAAAATCTCTGAGGTGTTACACCTTCGAACCCCGAAATCCGCGGCGTCGGAAGCATGGCGACGACAGACTCACATCAGACAAAAACACCGCCTATACTGCTTTGAACATGCGTGCGCCGCGCAAGCCCTGCCCGTGGCGGGTGCGCGAATCGCGGCGCTGATTATGGGTATCGAGTGCGCGTTTCCATGCGCCGTGGCTGAGCCAGTAACCACGCGAAAGCGCGCGCAAGTAGCCAATTAGGCACTCAACGAAAAGCGACAGATTTAACAGGCGTGTAATGCGCGGCGCCGATCCAAACGCTGGGAGCGGCCACGAGTAGCCGCCCGCGGCACGCCGATAAGCGGCACGCGAATCTGCCGGCACGCGCGCGGCTTGTCTTGATGAATGCGCCGTTGAACTCGACCGTCGGCCGGCGGTCACTGTAGAACTGAGTCGGCTACGCGACGTGGCCGCTCAGTGCGTGAGTCAGTTTGTTCATTGCAGCGATTCCTCTCCGCCCGTAGTTCCCCGACGCGGGCGCTTTTCGGAGGCGTTCCGTGGCAGCGCTCGTTTGATTGGGCGCCTGCGCGTCGCGCCTCTTTTCTTTTAGCCAAACGATTGCGCGAAAGCGCTGCGAAGCTGCGCTCAGGCTGCGGCCGATCCGTGCTGGATGGCGACGGCAGCGCGCGGTTCGCTGTGCACGTAATCGATCGCCTCCAGTACCTCGGCGATCGGCGGCACTGAGTGGCCGTCGCCGATCGAAATCGAGCGGAACGGCGCTTCGATGCCGAAATGCGATGGCGGGGTCGCCACAAAAATCATGACCGTGCGCTTCTGCAATCCATGCGCCAGATGAACGAAACCCGTATCGGTCCCGACCACCAGCGCGCACGCGTCGATCATCTGCGCGATTTCGGTCACGTTCAGCTTCGGCAGGACGGTCGAGCCCGGCACCTGCGACGCAATCTGCTCCGCCTCGGCGCGCTCGCCTTCCGAGCCCCACGGCAGCACCACATGGAAACCGCGCTGCGCCAACTCGCGACCGACCGCCACCCAATGAGGCAGCGGCCACTTCTTGTCATCTTTGGAAGTGGCGTGAAACAGTGCCGCGACCGGCGCGCTGTCAGCCGCGAACGGCGCGGTGGCCGGCTCGGGCAGGCGCAGATTGTAGACGGCCGGGCCTTCGACCTCGTAACCCAGCGCCTCGCTCGCGCTGATGCGCATGCCATGCCACGCATCGCAGCGCTGCGGACGCGGGCCAAAACGCCCCGTATAGGCAAATGCGGCGCCCCGCTCGCCCAGATCCTGTGACTGGTAGCCAATACGCTTCGACGAACGCGCCAGAAAGGCGATGATCGCGCTCTTGTACACGCCGTGAATATCGATGATGTAGTCGTAGCGATAGGCGCGCAATTCGGCGATCGACGCCGCGATCGCCTTGAAATCGCCCCAGCGGCGCGCCTTCTTGAAACGGCGCAGCGGCGCGCAAAGCACCCGGTCGACGCTCGTGCTCCAATGCACCAGTTCGGCGAAGGCCTCGTCGGCCGCCCAGTCCACTTCAACGCCTGGAAACGCGCGTTTTATGTCGGCGGCGACTGGCAACGCCTGCACGATATCGCCGAGCGAAGTGACCTTGACGATAAGGACTCGCTTCATTGAGGACCTATTAATTGTTCGAACATCCAAACATTTTAGCCGACGATTGGAATAATCTTCACCGAACGCTCCAGTGCGCCGTACGTTCATTAATACAGAGCGTTACACTGCGCGCCTTACGAATAGCCTTTTTACTATATTTCAAAATACTTTCATACAGTTGAAACGATAGAGCACGCTTTATAATTCAGCCTTTGCGCCAGCACATCCCCATGTCCCGGGCACTTCCTCCCCTCTCTTCCGGCATCGTGCGTCGCGCCAGACGCTTGTGGCGTCAATACGGCATCTTCTGGCTCGGCGCGATCGCGGTCGGCCTGGTGGCGGTGCTGTATGCCAGGCTGATCGATTGGGGCTACGGCGAATTCCGCACCATGCAGCAGCGGCACGTGTGGGCGCCGTTGATCGTCACGCCCGCGGTCGCGGCGCTCGCCGTCTGGCTCACGCGCAAGTTCTTCCGCGGCGCCGAAGGCAGCGGCATTCCGCAAGTCATCGCCACCCTGCATGCCAGGCCCGGCGAATACGGCGTGCGACTGCTGTCGTTCCGGATTCTGTTCGGCAAGATCGCCGTGTCGTTTCTGGCGATTCTCGGTGGCTTCACGATCGGCCGCGAAGGGCCGACCGTGCAGGTCGGCGCGGCGCTGATGTTCAATCTGCGGCGGCTGTATCCACGCTCGAACGCGCAGATCGAACGGCAACTGGTGCTTGCAGGCGCGGCAGCGGGTTTGTCCGCGGCGTTCAATACGCCGCTGGCGGGGATCGTGTTCGCGATCGAGGAACTCACGCGCAGCTTCGAGGCCCGCGCCAGCGGCGTGCTGATTACGGCGATCATCATCGCCGGCGTGATCGCGCTGGGGCTGAACGGCAACTACACCTATTTCGGCACCATCCAGATCGGCGCGCACTTCCCCGATCTGCTGGCAGTGGCCGTCGTGCTCACGGCAATCGTCACCGGTATTGCGGGCGGCGTGTTCGGCTGGCTGCTGCTGAACACCGCGCGCTGGATTCCGGCGCCGCTGCGTCAGTTGCACGGCGAGCGGCCGGTCGCGTTCGCCGCGCTGTGCGGTTTCGTGATCGCGGTGGTCGGCCTCATCTCCGGCGGCACGACCTTCGGCAGCGGCTATGCGGAAGCTCGCGGACTGCTCGACGGACACGAGCACCTGTCCGTGTTCTATCCGTTTCTGAAGATGATCTCGATGGTCGGCTCGTATCTGCCGGGCATTCCGGGCGGCATCTTCGCACCGTCGCTGTCGATCGGCGCGGGCTTCGGCAATCTGCTGCACATGGTGTTCGATTCGATGCAATTGCCGATGCTGATCGCCCTCGCGATGGTCGGTTATCTGGCTGCGGTCACGCAGTCGCCGATTACGTCGTTTGTGATCGTGATGGAGATGATCGATGGTCATGCGCTGGTGATTTCGCTGATGGCCACCGCGTTGATTGCGAGCCGTGTGGCGCGCTTCTTCGCGCCGCCGTTGTATGAGTCGCTGGCACAGCGCTATATGGCGCCGCTGCCGCAGCCGGCATCCGCGCCGGTGCCGGAAGTACCCGAAGTCGACGCGCCCGAACCGGCGGTCGTCGATGAGATCACGGGCGATGCGCCTGCTGAAGACGGCGCCCCGCGTCAGTAAACCACAACCGCCGGCGCGCGCATATAAACCGGCCGTGCCGGCACCACCACGCAACCGGCCAGCATGACCGCCAGTACGGCGATCAGGAGCAGATTCTTTTTCATCACGTGTTCCTCTGAAACACAGGCAAGCGCTACGCCGGACGCACGAGCGGCGCCTGTGTCGTCAAACTGGAGGGAGCGGCACGAGCGGTGTCGATTCCGCCGTGCCGCACACTGTTGAAGCCGGTGGACTTACGCCCAGTGGCCTTCGACCCAGCGGTAGTTCGGACCGTGTTCGACCCAATGGCCCGGCACCCAGTGGTAGCCGACGCGTTCGGCCTGCCAGTGGCCCGCGTCCCACACATAGCGGCCGTGGTCCCAACGCCAATGACCGTGATCCCACACATAACCGACACGCGGCGCCGGCACGGCTTCGTAACGCACGGCCGGCGGTGCGGACGGCGCGATCACGACGACTTCCTCGGCCGAAGCGGAGGCCACAGCGGATGCACCGGCAGCGATCAGAACAGCGTTGGCGATCAGCAAGCGAAAGGTCTTGTTCATGTTTTCCCTCTTTGGATGGACACCGGATGCGGCGTTATCCGTTTAATGCACGAGGGGACGAAGGCGCTGACTGTGGGCGTGTAACGGCGCATGCTGAAGTGCAACGGACTATTTCGCCGCGCGAAATGCAGGCGTGCGAAGGCCTGTGCGGGTGCACATGAACACAGAAGTAGCGGGGACGACTGCGAGGGAAACGGCGGGAGGACACAACGGATACAAAGAACGCATCACAACAGCAACAGCAGCGCTTACGCGCCCCACCTCGTCACGTCACATCGACGGGACGAAACAGAGCGCGCAGCACGTTACGCGGAACCCGCCTGCGGTATTTCGATCTTGACCTCGAGCACTTCGAGATCGTCCTGGCGTTCCAGGCTCACACGAATATCGTCATTGGAGATTTTCACGTACTTTGAAATCACGGCCACCAGTTCGCGTTGCAACGCAGGCAGGTAATCGGCAGGCGCATGGCCGCCGGCGCGCTCATGCGCGATGATCAACTGCAGGCGTTCCTTCGCTACCGACGCGGACTTCTTCTTCTCGCCCAGCAAAAACGAAAGAATCGACATGACGTGCGCTCCCCTTACTTGGTGCCGAAGAGGCGCTGCAGCAGCCCTGGCTTCTGGTAATCGGTAAAGCGAAGCGATTTCTGCTCGCCGAGGAAACGCGACACGACATCTTTATAGGCTTCGGCGACGTCGGTACCGTCGAGGTGCACAGCCGGCAGCCCCTGGTTCGACGCATGCAGCACCGCTTCCGATTCCGGAATCACGCCGATCAGATCGATGCGCAGAATTTCCTGGATGTCGGTCAGCGACAGCATTTCACCTTCGCTCACGCGCTTCGGGTTGTAGCGGGTGATCAGCAGGTGTTCCTTGATCGGCTCCTTGCTTTCGATTGCGCGCTTGGTCTTCGACGACAGGATGCCGAGGATACGGTCCGAGTCGCGCACCGAGGAGACTTCCGGATTGGTCACGATCAGCGCTTCGTCGGCGAAGTGCATGGCGAGCAGCGCGCCCGATTCGATACCCGCCGGCGAATCGCAGACGATGTACTCGAAGTCCATCGCGATCAGGTCGTTGATGATCTTCTCGACGCCTTCCAGCGTCAGCGCGTCCTTGTCACGGGTCTGCGAGGCCGGGAGAATAAAGAGGTTCTCGCACTTCTTGTCCTTGATCAGCGCCTGGTTCAGGTTGGCTTCGCCCTGGATCACGTTGATCAGGTCGTACACCACACGGCGCTCGCAACCCATGATGAGGTCGAGGTTACGCAGGCCGACGTCGAAGTCGATCACGGCGGTTTTGCTGCCACGCAATGCGAGGGCCGATGCAAAACTCGCGCTCGTGGTCGTCTTGCCCACGCCACCCTTGCCCGAAGTCACCACAATGATTTTTGCCATTACCCTTACCCTGTGTTCGTCAAATTCGTCAATTATGTGCGGCCATATTTGCCGTGGAACGCCGCGCGCCGTGTACGTGCAGGGCAGCGCGCGCTTCACGTCGATCAGGTGAGCCGCAACGGTTCGATCATCAGCTTTTCTTCTTCGAGCCAGATCTGCACCGGCTTGCCGAGCACGTCGGCCGGCAGCGGGTTCTCGGTCGTCCGATAGATGCCCGCGATCGAGATGAGTTCCGGCTCGAGACACGTACAGAAAATGCGCGCGTCGTGATTGCCCTGCACGCCGGCCAACGCCCGGCCGCGCAGCGGCGCGTAAATATGGATGTTGCCTTCCGCGATCACTTCCGCGCCGTAGCTCACCAGACCGAGCACGACCAGATCGCCCTTTGCGTAGATGCGCTGGCCCGAGCGCAACGGCTTGTCGACCACCATGGTCTGCGACGAGGTGGCGAGACGCACGGGCTCGGCGGCCGGCGCAGGTTCGACCGCGGCGGCCGTGGCCGGCGTGCCGTCTGCTGCCGAAAACAGATCGGCCGGCGGCGTCGCCGTCGCTGCGGTGGTTGCCGGCGCCGTAGCGGCAGCATTGGCGGCTTCCTCGTCAGCGGATTTAGCAGATGCGCCGCGACGGTCGCGCGCTTCGAGCAACGGCAGCGCGGATTCCGCCGCCCACGTCTGCTGCGCATTGGCCACCACGCCGACCGGGCGCATGCGCACGCTGTCGAGCAGTTGCGCGATGTCGGCGAGCGGCACGCGTTCGTTCTCGGCGAGCCGGCGCACGTCGATCGCGACGACGTCGTTAGCGAAAAATTCGGGGGTCGCCTCGAAGCGCCGGGTCAGTTCGGCACGCATTGCGTCGAGGTCGGTTGTCTTGACCACAAACAGGAGCGTGTCGACAGAGCCGCTGCGGAGTTCGAAAAAGGGCGATTTCTTGGGCGACATAGCGTTCGGCAAAAAATTTTGCGTATTTTACAGGCGTCCAGGCGGGGAGCGAGTTTTTTTGCCGACAGAACGCACCACGGCGGCCTGAACACCCATGACGTGGCCACGCCTCGGCCATTCAGGCCGCGTTCTGGCCGGTCATTCGGCCATGAACGCTGTAGCGACGCGGATGGGATGTGAGCGGCAGGCTGACGCGCCGCTCGCGGGATCACTGCTGAAATACCTGCGACGTGGTCGGCACGTGCCGCACCAGCAGGCTTTCGGCCTGCTCGGGCGCACGCACGACGCGCCGATGCTCGCCGGTGGGACCGAAGCCGAGCGCCTCGTAAAAGCGCATCGCATTGCGATTGGCGTCGGCGACCCACGCGTAGATTTCCATGGCGCCTTCGCCCGCGAGCCAGGCGCTGGCGGTGTCGACCAGCAACTCGCCGCCTCGCAGATGACGCACGGCCGGCGCCACCCACAACTCGCAGACGAACGCGCGCCGCGCCGCGGTGTCGTCGAAATAGGCCTCGACTAGTCCTGCCGGATGGCCCTCGGTATAGAGGATGAAACTGGTGAAGATGAACGAAACAGCGTGTTCGGCAGCGGTGGCGTCGAAGGTGGCGGCATCCGCCGACAACGCGTCCTCTAGCGTCTCGCCGAAGGCATAGGGCGCCTCCCGCAGCGACGCAGTACGGAGTTCGCGGAAAACAGCGCCCTGATCAGCGGCGATACGGCGAACGGTCAATGACGGACTCATGCAGACGAAAACCCCTTGAAACCCTAAGGCATAGCTTTAACCGAACCGGCGCGAGAGTCAAATCCTTATTTGCTGGATCGGACTGCAGCGGCGGTTCCTGGTGCAGGCGCCGCGCGCTCGCTGCGCAGCAATTCGCACGCCCACCGTCTTGATAGCCGGTTCGTCAGGCGCGCTGACCACTGCGTTCAAGGCGCTTCGTAATTGCCAGTGCCGTCCGGCCACGGCGTCAGCAGCTCGTAGCCCTCTTCGGTCACGGCGATCATATGCTCCCATTGCGCCGACAGCGAACGGTCTTTGGTGACCACGGTCCAGCCGTCACGCTGCACCGCGGTGCCGGCGCGGCCCGCGTTGATCATCGGTTCGATCGTGAAGACCATGCCCGGCTTCAGACGCACGCCCTGCCCCGGCTGACCGTAGTGCAACACTTGCGGGTCTTCGTGATAAACCTTGCCGATGCCATGCCCACAATAGTCGCGCACGATCGAGAAACCGTCGCGCTGCGCGATCTTCTGGATCGCGTAGCCGACGTCGCCGAGCGTGGCGCCTGGCTTGACCTCGCGGATGCCGGCCAGCATCGCTTCATAGGTCGTGTCGATCAGTTGGCGCGCCACCGTGCTCGGCTGGCCGACGCAATACATGCGGCTGGTGTCGCCGAAATAGCCGTCCTTGATGATCGCGACGTCGATATTGATGATGTCGCCATCTTTCAGGATTTCGCTGCGGTTGGGAATGCCGTGGCACACCACCTGGTTGACGGACGTGCAAACCGTCTTCGGAAAACCCAGATAGCCAACATTTGCCGGAATCGACTTTTGCGTATTGACAATGTAGTCGTTGCACAGTGCGTCGAGCTCGTCGGTGGAGACACCGGCCTTGACGTGCTCGCCGATCATCGCCAGTACGTCGGCCGCAAGGCGGCCGGAAATGCGCAGCTTGGCGATGTCGTCAGGAGTCTTGTAGGTAATGGCCATGAATTCGGTGGGGGTGAAACGATGTTGACGATCGGCCAATTGTACAGAGGATCGCCGGAGGGCCTCCGCGAGCCGGGTCCGCTCGCCGAATTCGCCGCGAGCACACGCATATCAGTCCGCCGATGTGAGCACGAATTGCATCACGTCCGTGCGTCCTTCGTCGAAGCCGGCTTCGCAATACGCCAGATACAGCCGCCACGTCCGCACGAAAATCTCATCGAAGCCTTGCGTGTGGATCGTATCGAGTTGCGCTTCGAACGCACTGCGCCAGCGGCGCAGGGTCTCCGCATAATCGCGCCCGAATGCCAACGACGTGCGCGCCGTGAGCTTGCCACGCCGCGCTGCTTCGATGAAACGCTGCGGACTCGGCAACATGCCGCCCGGGAAAATGAATTCGCGGATGAAATCACTGGTTGCGCGATAGGCGGCGAAGTGCGAGTCGTCGATCGTGATGGTTTGTACGAGCGCGCGTGCGCCAGGCAGGAGACGCTCGCGCAAGATGCCGAAGTACGTCGGCCAGAATTTTTCGCCGACGGCTTCGAACATTTCGATCGATACGATGCTGTCGTATTGGCCCGTCAGCGTACGGTAGTCGCGTAGTTCAAGATGCACTCGATCACTCAGGCCTGCTTCGCTCACACGCTGCTGGGCGAATTCGAGTTGCGCCTGCGAGATCGTTATGCCGTGCACGTGGATACCCTGGCGCGCCGCGTGCATCGCAAAACCGCCCCACCCGCAGCCGATTTCCAGAATGCGCATGCCTTCGCGCAAACCAAGCGTGTCGATGATGCGTTGATACTTCGCGTGCTGTGCCGCTTCGAGCGATTGATAGAAATTGCCGTCGAACACCGCGCTCGAATAGGTGAACGTCGAATCCAGCCACTGCGCGTAGAACGCGTTGCCGATATCGTAGTGCGCGTGAATATTGCGCTGGCTGCCCGCACGCGTATTGGGCCTCAACTTATGACGCAGCCCGTACCAGAGTTGCGCGAGCCAGCCGCCGTAGACCGTGCGTTGCAGCGCGCGCTCGTTGCGAATCGCCACGCGCAGCAAGGCGGCCAGATCAGGCGTGTCGACCCAGAACGCGCGCCATGCGTCGGCGAAACCGATATCGCCTTTGCGCAGAATCGCGCCGCACGCACGCCAGTCGCACAGTTCCAGGCGCGCGCCCGGCGCCGCGTGCGGATTGCCGAACACACGCTGCTGACCGTCGGGCGTGATCAATACCAGATGCCCAACCTGAATCCGTTCGAGCAGAGAGAGAAACAGACGTCCCGACGCGGGGATGGTTCGGTGTTCGCTCATTGTTCTCGAAAGCGCCATGGCTGAATCTCCTCAATCGGACGAAATGGGGCGCGCAGCGGCGGACGGTTGGCTGGCTGCGGTTTGATCGGTAGGTGCGTCAGCGGTGCGGCTCGGCGCAGGATGTTTGCCGTAGAACGGCACTTTCTTGATGGCGAGGCGCAACGCCTGCCAATGAATTCGTGCGACGACGCCGACGGTCAGCAACGGCTGACGGAGCAGCGCGGCGAGCGCTGTCGAGCGCGTTAAGGGTTTTAATCGGCCACCCAGCGCCGTGCGGATCAGCAAACCGCCAACGTCGTGGTAATCGATCGAGACCGACGCGCTGTTTGGCGTCTCTCTCACACGAAATTCGTAGGTCCCCTCGACGCGGCAAAACGGCGACACGTGCAGCACTTTTCGGCATTTAAGTTCCGTTTCGGCCGTAATCGGCGCGTTGCCCGCAGCACTCAGGAGATAGCTGTGACGATCGCCAAATGTGTTGCGCACCTCAGCCAGCAGCGCGCGCAGATGATCATCGCGATCGTGGCAAAACCAGAAACTGACCGGATTGAACGCATAGCCGAACACACGTGGGAACGCTTGCAGCCAGATCTTGCCGTCCGCTGCTTCAATACCCACCGCCGATAGTTGCGCGCGCATCCATGTGGCGAGATCGCTGCCGTCACGTGGGCCGTGATCGCGTTGGTGCAAGCTGAGCGGCCGCCAGCGATCGACACCGAACCAGCCGCTATCGAGTGACGCAAGACGATCCAGATCGCAGCGCACGCAAAACACCGGATACGTGAAGCGATGATGCTTCGGCCGCAGACGCTCGTGCATCACCTGGCCCGTCAAAAGCCAGGCAGCCGGTTCAGCGTTGGTTTCGACGCGAGCGGGATTCATAGCCTGGCCCACGCCGGCGACGCGTCGAAATCGGCGGCCACGCGCAGTGCCGATTTCAGACCGTCCTCGTGAAAACCATAGCCCGTCCACGCGCCCGCGAACCAGGTGCGGCGCTTGCCTTGCAGCGACGGCAGACGGTGTTGCGCATCGATGGCGGCCAGATCGAACAACGGATGGTCGTAGACGAAGCGGCGCAGTTCGGTGCCCGGTGCCGGCTGCATAACCGGATTGAGCGTGACGACGAGGGGCGTCCTGAACGGCAGCGGCTGCAGTTGATTGACCAGATAACTGACACACACCGGATGCGTGCCGTCGACCGCGCGGCACCCCAGATAATTCCACGCCGACCACACACGCTGACGACGCGGCAGCAGATTCGTATCCGTATGCAGCACCGCGACGTTCGGCTGATAGCGCACGGCGGTTAGCACGCTGCGCTCGTCCTGATCGACGTCGTTGTCCAGCAGACGCAGCGAGGTCGGCGCGTGGGTGGCGAGCACCAGCGCGTCGAAACGCTCCGTGCCTTTGTCCGTGAAGACGTCGACGCCGTCGCCATCGCGTCGCACGCCTTTGACTGCTGTACAGATGCGGACGTCGTCGAGCGTGCCGACGATACGCCGCACATACTCGCGCCCTCCTCCGACCACCGTTTTCCACTGCGGCCGGCGATTCACCTGAAGCAGCGCGTGGTTCAGACAAAAACGCAGGAACGTGGTGGCCGGGAAAGCGAGGATGTCGGCGGTCGCGCTCGACCAGATCGCCGCGGCCATCGGCAGCAGGTAGTGGCGCTGGAACGCGCCGCCGTAGCCACCGGCCGCTAGCAGTTCGCCCATCGATGTGCGTGTTTGCATCGCGAGCTCGAGATTGCTTTGCGCACTGCTGTTGAAACGCATGATGTCGCGCAGCATGCCGATGAAGGTTGGCGAGAACAGGTTGCGACGTTGCGCAAACACCGTATTCAGGCTGGTGCCGGCCCATTCGAGACGGCCTTCGTCGAGCGAGACCGAGAAAGTCATCTCACTCGGGTGCGACTCGACGCCCAGCTCGGCGAACAGCGCGATCAGGTTCGGATAGGTGCGGTCGTTGAAAACCAGGAAGCCCGTGTCGACGGGATGCGTGTGACCCTCGAGCGTGACGTCCACGGTGTTGGTGTGGCCGCCCGCGTAGCCTGCCGATTCAAATAGCGTGACCTGATGATTGCGCGCCAGCAGGTAGGCGCTGGCCAAACCCGAGATACCGGCGCCGATGACCGCGACCCGCGAGCCGCACGGTAGTGGTGAGGTCGGTGCGGAATGGGTCATTGGCGCGTCTCCTGGTTTCACGGGCGCGCGGTCGGTTCGTGAGGTATGGAGGGGGTTGCGCGTCCTTGAAAGGATTTACGCAGCGGGGGTTGAAACGGATGCAAATCTGGCGGATTTTGGGCGGCAGACACGGGCACGCGACCCGGCGAGACAGAGCTAGCCGGCGTGCGGCGTGCTCACATTGGCAATCGGGGAGAGTTGTTCATGCCGGGCCGCGAGGGCCCGGCAGAAAAATCTACCGCGTCAGCGCACCGGAATGATCAAGTGCTGACCGATAAGGATAAGGTTGGGGTTCGGCAGGTTATTGCGCTTCTGCACTTCAACAAATCGCGCACCGCTTCCCAACTGGCTCGCGGCAATGGCATTCAGCGTGTCGCCGGAGCGGACCACGTAGGTCTTCTCGCCGCCGGTCGCAGCGGTGGTGAGCACCTGGTCGCTGATGAAGTATTTACGCAGCAGGTCCAGATAGGCCGGCGACTGCTTGACCTTCGCGATCGCGGAGTTCAGGTAGATCAGCAGCGCGCTGTCTTCCTTGCGTACGCCGATTTTGTACGCGAGGTTGGAGCCGTCCAGCTTCGTGACAGCGAACGTCAGGTCGGTGCCCTTAATCTCCGATACGCCGAACGGATAGTCGTAGACGATGGCGTCGACCTGATGCTCGTCCAGGAAGTGCGACATCCAGGAGCGCTGACCTTCGATGCTCGCATCCGACAACTCGACGATCTTGCTATTCGGGAACGCTTTCTGGACATACGCTTTCACGTCCGGATCGCCCTGCAGCACGCCGACCGTTTTGCCCGCCAGATCGGCTGCGGAGCGGACCGACGAACCCTTGGCGACGATCAACGAATAGCCGAAGTCCTCGACATAGGGAATCGAATAGACGACGCCGCTCGGGGTGTTGTCGGGGAACGTCAGGCCGTCCATGGCGACGTCGACGACCGCGTTGCCCTGCTTGTCGGTTTTCGTCAGCTGATCGGGGACTGCCGGATACGTGTCCACGCCGTGGTGCGTGTCGACCACGATCGTCGGATGGTCGCCCGAGGTAAACTCTTTCTGGGCGAACAGCAGATTGGCGAAGTCGACGTTGAAGCCCTGCGCCTTGCCGTTGTCTTCCGAGTAAAACGGCCGCGATGGATTTTCGACGCTGACGCGTACGACACCGTTGCTCAGGATCGACTTCAGCGTGTCCTTGTTGGGCACGAAACCGTCCGGATTGCTCGGGGCTGGTGTTTTGACGTCGGCGCTGCTGGGGTTGCCTGTGTCGACGCCATTCACCCCGCCGTTCACCGCGACGGTGTCTTTGTCGGCACTCTGGCTGCTGTTAAGCGGATTTTTCAGGCCGCCTTCGTGGATATACCAACCGGCAGCGAGCAAGATCAGGAAAAGAACCGAACCCAGAATTTTCTTCATTGTTTTTTGATCGAGTTGAGTAGTCGAGCGGTGCGCGCCTGATTATTTGGGCGCTGCGGGCGAGCCGAGTTGCTGGGCGGGCGGACTGATAGCGCCCAGCTCGGTAGCGGCCTTGGCTTGCTGCACTTCCGCGCTTTCCATCAGCGACGTTTCCATTTCGGAAAATGCTTTGTTGACCGAGTTCATCACGGAGTCGAGCGCGGCGTCCGTTTTGATTTGCGCGAAAGTGTCGCTGGTTTGCATGCCGGCGATCTTGTTCATGCGTTGCGCGGATTGCGACATGTCCCACAGCGCTTTGGCCCGATCAATCGCGTCGGAGAATCGCTTGAGTTCGTCCTGAACCTGCTTATAGCGCCCTTCGCGAAACGCGAGCAGTTTTCTCATCGTCGCGAGTTGGGTCTCGAAACGGGCCGCGTCTTCGGGATACTGTTTTTTGAACTGCGCGGTTTTATCTTCGAAGTTTTTCACTTCGGTGCGGAAATCGGTGATGCTCTTCTTGAACCGCTCGGCCCCTTCCTGCTTTTCGGCCAGTTCGTTGTAGAGCGTCTCGATCGGGTTCGACTTTGCTTCGTTCACGAACATCTTGACCTTCTGGTTCGCGAACTTCATGGCGAGAACGGGACCGAAGTTGATCGCCGCAAGCCCGATCACCGCCGCGAGGATCAGGCCGACCAGGCCTTTGACCAGCAGGATGGCGAGCGGCGCGCCGATTGCGATGCACAGCCCGATAATCGACCACTTGATGACTTTGTATTTCGTGCTGCTTTTGGTCGTGTCAACGACCGAATTGCCGACTGACATGTGAATCCCCTTTTGAAGCCTGTTTTACAAAACTGGTCTTGCAAACTGTTCGGGACATCGTGGTGGCGGTGCGTTTGGCGTCTGTGTTTTTGGGCTCGACGCGAAAACGCTGTATGACTTTACAGGCACTCAGGCGACTCGGGAAGTGCCACTTCTTTTTCACCGTAATTCGGCGGGTCATGAACTCGAATCGATCTCTAGTGGGCAAGAGCTGCGCGTGTCGGATTCAGGCGGAAATATTTATGACAAGCAAGCATCGGATTATTTTCTAATTGCTTTCAACTCCCGTGTCCGCTGAGGCTGAATTCGTCCATGTGAGCGGGAAAACGCACGTCGAGTATGCGAATGGCATAAATTCGGTGCTGTGCTCGCTTTTTTTTTGCTTCGTTTGGGATGAAGCGAAGTTGGGTCGTGAAGGAAGTCACGCAGCGCGATCAAACGGGCGATGCAGGGAGCACAAGGATCAAATGATCCCTATGTCGGCGGCGGCAGGGACAAAGGCCGAGAACGTCGATCGATTCAAATTAACGTTTCATATCCAATGTGTTCAAGGTGCCGGCCTGGGCCGCTCGCGCGCCAGGCCTTACCGTGTCCGCATCAATCTCCGGAGCGCGGGGGCGCTGCATACATTGCTAGCCAGAAGCGAAGGGCTGACTACAATGTATTGATAAAAACGAAATTGTAGGGGCGGTCGGCGGTCCATTCAGGCATAGCGGTCAGTAGCGTGACGTTTCAATTCCTTCATTGGAGGCATGGCCATGACCTGCCTGAACGAAAGGATTGTCGGCGCAATATTTTTTATTCTGAGCGGATATGCGTTCGCGGGTGGCGTTGTCATCGACGCGCCCGCAGAGATGACCGTTGCGAATATCGCGCCTCTGCCCGAGACGGTTGTTCCGCCCATTCCGGAACCGCAACGGTATCTGCACCGTTATGAAATGGAATATCAATCGGATCAGGGAAAGCCGTTTTACGCGCAAGTCGATAATTTCTATAGCACGCAGGCGACCCGCGATTTCCGATTTGGCGCCGGTAGCGCCACACCGACGCCTGAGGCGGCGCCGCAGCAGGCATCGAGTTACCTCAATCTGGGTCCGTCGACGGCGCCGCAACTCTCGATAGTCCAGTTGCCGAACGCGACTCTAACGCTCGGTGCGCAACCGCAGCGAAGACTGTCGTTGACCGTCGAAGACTGGGTCTTTTCTGGAACTGCACGTGTGGCAGTTCTGCATTCACACGATACGGGTGCGACGCTTTCTGTTTGGCATGGCTTCTGATCTGGAGTTTGCGGGTAAACGCAATGTCGTCCGATCGCCAATGTCGGGGCGAGAGAAATGCTGCCTCCGTCCGGTCGCGATACACGCGACCACATTTGCGTATCTATGAACCTGGGCGGCGACAATTGTCTTGGCCGGTCGTTGACGATTGTTTTGGCCGGTGGTGAGGAGTTGGAGGCGGCGTAGCCGCCGGAGACGACGAACCACCGGCGGCGCCAGGTCGACGGGGCTTTAGGATGGGCTGATCGAAGCTTAAATAAAAAGCGGTCAGCTCATGTCTGGAACCCGCATTACCGACCAACAGGTTCGTCTCTACATGAACAAGCGCAAACACTATCCGCAGGAAGTCGCGGCCGCCAAGACCGGCATCAGCGTCCGTACGGCACGCCGCATCGAGCGCGATGCCACGTTGCCCTCCCAGAAGCCGCGTCAATCATGGCGGACCCGCCCTGATCCCTTCGTCGACGTATGGGACAGCGAAGTTGTACCGTTGCTGCGCAACGCGCCCAACCTGATGGGCATCACGATCTTGCGCAAGCTGCAGGATGATCACCCGGATCGATATCCCGATAGCATGCGTCGCACGCTGGAGCGACGTATTCGCCAGTGGCGGGCACTCGAAGGGCCTAGCCTGGAGGTGTTCTTCCCCCAGGAGCATCAGCCCGGCGTGCGCGGACTGTCGGACTTCACCGATATGAGCAAGCTGTGCGTGACGATCGGCGGCGCCCCGTTTGGCCACCGGCTGTATCACTTCGTACTGGCGTTCTCGCGCTGGGAGTATGCGAACGTTGTTGAGGGTGGCGAGAGTTTCGAGGCCCTTGCTGCGGGATTGCAGAACGCGCTATGGCAGGCGGGCGGCAGCCCGCACGAACATCGCTCTGACAGCTTGTCGGCCGCCTTCAAGAACCTGCAGGAGCAGGAGGACTTCACGACGCGCTATGCGGCGTTACTCGACCATTACGGCATGGAGGGCACGCGCAATAACCGCGGCTTGGGCCACGAGAACGGCAGCGTGGAATCCTCGCATCGGTATCTGAAGGAAGCGGTCGACCAGGCCCTGATGCTGCGCGGCCATCGCGACTTCGCTGACCGGGCGGCCTACGATGAATTCATCCGTGAGGTGGTGATGCGCCGGAACCGGCGTAACGCCGCGGCGTTTCGCATTGAGCGCACACAGTTGCAGGATTTGCCTGAACGCCGTACCACTGACTTCGTCGAGGAAGAGGCGCTCGTGACCCGTTGCAGCACGTTCACCGTGCGCGGCATCCTGTACAGCGCGCCGTCGCGCCTGATCGGCCACCGCCTGAAGGTGCGTCTCTACGGTGACCGGCTCGACTGCTATCTGTCGGGCGCGCTGGTGCACAGTACGCCGCGAGGCTCCCGTGCCGCCGACAACCGCCACGCGCTGGATTACCGTCACTTCATTGACTCTCTCAAGCGCAAGCCTCAGGCGTTCAGGGGACTTGCGTTTCGCGACGCGCTGTTTCCGCGCGATGCCTACCGCCGGACCTGGGAGCGGCTGGAGGCACAACTGACGCAACGTCAGGCATGCAAGACCATGGTGGGGTTGCTCGAACTTGCAGGGCACCACGGCGTTGAAGCGTTGCTGGCGCAGCGGCTTGATGCGTTGCTCGTAGTCGGCGAACTGCCCGACCTGAAACAGTTGCGCGACGAATTCGCTCCGCGTGAGGCGCTGTGTCCCGAGGTGGTGGTCGAGATGCCTCCCATCGCAGTCTATGACGAACTGCTCGACAAGGCGGCCGCATGAACGCACCCGCCTATGAGAACGGTCGTCTGGCCCTGATGCTCAACGAGCTGCGCCTGCCGACGATCGGCAGGTTGTGGCCCGAGTTCGCGGAACGCTCTGACAAGGAAGGCTGGCAGGCTTCACGGCTGCTCGGCGCATTGCTCGAGCACGAACTGGCCGAGCGAGCCAAACGACGCATCGAGCGCCACCGAACCGAGTCGCATCTGGACCCGACCAAGACACTTGCCACCTTCGACTTCGGAATGGTGCCGATGGTCTCGAAGGCGCATGTCACTGCGCTGGCAACCGGGGAATCCTGGTTGGAGAAAGGCGCCACGATTCTCCTGTTCGGGCCGCCTGGTGCCGGCAAGAGTCATCTGGGATCGGCCATCGGACACGCGCTGATCGACGCTGGCTACCGAGTGCTGTTCACGCGCACCAGCGAACTCGTCCAGAAGCTGCAGGCTGCACGGCAGAGCCTGCAACTGCCATCCGCGCTCGCGAAGCTCGATCGCTTCGATCTCATCATCCTGGATGACCTGTCGTACGCGCGCAAGGACCAGGCCGAAACCAGCGTACTGTTCGAACTGATCGCCGAGAGGTATGAGCGCAAAAGTCTTTTAATAACGGCCAATCAGCCGTTCTCTGGCTGGAATGACGTGTTCCCCGACCCCGGCATGACGGTCGCAGCCATCGACCGGCTCGTCCATCACTCGACGATCTTTGAACTGAATGTGGAAAGCTATCGCCGTCGAAAGGCCAGCGACAAACAGAGCGCGCGCCGGCGACAATTACCCAACGACAATTACGATGGAGGCGCGACAACTATGAATTAGCCAGCGACAACTACACCCGTTGACCGGCCAAAATAGTTGTCGCTGACCGGCCGTGCTGCTTGACGCTGTCTAGAACCGCAACGATGGATGCAAATGTGGCGGACTTAGAGCGTGAAGAAGATACCGATTTGCCTGGGTGGTTGGCCTCCAGTTGGGTGCGGTGATTTATACTTTTGGGTGCCGCCTAGACAAGGGTGGCCGGGTTTGACAGCCCGAATCACCCCATCCGCACAAGGCCGCGCAAGCGGCGTTTTCATGTGTGTTGCCTTCGCACGTCTATGGGCGGGCCATGGCAAGGAGACCTTTCGGGGTCTGCCGGTGGATGGGTACCGGTCTGTCAACCTTGTCTTGTGCCCGCTCACCCGATGACAGCGGATGCGGGCGCTTTTTGATCACCCATCGGGAGCGCTTTTATGACTTCGAATACCCCCTCTTCTTTTTCCAAACCCCGTACGCGCGATGAGTTCATCGAAGGGCTGCTCGACGCAGCGGCTAGCGCTGGGGATTTCTATGTGCAGCAGTTTGGACGGCTGGCGGCGATTGCGCAGTCGATCCGGATTGGCGAATGGTCACCCGAAGACAATGCGCAGTTGGTCGAGGCTTTGGAAGGCATTGCCAGTCAGTCGGAGCGACGGGCAAAGATCGATGTGGACTTGTATCGGGGCATGCTGACGGGACACATAGTGGCTTGTTGCTCACATGATGACAAAACCAAGGCTGTCGCTCTCAGCCTCGCGCCTGCCAGTGAAACGAAGCACTAAGTAGATGATGGCGGCTTTGGCCGCCATCATCACGATTCCGACGACCGCAGATCGGCAAGAACGTACGTTAAGGATGCCTCGGTGGCCCTCGCAGGAGCGCCACCGAACGTCAATTCCTCGAACGAGGATTACGGCGTCCAACCGCTCAAGTGTGAAGCGCGACGCGAAGCAATGCCTATTAGGCTGGACGCAATCGAACAAGTTGTTGTGCTACTCCTCGCCACTGCGCCCGAGGTCAAGACATGGTCACCGTCGAACAGCGGCTCACCAGCGTGCAGCCGCACGTCGCACGATGCCCGTGCAGTGCAACCGGAGCACCACCGAACATGCTGTTCCCGTCACCTTCCGCGATCGTCTGGGTACCGTGCTCCTTGCACTCGACTGTATCGCCCTTGCGGGCAACCGGTTTGCCGTCCACGATGTCGGCATTCGAACCGGTCGTAACGGTGCCTCCGTGAGGGGCCAGCGTATCGCCAACCACAATGACCTGACGAACCATCAACTTCCTCCAACTTTGGCCGGTGCTACGGCCTGCCGATCCGACTTAATCACAAATCGATCTCGCGTACACCGGCCATGCCAGTTTCCGCGTTCGGACTGCCAAGATACGTCCATTGCACATCGGCGATCGCCGCGTCGATGAAACGCTCACCGGGATGCGGAAATGCGTGATCTTTCTCGACGAACGCCTGCTGATCCCACCGGTTGTACAGCACGGCCATCGGATGATCGCTGGCAACATGGCCTTCCCATATGCCGGTTTGGGGACAGCGCTGCTGTCCACTGCACCTGACTTGCGAAGCCGGTTGCGGAATCTCGCGCAGGAACCCTGCGTCAATCATGTGCTTCAGGAAATCGTCCCGCTGTGGGGGTAGGACATAGGCCTCACCGAGGTAATGCCATTGCACCTGTTCGGCGGTGAGCCAGCCGGAAGACGATGCCTCGAAACGCTCACCCGCCTGGTAGCGCTCCGGTGTGTTCCGGCGGGCGGGAATCAGTTGGGTCTTGGGAGCAGATGCTGGACCGTATAGCGCGAGCCAGTAGCCGTCGCGCGGCACGATCTGGTTGCCCGCAACCGCCATCGTGCTTTGTTCCACCGACGACACAGCGTATCCGTGCGGAATGAATTCGCGCCCTTGCAGTGCTGCGCCCTGTTGCGGTTTGGGCGGTGGTGTCACGGCCTTTGCGCCGTCGATCAATGTCTGCACGTCGCCGTCCCATTTGGGCAAAGGGGCCGGAGGCAGGGGCAGTACCTTGTCGAGATTGGGAAGCTTCAGACGGCCACCATAAAACTCCAGCGCGTCGCCAAGCTTGCTGTAACGCTGGGCACGGGCCTTGTCAATGTGGCCGACGAGATTGGTGCCATCGTTAAGACCCAGGCCGTTGAATTCGGGAGCAATACTGTTTGCGGATTTTGCACTTCCAAGTTTGACGCCTTCGTGCAGAATCTTGAGTGCCCGTAACTTCGCTTCCGGGGTATTGGGACGTGCGTAGATCAGGCTCAGCTTTTCGGCGGCATCCCCATAGCCTTGCGCAAACGCACACTCCAACATCTGAGTCGCAATGGGTAAGTTGCCCCAAAACCCTTCACCTGGGTCGTCATAGGTACCCGCCATCTTATAGCCCAGGAAGGTCTGCGCGGAGGGGCTGCCCATATCGGCGGCGCGCTGGAAGAAAGCATAAGCGCTTGTAGCACTTCCGCCTTTGACTATCCCGTTCTGGTGATAACTGCCCATCATGTCGTACGCGTCAGGAACCCCCAGTTTCATCGCTTTCTCTACCCAGCGAATCGCCGCTTCCGGATCGTGTTCCGGAACGCCCGGATTGTCGCTCAGAATCAGCGAGGCGAGATTGAGCATGGCCTTCCAGTGATTGCGTTCAGCCGCTTGCATGTACAACTGATAAATCTTCGGGTAGTCACGTTTCGTGACATAGACATTCGGATCATCGAGAGCCAATGCCTGCTGGAACCACAGTTCGGCCTGCGGATCGAGAGGGGGGAGGTGCTGGTCCTGGTACACGCAGGTGAAGGCTTTGCGGTGCGGATTGAACAGCGGCAGTTTTTCGTAGCGCGGCAGGTCGGACATGGAGATGCTCAGCTTGCTGGTGAGGGCAGTAAAGGGGCTGGCCTGCGCGCCAGCGGCCATTACACCGAGGCTAGCGACCAGAAATCGCAGAACGAGGGCGATGAGCCCAATACGGAATCGATACATGTTAGGCATATTCCGCATTTCCTGAAGACGGCATCGTCACCGAGGCGTGCATTGTGTTCGTGGCACGTTGATCTTCGAAGGGCAGGAGAAACCCTGTCATCTTTTGCTTTCCCGCCAACTGGATGTCGCGATTTTGTGCCATGCGTTTATTCCACGCCTTGAAAACGTCCGGCAAATCGGTAGGGCTACCACTACCGGGAATGTCGCCGCCCGAATGCAGACTGAAGACCTCCTGGCGCAACGAACCAGCATATTCCAGTCCGGTCACACCGATATTGATTTCGCTGTCTGACGACATGCTGCGCTGGTTCAGGTTTGCACTACCCACCGTAAGGAACACGTCGTCGATGATCATCAGTTTGGAGTGGATATAGATTTCGCGGTACGCCATGCCATCGCCGTGCGGGCCGCTCGTGCGCAACCGGGCAACACTCACTTTCATTCCAGTTGTGGCTGCAAGCTGCTGCGCGCTTGGGCGGTCTAGCACCTTGCGTTCAGTGCTGATGGGGCCGTCCGGCGTCTGGACGGTATCAGTAATAGTTTTTGCGTCCGCATAGTTCTGGCTGATATTGCCGTCATCAACGTACTTCCGCTGCGCGGACATTCCGTCGCTCGCGCCAAGCTCGGTGAGCGTGTCATACGTGCGCGGAATCATCCCGTCGTCCTCTGGATGAGGGATAACGATGAACAGATGCAGCATCGGCATCTGCGAAACGGGCTTGCCCGACTTTGCCGCCCAGGCCTCGCAGAATGTTTGCCGCGTCTTCTTCAGTTGACGCGCGAAGGCGGGGTAAAAAAAATACTGGTTCTCGATGTAGATGTAGTTGCGGGCGAAACTGCTCGCCTGATAGTACAGTTCCTTGATCGTCTTGTCTTTCTCGCGCGGATGGGTACGAACGATCTGTACGCCGTGTGCCGGATTTTTGGGCGCCTTCGGGATGTTGGCCGGTATGTCCGTCAGCTCGTTGACCTTATGGTCTGGCGCGAAGATGTTCCAGTCGCTCACGAAGTTATGATGCAACCGCTTGAGCGCGGGACCGACCACGCGGCACGCGTAGTCCTGGTACGGTCTGCCGTGCACGTAGCCTTTCGTCGCGGGTTGCCCTTGCGTCGCCTCCTCGTGCGCCTGCTCGTCCTTGAGCTTGCCCTTGGCTAACGCCTCCCGTATCGGGTCGTCGATCTTGTGGGCGGTGGTGTCCCAGTAGTCGGTCACTGAGTTCAGTCCCATGACGTAACCCACTGCGTAACGCCCTTCTTCGTAGGCGTAATCGATAAGGATTGGTTTCTGATGATGCGTCGGATAATTTTCCATCAGACCGGTTTCATCAGCCGGATTCCCCGCCACGTAAACCGGCTTGTCCTCCTCGTCGGCCAGTGCGTGCTGGGCATCGGCGGTTTCGATGGAGCGGAATGCAACCTGAAGACGCGGATTTTTCCCGCTGACATTGCCTTTCGGCAGATTGTCTTTCCACCACTGAATACAGTATTCCTGGCGCTTCTTGCTGTCGTAGGGAGACGACGAAGTGCCGACTATCCAGGCCGCCGGATTGGTGAATGGATTGTGGCCATTGTCGGAGTAGCCGGGTACGTTGTTCTGTTTGGCCGAGGCAGTTTCGGCGTACCAGACCATCAACCTGACCGTAACCGGGTTCTCCTTGCGGGTCGTGATCTCTTCAAGCAACGCCCCATAGGTTTGCCCGCGCGGCCACGTGTCGCCGCCGCGCACGAGTTCCATACCTGGGTCGAACCCCCAGCAGATGATCTCCACGGTCGATTTAGCATTTTTCAGGTCGTTCGCGATCGACCTGAATCCATCTTCGCCACAGATCATGAAATCGAGCGTGTTCTCATAGGTAATCGGCGCGATATCCTGGCGTTTTTCCAGTAACCATTGCACCGACCCCTGCGCGGTACGGGTCTGTTCGTCAATCGCGACGGTTGCCGGATTCTGGGACTGTAGGGTGTCGGCCACGTTCAGGTCCTTGTCATCAGTGTGTCTGGATGTATTGCATCAGGCCAGCCGTTCGCCGCGATTGGTCCGCTGGTCGGCATGGTCAGGATCGCCTTGAAGGGCATCCTTGACGTTCAGATCGTAGTGACTGCCGTTGGCAAGCTGGACCTGATACGCCGGCGTGCCGAGCTCATGATCCTTCACTACGACACGTCCGAATTCGTCAGTTACGCCTTCGCCAATCTTTGCCCCGCCCTTGTAGAGGTCATAGGGTTCACTGGCGAACTGATGCGCTTCGCCCGGCAACGCTCCGAGCGCGAAATGCAGTTGCTCCTTCTCCGGCGGCAGCGCAGGAATGGATGGTGTGCTCACGCTGTCCGGTCCGGTGAAAGTCCGGCTTGCCGAGTGCACCTCGAAGCCGCCTGACGTACCGCTTTTGATCTGTCCGGCTGTCCAGCGGGTATAGCTGCCACCCCCGTTGATCTCGACCTCCTGCTGCGCGCTGATCGTGATCTTGGTCGCGGTCACCGTCACGTTCAGCTTCGCCAGCAGGTTGATACTGTCCTTTAGCGCCTTCACATCGATGTCGCCTGCCGCCGCAATCAGTCGCATGCCTGCCTCGGTGACGAACAGGCGAAACGCTTTGCGTGCGCTGGCAAAAAAGCCGCCGCCTGTGCTGATCGATACGTGCTCGCCGGTTGTGACCGAGGTGGTCTTGCCGCTGCTCAGATGAATCTGCTCCGGCGTGCTGGTGGCGACACCTGCGGGACTTGCCATCACGAGATGCGGCTGCTCGAACTGCTTTAGCGCACCGCCGCCCTGGATAGCTTTTGCTTGAGCTTTCAGGGTACTGGCGACTGCCTTCTGTTCGCCATCCTGTGCCCCCGCTGTCTGAGCCGACTGCGCGAGGCTCGCCGCCGTATCCTGGGCGCTCGCCAACTGGAGGTTCACCTCATCGACGCTGAACGCGTCTCCGGTTGCGCCCGAGCGCGGATGGGTTGTCAGCAGCAGCCCGCGCGCGCCACGCACGGCTGCATTCCCATCGGTGCGCAGCTCCACGCCTTCACCGCGCTTCTCGCCGCGACCGGACGGCTCACTTACCCGCGTGATATAGCCCGCGTGCAGGCCCGACTCGAGGTGATCGCTACGTATCTGCGTTTGCACCTGCCCAGTGGTGTCGTCCTTCAACCAGACGTTGTTCTGGCTGCCGCCGATTTCCTTGCTGACGAACCCCGACAGCATGTGCTGGTCGGGCAGGTTCCACTGCGGCCGGTTCGCGCCGTTGCCCACGCGCGCCGTGATGAGCGGCCGGTCTGGATCGCCGTCGAGAAACGATACGACCGCCTCGTCGCCAATTCTCGGTAGCTGGATACCGCCAAAGCCGCCGCTTGCCCACGGCTGCGCGACACGCACCCAGCACGAACTCCTGTCATCGCGCTGGCCGACGCGGTCCCAGTGAAACTGCACTTTCACGCGGCCCAGTTCGTCCGTATAGACCTCCTGCCCGCCCGGTCCCACCACGGTCACCGTCTGCAACTGCATGGCGGGTTTCTGATGTTCGAACGGGCTACGATAGGGGACGGACTTGCGCTGGACCTCTATCTCGACGCGGAAAAAACCGCCTGAGCCATCCGCGTGCGGCCCGCTGGAAGCCGGGCTGTCCTGAGCGCTTTCACGCGCCTGGGCTAACCGGTTTTGCAGGCTGTGCGGGAAGTTCGCATGATGACTCGATGCCGGAATGTTGTTCTCAATCAGCCATACCGTTTCGATGATCGCGAACTGCCGCCTGTCGGCAGCGTCGGGGTCGTGCTCTGGATGCCCGGTGAGTTCGAACCAGCGCCCGGCGTCGATGCCGCGCACACCGCCGACACCGTAAAACCGCTTCGCCTCCGACTCCCATTGCTCCATGCGAATCTTCGACAGGTGCTCGCCGCGTTCCTGCTTCTGGTAACTATAGGGTCCCGTGTATTCGTAGACTTCCAGC
Organism: Paraburkholderia sp. GAS32; assembly: GCF_050434225.1. Lineage (NCBI taxonomy): Bacteria > Pseudomonadati > Pseudomonadota > Betaproteobacteria > Burkholderiales > Burkholderiaceae > Paraburkholderia > Paraburkholderia sp. GAS32. Next base: position 28,393 of record NZ_JBNPVS010000033.1, on the reverse strand, counting down.
TCGTCCGGCAATTCGTGCGACACCGTGGGGATGCTGGTGCCTTTCGGATTGGCGAGCGACGACGGGCTTTTGTAATCGGCTGTCCGGGTTGTCAGCACCGCGCTGTGCAGGGTGCGTTCGCTCGACCAGTGAACCAGCGCGTCCAGTTCGCTGCTCGTACCGTAGCGGGAAAACTGCACCGTCTGCGGGGCGAGCGGTTCAAACGTGTCGAGCCGGTCCGTAATCGTCAGCGTATGCGACTTGCCATCCTCGCCCTGTGTCCAGAAGCCGAACAGTCCCTCCTCTTCGATCAGCCGATGAGCAAAATTCCAGTCGTCTTCATATTGCGTGCAATAAGACCTCGGCGGTAACGGTGTCGAGAGTTTGAACTGAAACTGGCCTTTCGCTTGGGGGTGGGCATTGAACACATCGGTCAGGATGACGTCGGCGGACTTATCCTGCCAGATACGCTGGTCGCGGCGGAATTTGAGGAAATTCATCCACGAGGCAAAACGGATCGAATAGCTGGTTAATCCGCCGTCTGATCCTAGTCGCCGCACGCCGAATACATAGCCGTGAAAGGGACGATAGGATTTATCCGCCTGCTGAAGCCAAAGGGTTACCGGTTGGCCGATCAGTTTTTTAAGCTTGATATTGCCGTTTGTTGACTGAACGTCGAGCGTGAATTCGAAATGCCGCCCGATTCGCGACCAGCCCACCGCCCGTTGTGGTAACAGCACACTGCTCCCGAGCGGCGTATCCAGTTTCAACAAACGGTCCTGCTGGATCAGCCCGCTCTGAATGGCTCTCACAATATCCTGCGCATCCATTTCCACCCCAAGTTACTTTTTACGTGCGTATTGTCGTGAGCGAGAGAAGACTTTTAGCGACCCGGTAGTCGATCGATTTACCGGCAATGTCCATTCTCGATACGAAATTCACCATGCCACTGGCACGCTCCCGGGCCACGCCACGAGTTTGATGAAATATAGATGGGCCATTTCCGGCGAGCTGACCGGGCACAAAAAGGGAGGGCCTAGTCTGATCATATCAGCCGTGCTGCAATTCCAAGTCAACTTCATGACATGAATTAACAGATTTTATGCTGGGTAGATAAATCTCGGTCACGGTGCGCGCGACTCACGACGACAGCGGGGCGCGGTCCCGGACGGCCAAGGAACATATAACGCAATGGCCGCAACTGCTGAGCGAATCGCAATACGCTTTGCTCTTTCTCTTAGCTGCTCACGATCTAGCGATGTTTCGAATATTCGACTAGCAATGAATCAGTTAGTAGGACAGTCGATGCGCAAGAGGCAATTCAATAGTCGTCCCTGAACAATTCGCCTTGTGTGCAACCGGCGTCACGCCATCACATCAGCGGCATTGCTGAGGTTGAGCAAGGCAGCAACAACGAAGGCATAAAGAGGCCGTAGCTTCATGTATCAATATGTCAGGTCCCTGCAATTCCCATACACCATTTCGACCGTAAAGCCTCACCACACAAGAGCTTCCGGATTGTTCAGGTTCGACTAGCGAGTGCATCCGCTAAACAAAGGCTTGGTGAAAAATTACACGCGATAAAAAACCGCCCAAAGGCGGTTCTTAAAGAGAAGCGTACATTGCCAACGTATCTGGGTATTTCTCAACCAGCTTGATCAAGACAGCAGCCTGAGCATTCGGCTTTGCTTTCCCTTGCTCCCAGTTCTGGTAGGTACGTGGGATTGACACGAAGCCGGCGCGCCATCGCGGCTTGCGACGCATGTAGGCCTTCTCGCCGCGTCTTTATCTCTTCAGCGGGGCCCTGTACGACGTCCGGCATTTCGACATCGACCTTGCGCAGAGTTATCTTGCCTTCGCGCTCAGCGGCAAGCTCAGCCATGCCTCCCTTCAACTCGGCAAACCACCCGCAGACCGCCACGCGTGTGCAAGATGCGTGGGGGCAACACGCGGCGAACCCTGCTCAAAAGAACGGCTCTTTTTCGCGGGCAGAAACGAAAACAGGCCCCGAAGGGCCTGTTTTCTAAATTTGGCGGAAAGGGTGAGATTCGAACTCACGGTACCCCTAAAGGTACACTGGATTTCGAGTCCAGCGCATTCGACCACTCTGCCACCTTTCCGGGTCTTCCAACTCACAGCAACAAGGCTATTTCGTCAGATCCAAGCGGGTCGTTGCTTGGGAGAGAAAGATTATAGAACAGCTGAATCCGATTTCCAAGCCCCTCGGCCAAAAAATTTCAAAGGGACTTGGCAATCGGCAGCGGCCTTAGCCGCTGCATCAGCCCGGCGCCAATCGAGCCGCCGGCACTTCCAGCCGCTCCACCCCACCAAGATAAGGACGCAGCGCCACCGGCACCGTCACCGAACCATCCGCGTTCTGGAAATTCTCCAGCACAGCCACGAGCGTGCGGCCGACCGCCAGCCCCGAACCGTTCAGCGTATGCACCAGCTCCGGCTTGCCCTGCGCATTGCGGAAGCGCGCCTGCATCCGGCGAGCCTGGAACGACTCCGTGTTCGAGCAGCTCGAGATTTCGCGATACGTATTCTGCGCAGGCACCCACACTTCCAGGTCATACGTCTTGGCAGCCGAAAAACCCATATCGCCAGTGCACAGCGTAATCACGCGGTACGGCAGCTCAAGCTTCTGCAGAATCGCCTCAGCGTGGCCGACCATCTGCTCCAGCGCGTCATACGACGCTTCCGGCGCGACGATCTGCACCATTTCGACCTTGTCGAACTGATGCTGGCGGATCAGCCCGCGCGTGTCGCGGCCATACGAGCCCGCTTCCGAGCGGAAGCACGGCGAATGCGCGGTCAGCTTGATCGGCAACGTGTCCGCTTCGACGATGCTGTCGCGCACCGTGTTCGTCAGCGAAATTTCCGACGTCGAAATCAGATACTGCGTGACCGTGTTCTCGTCACCGCCCTTCTCGACGCGGAACATGTCGTCGGCGAATTTCGGCAGTTGGCCGGTACCGTACAGAATCTCCGGATTCACGATATACGGCGTGTACACCTCGGTATAGCCGTGGTGCAGCGTGTGCGTGTCGATCATGAACTGCGCCAGCGCGCGATGCAGCCGCGCTATCTGGCCGCGCAGCAACGTGAAACGCGCGCCCGACAGTTTCGCGCCGGTCTCGAAGTCGAGGCCGAGCGGCGTGCCGACGTCGACGTGATCCTTCACCTCGAAATCGAACTGGCGCGGCGTGCCCCAGCGGCGCACTTCGACGTTCCCGGTTTCGTCCTGACCCATCGGCACGCTTTCGTGCGCCAGGTTCGGCACGCCGAGCAGCAGGTCGGACAGACGCTTCTGGATATCGTCGAGCTTGGCCGCCGACGCCTTCATCTCGTCGCCAATCCCGCCCACTTCGGCCATCAGCGCCGACGTATCCTCGCCCCGCCCTTTCATCCCGCCGATCTGCTTCGACAGAGTGTTGCGGCGCGCCTGCATCTCTTCGGTACGGGTCTGGGTGTCGCGGCGTTCCGCTTCGAGGGCGGCAAAGGCCGCCACGTCGAGGGTATAGCCGCGGTCGGCGAGGCGTTTGGCGACGCCGTCGAGGTCTTTGCGCAGCAACTGGATGTCGAGCATGGGATGGGGCGGGTGTTCGTTGTATGAAGCAGCGATTTTAGCGCACCGGCGCGGGCGGCCGGTGCGTTAGATGGTCAAGACGTGCGGAATGGCGACACGGCATCTGAAACCGCCGCAGAAGCCCAGGCGAAAAGGCTCAGCCCTTCTTCGGCTTGTTCTCGCTGCGCCACTGCGCGTCGAGCTCGGCCAGACGCGCCATCTTGTCGCCGATCTTGCCTTCAAGACCGCGCGACGTCGGCTCGTACCAATGGGGGTCGCGCATGTTGTCCGGCAGATAGGTCTCGCCGGCGGCATAAGCATCAGGTTCGTCGTGCGCATAGCGGTATTCGTGACCGTAGCCGAGTTCCTTCATCAGCTTGGTCGGCGCGTTACGCAGATGCACCGGCACGCCGCGCGACTGGTCTTTGCTCACGAAACGGCGCGCTTCGTTGTACGCGTTGTAACCCGCGTTCGACTTCGGCGCGACCGCCAGATAGATGATCGCCTGCGCCAGCGCCAGTTCGCCTTCAGGCGTGCCGAGGCGTTCGTAGGTTTCGGAGGCGTCGAGCGCGATGCGCGCCGCGCGCGGGTCGGCGAGGCCAATGTCTTCCCATGCCATGCGCACGATGCGCCGTGCGAGATAACGCGGGTCCGCGCCGCCGTCGAGCATGCGGCAGAACCAATACAGCGCACCGTCCGGGCTGCTGCCGCGTACCGATTTATGCAACGCGCTGATCTGGTCGTAGAATGCGTCGCCGCCTTTGTCGAAGCGGCGCAGATTCTCGGCGAGCGCGCTGCCAAGCAAAGCGCCGTCGATTTCGGTGCTCTTCTGCTGGGCCGCCGCGCGCGCGACGATTTCCAGGTTGTTCAGCAGCTTGCGGCCGTCGCCGTCGGCGGAACCAATCAGGGCGTCGCGGGCTTCGTCGGTGAACGTGAGGCCGCCGAGTTCTTTCTGTGCGCGGTCGAGCAGCTCGCGTTGTTCTTCGTCGGTGAGACTCTTCAGCACGTAGACGGCGGCTCGTGAGAGCAACGCGCTATTCACCTCGAACGATGGATTCTCGGTCGTCGCGCCGACGAACACGAACAGGCCCGACTCGACGTGTGGCAAGAACGCGTCCTGCTGGCTCTTGTTGAAGCGATGCACTTCGTCGACGAACACGAGCGTCTGATGTCCGTTCGCGCGATGAATTTGCGCGGTCTCGACGGCTTCGCGGATATCCTTCACGCCCGAGAGCACCGCGGACAACGCGATGAACTCGGCATGAAACGCGTCGGCCATAAGCCGCGCGAGCGTGGTTTTGCCGACGCCGGGCGGGCCCCAGAGGATCATCGAATGGGCTTCGCCGGATTCGAATGCGACCCGCAACGGCTTGTTCGGGCCGAGCAGGTGCTTCTGGCCGATCACTTCGTCGATATTGCGGGGCCGCAGGCGTTCGGCGAGCGGAACATTGGCACGGGTTTCTTCAAACATGACGTTTTGGGGATAATCTCGGCTTTTCCGGACGCGGTCCGTGTGAAGGCGGCGTGCTGCCGGATGAACAAAGCCGGCACGCAAGAGTGCGGGCAACGTCACGCATTATGACAGCGACGGCGCTCGGGCGATGAGCGCGCCGACTAGCCAGTAATCTCGCCGACAGCCTGACAGGCTAACATCGCGCGCGGATTGGCCGGCAACACCGGCATCGCACGCGAATTTAGAGGCAACACCAACCGCAACTATGTTGCATGGGACCGGAGTAAGAGCTTTGCATGGGACCAGAGTAAGGCGCTAACTCCGATCGACACAGGGACAAGATTAGATGGCACAAGATCCACTCGCCGGCGACGCCGGTTCCACCTACGCACCGCTCACGCCGGTGCCCGACGCACGCCGCGCGTTCCGCACCGGCGACGCTTTCGCGCTCTGGTTCTCGCTCGGCATCGGCCTGCTGGTCGCGCAGGCGGGCGCGCTGCTGGTGCCGGGGCTGTCGCTACCGCATGCGTTGCTGGCGATCGTGATCGGCAGCGTGATCGGCGTCGTATTGCTGGCGCTGGCCGGCGTGATCGGCACTGATACGGGGCTCGCGGCGATGTCGTCGCTGCGGCCGACGCTCGGTGTGCGCGGCGCTTCGGTGCCTGCTGTGCTGAACGCCGTGCAACTGGTCGGCTGGGGCTCGTTCGAGGTGATCGTGATGCGCGATTCCGCCGATGCGCTCGCCAAACAGGCCTTCGGTTTCTCGATGCCGCTGATCTGGACCGTGATCTTCGGTTTGCTCGCGACGCTGCTGGCGATCAGCGGCCCGCTGTCGTTCGTGCGGCGGTTTTTGCGCACGTGGGGCATCTGGCTGCTGCTGGCGGGCGCCGCGTGGCTCTCGTGGAATCTGCTTGCCAAACACGATCTGGCCGAGTTGATGCGCCGTCCGGGCACCGGCGAGATGTCGTTCGGCGGCGCAATCGATCTGGTGGTCGCGATGCCGCTCTCGTGGCTGCCGCTGATCGCCGACTACACGCGCTTCGGCCGACGCCCCGGCGAGACCTTCCGCGGCACGCTGCTCGGCTATGGCGTTGCGAACATCTGGTTTTACGCACTCGGTGCGATCTACGGTCTCGCGGCCGGTGGTGGCGATGCGCTGCTGACCGGCGCGCTGGCGCAAGCAGGCGGCGGCCTCGCCCTGCTGCTGATCCTGATCGACGAAGTGGACAACGCGTTCGCCGACATCCACTCCGCAGCGGTCTCGACCGGCACGTTCTGGACGCGCGGCAGCGTGCCGTTGTTGTCTGCGGCGTTCGGCGCGCTGTGCACGGCGATCGCCTTGCTCGTGCCGATGGCGAAGTATCAGAACTTCCTGCTACTGATCGGCTCGGTGTTCGCGCCGCTGTTCGGCGTGGTGCTGGTGGATCACTTCATCGTGCGCAAGCGTCGCATTGAAGCCGCTGTGCTCGGCGACGTGCGTGGCCGTTACGGCTTCTCGGGCGGCTGGCATCTGAGCGCGTTTATCTCGTGGGCAATCGGGATCGTGGCGTATCAGGCGATCAATCAATGGCTGCCGAATCTGGGCGCTACGTTGCCCGCGTTGGTGATCGGCGCGGTGTGTTATCTGGCGCTGGTGTCGACTCGGAAGACTGCCTACGCTTGAGTCGCGGAAGCATCATTGCAATGAAGAAAAGGCCTGCAAATGCAGGCCTTTTCTTTTCATGCACCATCAACCGTGGTCAGATCAACGCTTCGACGCCCGATACTCGACACCCGGCAACACGCACAGCAATTCGAACGCGAGATTCGCACCAAGCAACGCGGTCGTACCGAACGGATCGTACGGCGGCGCGACCTCAACCAGATCGCAGCCGACGATGTTCAAGCCATGCGAGCCGCGAATGATTTCCAGCGCCTGCGGCACCGTCAATCCGGCGATTTCCGGTGTGCCCGTACCCGGCGCGAAAGCCGGATCGATACCGTCTATGTCGAACGTGATGTACACCGGACCGTCGCCCATGCGTTCGCGCACACGTGCCATCAGCGGCGCCAGCGACTGGTTCCAGCATGCCTCTGCCTGCACGACTTCGAAGCCCTGATCGCGGCACCAGTCGAAGTCTTCAGCCGCGTAGCCCGTGCCACGCAGACCGATCTGCACGACGCGGTCGCAGTCCAGCAAGCCCTCTTCCACCGCGCGGCGGAACGGCGTGCCGTGCGCGATCTTCTCGCCCATCATCGTGTCGTTGACGTCAGCGTGGGCGTCGACGTGAATCAGACCGACCTTGCCGTGCTTGCGATGAATCGCGCGCAGGATCGGCAGCGCGATCGTGTGGTCGCCACCCAGTGTGATCGGCTTGCAGTTGTGCTGGAGGATTTCGTCGTAGGCGGTTTCGATGCGCTTGATCGAATCGTGCAGGTTGTACGGATTGATCGCGACGTCGCCGAGGTCGGCCACGCGCAGCGAATCGAACGGCGCGGCGCGCGTCGCCATGTTGTACGGACGCAGCAGCACCGATTCGCTGCGGATCTGGCGCGGCCCGAAGCGCGCGCCGGTGCGGTTCGAGGTGCCGAGATCGAACGGCACGCCGACGAAGCAGGCGTCGAACCCTTCGGCCGAGCCGACGTTCGGCAGCCGCATCATCGTCGCAATGCCGCCGCAGCGGGGCATTGCGTTGCCGGACAGCGGCTGCGGCCGTTCAGCGGCATCGGGGGAAATGAAGGAGGAAGTATTCATCGTGTCTCGGCAATGAAAAGAGGGGCAGTAAGCAAATACGTGCAACCGGCCGAAGGATCAATAGAAAAAGCGCACCTTGCCGGGCGAATCTCGATTCTTGAGCAGTTTCCCGCAAGTTAAAATACGAACAGAATAAACTTCACATTGATTCGTAGCGATGTATCCTGCCGTATGTTCTCCCAACTCACCGATCTCGACCTGCGGTTGATCCGCGTCTTCCTCGCCATCGTCGACGCCGGCGGCGTCTCGCCGGCCCAGGCCACGCTCAACGTCGGCCAGTCGACCATCAGCACACAACTCGCCACGCTGGAAACACGCCTCGGCTACCGGCTGTGCGAGCGCGGCCGCGGCGGCTTCAGCCTGACCGCGCGCGGCGAGCAATTTATCGACGCAGCCCGCGCTCTACTGTCCGCCGTCGATACTTTTGGCATGCAGGCGCGCAATGTCGGCCGCAAACTGGTCGGCACGCTCGATATTGGCATGATCGGCCACACACCGGTATCGGCGAGCGCGCGCATCAGCGACGCGATCGGCCGGTTTCGGGCGCGCGATCAGTCGGTGCGGTTTTCGATTCTGGTGCGCTCGCCGGGTGAACTCGAAGAACTGCTGCTGAACGGCCGCATTCAGATCGGCATCGGCTATTTCTGGCATCGCGTGCCGTCGCTCGAATACACCGAGGTGTTCGCCGAAGATCAGTTCGCGTATTGCGCGAAGGGGCATCCGCTGTTTGCTTCTGCCGGCGAGGTGTCACCTGCCGAAGCCGCGGCTCACGAATGGGCGTGGCGCAGTTATCCGCTGCCCGAAGCCGAAAGTTCGACCACGCCGCAGAACGTCACCGCGCTCGCGGACAATATGGAAGCAGTCGCGATGCTGGTGCTGTCGGGGCATCATCTTGGCTATTTGCCGGGGCATTTCGCGGCGCCGTTCGTGAAGCAAGGCTTGTTGGCCGCGTTGAATCCCGCACAGATGAAGTACCGGGTGGCGTTCCATATGGTCACGCGGGCGCGGCAGCATCGAACGGATATTGTCGAAGCGTTTATCGACGATATGAAGGCTGCGCATCCCGTGCAGGTGCTGGAAGTGGATGAGTAGCGGTTCTGCTCAGCCGGCGCAGGTTCGGAAAGGGCGAATAGCGCGTCGGGCGCGCAGCGCGATCGGCAATCGGCAATCGGCAATGAAAAAAGGCTGCGCTCCATGCGCAGCCTTTCTGCAAATCAGCCTACTGCAACAACCCGCTTACCCGTTGATCACATCGGCGCCTTTCGGCACTGTGAACTTGAACGCATCGGCCGGCAGCGGCGGGTTCTTCTGAATGTTCGAGAACGTCAGCAGCGTGACGTTGCCGAACACATCGTGCAGTTCCATCGCTTCAAGATTGCCGTCCTTGAAGCCGATGCCAACGCGCTGAAACTGCGTGTCTTTCGCCTTGGGCGTCAGTTCGAGCCAGTCGATGCCGGCCTTCACGCCTGCGTCACGCAGCGTGAAGTTCTTGTCCAGATCGTTGCTGCCGAACAGGATCGCCGCCGGGCTCGCGCCGAGCGCGCCGCCGAGACTGCGCACCGTCACCTGGTTCAGATCCTTGTCGTACACGTACAGCTTGTCGCCGTCGGCTTGCAGCAGTTGTGCATAAGGCTTCTCGTATTGCCAGATAAACTTGCCGGGGCGCGCGAACGTGAACGTGCCGCTCGACGTGCCGGTCTTGCCAGCCGTGGACAGCACACCGCTCGCGCCGCTTGCACCCTGCGCCTTGCTCGGCGCGCGCACTTCCTGCTGCACAAAGGTACCGCGCGCGGAATGCACTTGCGCGACAAATGCCTTCAGTTGCTCGGTGCCGCTCGCGAATGCCTGCGACGCGACGAGCATCGACGCGCCGATCACCACACTGCCGACGCCACGTGCGATCGTACGAGCGAGTTGGCCAAAACGGCGGGGGCGAGCACTCTGTCGAGCGTGCTGCTGCGCGAATAGCTGCATGGTGTTTTCTCCCTTGATTGAATTTGTTGAGCGGTCACGACGGCGGGCTTTGTGGGCAGCGGCCGGGTGACCGTGGCGGCTGGCTTGAACCGCGCAGCCGAGGGACGAGCCCTCAGCCTTGGGTCACAGCTTAAGCACAAAGCCTTAAGCGGGGCTTATACGCGGTGCTTTGAGGCTGGTCCGGTGGACTAGCCGTATGGATTGCCTATTCCGCTTCCCGCGCCGGCGCAAGAATCTCTCGATTGCCGTTCGATGACATCGCCGACACCACGCCTGAGTTCTCCATCTGCTCGAGCAGGCGCGCCGCGCGGTTATAGCCGATGCGCAAATGCCGCTGCACCAGCGAAATCGACGCACGGCGGTTCTTCAGCACCACATCGACCGCCTGGTCGTACAACGGGTCGGCCTCGCCGTCACCCGAGCCGGATCCCCCTGCGCCCGCGGAGCCTTCGTCGCCTTCGCCCGTCACGCCGCCTTCGAGAATGCCCTCGATATAGTTCGGCTCGCCCTGCTCCTTGAGCTTGTCGACGACGCGATGCACTTCTTCGTCCGACACGAACGCGCCGTGCACACGCACCGGCAAGCCGCTGCCCGGCGGCAGGTACAGCATGTCGCCCATGCCGAGCAGCGATTCCGCGCCCTGCTGGTCGAGAATCGTGCGCGAGTCGATCTTCGACGACACCTGGAAGGCCATGCGCGTTGGCACGTTGGCCTTGATCAGGCCGGTAATCACGTCGACCGACGGACGCTGCGTAGCCAGAATCAAGTGGATGCCTGCCGCGCGCGCCTTCTGCGCAATCCGCGCGATCAGTTCTTCGACCTTCTTGCCGACCACCATCATCAGATCGGCCAGTTCGTCGATCACGACGACGATGTTCGGCAGACGCGACAGCGGCTCCGGATCGTCCGGCGTCAAGCTGAACGGATTCGGCAGCTTCTCGTCGCGCTTGGCGGCTTCGTCGATCTTGTTGTTGTAGCCGGCGAGGTTACGCACGCCGAGCTTGCTCATCAGCTTGTAGCGGCGCTCCATTTCGGCCACCGCCCAATTGAGCGCGTGACCCGCCTGGCGCATGTCCGTGACCACCGGACACAGCAAATGCGGAATGCCTTCGTAGACGCTCATTTCGAGCATCTTCGGATCGATCAGGATCATGCGGACCTGATCGGCGCTCGCCTTGTAGAGCAGCGAGAGGATCATCGCGTTGATACCCACCGATTTGCCCGAGCCGGTCGTACCGGCCACCAGCAAGTGCGGCATTTTCGCGAGGTCTGCGCATACCGGCTTGCCGCCAATGTCCTTGCCGAGGCCCATGGTGAGCGGCGAAGCCGCGTCCGCATAAACCGCCGAGCCGAGAATCTCCGAGAGACTCACGGTCTGACGGCGCTGATTCGGCAACTCCAGCGCCATGAAATTCTTGCCCGGAATCGTTTCGACCACGCGAATCGACACCAGCGACAGCGAACGCGCCAGGTCCTTCGCCAGACCGACGATCTGGCTGCCCTTCACGCCAGTAGCCGGCTCGATTTCATAACGCGTGACAACCGGGCCCGGATACGCGGCGACCACACTCACTTCGACGCCGAAGTCCTTGAGCTTCTTCTCGATCAGGCGCGAGGTGAATTCGAGCGTATCGGCGGAAATGGTTTCCTGCGCGGCCGGCGCTGCGTCGAGCAGCGAGATCGGCGGCAAGGTGGAGTCGCCCGGCAGGTCCGTGAACAGCGGCACTTGCCGCTCTTTCTCGACGCGTTCCGATTTGGCGGGCGTGACGATGGGCGGCACGATCATGACCGGCTCGTGCTCCTCGATCCGCACGCGGCCCTTTTCGACCTTGCCTTCGCGCTTCACCGCGGCAGCTTCGCCCAATTTACGGTCGCGGCCGGCCTCGCGGCGCAGCTTGGCGAAAGTGACCGCCGAAATGATCGACTCGCCGACCTTTTCCGACACCGACAGCCACGAAAAACGGAAATACAGCGACAAACCGATGCCGAGCACGATAAGTAGGGCCAGCGTGCCGCCCGTGAAGCCGAGCGCATGCGATATGCCGCGCGCCACCGCCTCGCCGATCACGCCGCCCGGCGCCCGCGGCAACTGCACTTTCAGCGACCACATGCGCAACGCTTCGATACCGTCGCAGGCGAGCAACACCAACATGAACGCGAACGCGTCCGCGAGCCAGCCGGCATCGCGCGGCGCGTCATCCTGCAGTTCCTCGTGGCGAGTGATGCGGCGGTAATTGGCGGAGATATGGCGGCCGAGCAGCACGATCCACCAGTAGGCGGACAGCCCGAACAGCAGCAGCAGGATGTCGGACGTCCACGCGCCGACGCGGCCCGCCCAGTTGGCGATGTGGTCGACCTGCGCGGCATGCGTCCAGCTCGGATCGTGCCGGCTGTAGCTGACGAGCGCCATGAGCAGGAACACGCCGAGCGCGACCTGCAAGATCCAGCGGATTTCGGTGAAAAGGCGCGACATGCGGTGCGGCAATGCCTGCGCGCTCGCGGAATAGGGAGCTTTTGCCATTGATCCTGTTGCTTGTGTGGCCGATTTGCCGCTGGAGTCGCGGCCCGAAGCGGCGCTTAAGGCGGCTCCAGACCCGGTCCCGGCTGCCGGATCCATCGATGCGGCCTATTGTAAACGCAGTGCCTCACGCGAGGCTGTAAATGACGGTAACTTAGCCGATCGACCACACGAAAGGCCGCCGAAGCCCGCAGCAACGCTATCGCCACGATCGGAAAGCTTCATGGAGCAGGCCGGCGTGCCGCCCTTTATAATGCCGCTCTGATACCCATCTATAGTTTCAGCTCAAGTCGCGCGGCCTCGCATGGGCGAGCCGGGCGCCGTAAAAGGATTTCGATCATGCCCGCTACTTCCACGAAACACGCCAAAGTTCTGATTCTCGGTTCCGGTCCCGCCGGCTACACGGCAGCGGTCTACGCGGCACGCGCCAACCTGTCGCCGGTACTCGTCACGGGTCTCGCCCAGGGCGGCCAACTGATGACCACGACCGACGTCGAAAACTGGCCGGCAGACGGCAACGGCGTGCAAGGCCCGGAGCTGATGCAGCGCTTCCTGGAGCACGCCGAGCGCTTCAACACCGAAATCATTTTCGACCACATCCACACGGCCAAGCTGGATGAGAAGCCGATCCGCCTGATTGGCGACTCGGGCGAATACACCTGCGACTCGCTGATCATTTCGACCGGCGCATCGGCGCAGTATCTAGGCCTGCCGTCTGAAGAATTATTCATGGGCAAGGGCGTATCGGCTTGCGCCACCTGCGACGGCTTCTTCTACAAGCAACAACATGTGGCCGTGATCGGCGGCGGCAATACCGCAGTCGAGGAAGCACTCTACCTTTCCGGCATCGCCAAGAAGGTGACGGTGATCCATCGCCGCGACAAGTTCCGCGCCGAACCGATCCTGATCGACCGTCTGCTGGCGAAAGAAAAGGAAGGCCTGGTCGAGATCAAGTGGAACAGCACGCTCGACGAAGTGACCGGCGACCAGTCCGGCGTGACCGGCCTGCGTATCAAGAACACGCAAACCGGCGACACCACGGACATCGCGCTGCAAGGCATCTTCGTCGCGATTGGCCACAAGCCGAACACGGACATTTTCGCAGGCCAGGTGGAGATGAAGAACGGCTACATCATCACCAAGGGCGGTCTGAACGGATTCGCAACGGCGACCAGCGTGCCGGGCGTGTTCGCGGCGGGCGACGTGCAGGATCACGTCTATCGTCAGGCGATCACCAGCGCAGGCACGGGCTGTATGGCCGCGCTCGACGCGCAGCGTTATCTGGAAACCATCGAAGAGATTGGCGAGCACGTGATGAGCGCCGAAGCCGACCGCTGATCTGCAACCTCATCTGTAACCATAAGCGCAACGGTAAAATGGCGGCTGGGCATGGCCCGGCCGCCTGCTTGATAGAAGGCCGCGGCTGAGAAGCCAGCGGCCTTTTTTGCATCCTGTTTGCATTCTGTTCGCGTCGGGTTCGCGTTGTTCCGGCGGCAGGCTGGCGTCGTTCCAGCGCCCTTGCGTGTACGCTTGCCCAGCCCGACTGCCCGGCGTTGCGATGCGCCGCGGCACGTCTAGGCGCCGCAACCGGCGTCGCGCAATCGATCTACTTTTCTGTGTATTAGCGATATGCCGAAGAATCAGCCCCATCCTAGCGAACCGAAGCGCGCGCGTGCCGCTGCCAAGCCCGCGCCCGAGGTATCCGCACCCGCCGTCAAACCGAAGATCGAGCCGGCCGCGGGTCTGGCCGGTCTCGGCGCGTTGCGCGATGCGTTAAAGGGCGACACGCAACGGCGTGAACGCGAACGCGCGGCTGCAGCGGCGGCGCAGCGCGAAGCGTCGGCGGACGCCGATCTATTTCGCCGCGAGATCGGTGCGGTTGCGCCACTGGCGGTCCCGCCGCGCGCCAGCTTGCCGCGCAATCCTCCGTCGCCGCTGCCGGTGCAAACCAAACTCGACGAAGAAGCCGTGCTGCATGAAGCGATCTCCGACGAGTTCGATCCCGAGATCCTGCTCGAAACCGACGAAACGCTCTCCTATTGCCGTCCCGGCGTGAGCCAGGAAGTCGTCCGCAAACTGCGGCGCGGCGATTGGATCGTGCAGGCACAAATCGATCTGCATGGCATGCGTCGCGAGGAAGCGCGCGAGGCGCTGGCCGAGTTCATTCGTGAATCGGTGAAACGTGGCCTGCGGTGTTTGCGCGTGATTCACGGCAAGGGCCTCGGGTCGATTGGTAAAGAACCCGTATTGAAGGGCAAAGTGCGCGCGTGGCTCGTGCAGAAGTCCGAGGTGATCGCCTTCTGCCAGGCGCGTCCGCATGACGGCGGCGCGGGTGCGGTGGTCGTGCTGCTGCAGCCGGGCGTATTGTCGGCTTCCCCCAAGTCCTGACGGAGTCCCGGTGATCCATCCGAGGCTGACGCTGGCGCTGACCATCATGGAAGCGCTGGCTATTTTCGCGTACGCGATCTCCGGTTTTATCGAAGCGAGGACCCGCCGGCTCGACGCCGTGGGCACCTTCCTCGTGGCTGTCGCGACGGCCTTCGGCGGCGGCACCTTGCGCGACGTGCTGCTGGAGCGGCGGCCCTTTTACTGGGTCGAGCATCAGACCTATCTGATCGCGATCTTCGTGATGTCGTTGTTTGCGCCTACGCTCCTGAAGATGACGTCGCGCCTGCTCTCCGAGCGGGTCCTGCTGGTGGCCGATGCGATCGGGCTGGGCTTGTTCAGCATTTCAGGCACGTCGATCGCGCACGACGCGCAGATGCCGTGGTTCACGTCGGTGATGATGGGTGTGTTGGCCGGCGTATTCGGCGGCGTGATTCGCGACGTGCTGTGCAACGAGGTGCCGCTGATCTTGCGTGATTCGCGGCCGTACGCGACATGCGCTTTTGTCGGGTGCTGGCTGTACGTGCTGCTGGACTACATGAACGTCGATACGGTTTATAGCGTGTTGATCGCTACCGCTTTTATCCTGCTCGCGAGGCTGGCGACGTTCAGGTTCAACGTCCGGCTGCCTCACTAAGCTTGTTTCATCAAACTGCCCTAATTAAAAGCACGCCGCCCGGATTCAGGCGGCGCGCGCTTTGAAGCAGCCTTACTTATTGGTCGCCAACGCCCCCGCACTCTTCGAGCCGCCAAACAGTGCCGTCAGGTATTGGGAGTTGTTGTTCATCGTCGCCATCAGCGTGTTGAGCGCGGTGAACTGATTCTGGTACTGCTTCGTCAACTGCGCGCTGTAATTGGCGAGCGTGGTCTGCTGCGTGGTGATGCTCTTCAGGTCGGCATTCAACGCCGTGCTGCGGGTGTCGATGATGCCGCCCGTCTTCACGAAGTCGGTAATGCTCTTGTTCAGCTTGACGCCGATGCCGTTGGTCGAGTTGAACAACGTGGCGACTTGCGCCGGGCTGCTGGTGAGCGACGTACTCAGCTTCTTGCTGTCGATGACCAGCGTGCCGTCCGCCGGATCGCCCTTCAGCGTAATGCCAATCGAAGCGAGCCCCACCGCTGACGACCCCGTGCCGACGCCCCCGCCAACGATCGACGCCAACGTATTCTTGATCGTCGTCAGCGTCGAATCGCCGAGCAGCGCGCCGCCGGTCTTCGACGACTTGTCGTACGAGGACAGCGAGTTGATGGTCGTGACGACAGTGTTGTAGAGATTGGCGAAGTTCGTGATGGCCGTGTTCTGCGCGGTCGTATCCGGCGCGATTGTCAGTGTCTGCGTGGTGCCGACCGCGGCGCTCGACAGATTCAGCGTGACGCCGGAAATTGCCGAGGTGACCGCGTTCGTGGAGCTGCTCGCCTCAATCCCGCCGATGGTGAACTGCGCGTCCTGAGCGGCTTCGCTTTGCTGCCAGGCCTTGCTGGTATCCGAAGATACGATCGTGGACGCCGCGCCGTTCGCACCCGGCGTGGAGGTTACGCCGAGGCTCGACAGGCCTGCGTCGTTCTGGACGCCGCTGGTGGACACGTTGATCGTGTTGGCCGCGCCGGTGGTGGTCGAGCGTAACACCAGGTGGGCGCCGCCCGTGCCGGTCACGATGGTGGCCGTGACGCCAGGATTGTTGCCCGCCTTGTTGATCGCATTGGCGATGCCGCTCAGCGTGTTGTTCGTGCTGTCGACCGTGACATCCATCGACTTGGCGCCGACCGCGATGGTCAACTTGCCGGTGCCCAACTTGGCGGTGGAATCGAACGCCGCCGACGACAGACTCTGCGACGCAGCGATCTGTTTGACGTCAATCGAATAGCTGCCGGCGACCGCGCCGGGACCAGCCTTGGGGTCCATGCCTTTGCCGCTCGCGGTGGCCCCGAAGGTCGACAGGGTGGTTCCGTCCGAGAGACTCTTGATCGCGGCCTGCAAGGCGTTCAACGCGGAACTCAGGGCGCCGTACGCGGACAAGGTCGTGGTATCACTCGTCTGTTTGGCCTTCAGCGCCGCCGTCTGGCCAGCCGTCTTCGCATTCACGAGGGCCGACACCAGCGACGCCACGTCCATCGTCGAATTGCCGGTGGAGCCATTGATAATCGATTGCGCCGCTTGCTGCACCTGGTTCTGCGCGTTGGCAGTCGCGCTGTTCACAGACGTCGTGGTGATCGTTGACATGCAAAGGCTCCGTGCGTCGAGTTATTCGTTATTTATTGCGTGACGCCCCGGTGGTCTTTCTGATTACGGCGGCAAACCGGCTACGTCGCGGTCACGTCGATTTCTTACAATTTTTTCAAATGTTACACTATGTTTCTTGAAAGTTTGTGACGTTTTGTCGTAACAAATCGCCGCGCACAGGCTTTTTCTAGCGTCCGGTCTTTGCCGGATTCGGACCAACATTCGCCTTCCACTAAAATTTTCTGGGCTGTCGCAAGGTTGTCGATTCCCACCGCTGCCGTTCGTCGTCAGGTAAACGGCCCCTCCGGCCGTCAGCGCGCCACAGCGCTCCTCGCAAACCGCCCTAGGTGACCACGATGACCCTGAAGCTCTATGCCCACCCCTTCTCCTCCTACTGCCAGAAGGTGCTGACCGCGCTTTACGAAAACGGCACGCCGTTCGAACTGCGCCTGCTCGCGCACGACGACCCGCAAGTCATGGCTGAGTTCGCCGCGCTCTGGCCGATCAAGCGCTTTCCCGTGCTGGTCGACGGCAGCCGGACCGTGGTGGAGGCGAGCATCATCATCGAGTATCTCGGCCTGTATCACCCGGGTCCGGTGCCGCTTTTGCCGGCCGATGCCCGCACCGCGCTGGAAGTGCGCAGCATGGATCGCTTCTTCGACAACTACATCTCCACGCCGCAGCAGAAGATCGTGTACGACAGTCTGCGCGCCGAGCCGGAGCGTGATCCTCGCGCCGTGGCCGAAGCCCGCGACATGCTCGACACCGCCTACGGTTGGCTCGACAAGGTGATGGCCGGGCGCGAATGGGCGGCCGGCGATGCGTTCAGCCTCGCCGACTGCGGCGCCGCGCCGTTCCTCTTCTACGCCGACTGGACGCATCGCATCGGCCCGGCCTTTGAGCACGTGCTCGCCTACCGGAAGCGGCTGCTGGCCCGGCCATCGTTCGCACGCGCAGTCGACGAAGCACGCCCGTATCGCCCGCTGTTCCCACTTGGCGCGCCTGATCGGGATTGATCGTACGAACCCGGCACGGACCCGACATAACCACGCGAGCGCGCCAACACTATTTCCAAGCGATACACTTCACTTCGAAACCCACTTCCGCCCATCACTCATAAGGCAAAACATGGACCGTTTCGAAGCGATGGAGATATTTACGCGTGTGGTCGAGGCGAACAGCTTCACCAAAGTATCCGAGTCGCTCGACCTGCCCCGCGCCAAAGTCAGCCGGACCATTCAGGCTCTGGAAGAACACGTCGGCGTGCGGCTTCTGAACCGTTCGACGCGGCAGGTCAGCGTCACCGAAGACGGCGCGCTGTTCTACGACCGCTGCGTGCGCATCCTCGCCGAAGTCGCCGATGCCGAGTCGTCGCTGTCGAACAAGCGCGAACATCCGAGCGGCACGATTCGCGTCGATACGTCGGGCACGCTCGCCCGTGCGTTGCTGCTGCCCGCGCTCGACGACTTCTACCGGCAATACCCCGAGATCGACGTGCGGCTTGGGCTGGCGGATCGCAATATCGATCTGATTCAGGACGGGGTGGATTGCGTGATCCGCATGGGCACGCCGGAAGAGTCGAGTCTCGTCGCGCGGCGTATCGGCGAGGCGCGGATCGTGACCTGCGCGTCGCCCGCCTATCTGGAGCAATTCGGCACGCCGACCACACTCGAGGAGCTCAGCGAGCATCGCGCGGTCAACTACGTTTCCGCGCGCAGCGGCAAGACCTTTCCATTCGAGTACGAGGTGGACGGCGAGATCGTCAAGGTCACGTTGAAGAGCGTGCTCGCGGTGAATGACGGCAGCGTCTACATCAGCGCGAGCGCGCTCGGCCACGGCATCATCCAGCCGTCGCGCTTCATGGTCGCGGATCTGATTGCGCAAGGCGCGCTCAAGGAAATTCTCACGAACTACACGAGCCCCGGTACGCCGCTGTCGATCCTGTACGCACATCGCCGCAATCTGAGTTCACGGCTGCGCGCCTTCACCGAGTGGGTCACCGAGCTGGCGCGGAACAATCCGGATCTGCGCATCAAGGACGTTTGACGTCACGTCGCGGAGCGCCATGCTCCGAGCCCACTGCAACCCGATCCAAACAGCACCTGGCAAATGAAAAAAAGCCCCATGCGTCTCGCAACGCATGGGGCTTTCTTCAAAGCGGATCGCTCAGCGAATTACCCGCCTCAGGCAATCCGCTCTTCATTAGTCGGATCGAACAACACCGCCTTCGACGCATCGAACAACAGCGTCGTATTCGTCAACGGCTGCGGATTCGAGGCCGGGTGCACACGGCTCACAATGCGCTTGCCGTTAACCTGCGCGAACACCAGCGTGTCCGGTCCGGTCGGCTCGATCACGTCGACCTTCACTTCGATCGGCTGCAGATTTGCGTGGTCGCCATGCGCACCGCGTGCGTCGGTGATCCGCTCCGGGCGCAGGCCCAGAATCACTTCACGCCCCACGTGCGACTTCACCTTGGCTGAGTCGAACGGCAGGTTCAGCACGCCGCGCATGCCGCCCGTATCCAGTTCGATGCCCACGCCCGAACCCTGCTCCACCAGCTTGCCCTGGATGAAGTTCATCGGCGGCGCGCCGATAAAGCCAGCCACGAACAGATTCGCCGGCGAATCGTAGATTTCCTGCGGTGCGCCGAACTGCTGGACGATGCCGTCTTTCATCACCGCGATGCGGTCGCCGAGCGTCATGGCTTCGATCTGATCGTGCGTCACGTAGACGATCGTCGTGCCGAGGCGTTGATGCAGCAGCTTGATTTCCGAGCGCATTTCGATGCGCAGCTTCGCGTCGAGGTTCGACAGCGGTTCGTCGAACAGGAACATCACCGGATCGCGTGCGAGCGCACGGCCCATGGCCACGCGCTGACGCTGACCACCGGAGAGCTGACCCGGCTTGCGGTCCAGCAGGTGTGTGATCTGCAGCGTGTTCGACACGCGGTCGACGATCTGCGCCTGCTCCTGCTTCGGCACCTTGCGGATGCCCAGGCCGAACGAGATGTTCTCGCGCACCGTCATGGACGGATACAGCGCGTACGACTGGAACACCATCGCGATGTCGCGATCTTTCGGCGAGAGGTTGTTCACCGTCTTGCCGTCGATCTGGATCTCGCCCTTGGTCACGGTTTCGAGGCCGGCGATCATGTTGAGCAGCGTCGACTTCCCGCAGCCCGAGCCGCCGACGAGAATCAGGAACTGGCCGTCTTCGATGTCGATGTTGACACCCTTCAGAACCGGCACCCCATTCGGGTAAGTTTTGTACACGTCACGGATGGAAAGGCTTGCCATGCTGTGAATCCTCTTGTCTCTGGTACTGCTTGAAAACTCTGGTCGGATGACGGCGGCGTTTCCCGGAAGAAGCGCCACCGCGATGCGTATGGTTTAGCCCTTGACTGCGCCCGCCGTCAGACCGCGCACGAAATAGCGGCCGGCGACGATATAGACGAGCAGCGTCGGCAAAGCGGCGATAATCGCGCCGGCCATGTCCACGTTGTATTCCTTCACGCCGGTCGAGGTGTTCACGAGGTTGTTCAGCGCCACCGTGATCGGCATCGAATCGACACCGGAGAACACAATCCCGAACAGGAAGTCATTCCAGATCTGCGTGAATTGCCAGATCAGGCACACCATGAAAATCGGCAGCGACACCGGCATCAGAATCTTCGTGAAGATCGTGAAGAAACCCGCACCGTCGATCCGCGCGGCCTTCACGAGTTCGGCCGGAATGCTCACGTAGAAGTTGCGGAAGAACATCGTGGTGAAGGCGATACCGTAGATCACGTGCACCACCACCAGACCGGTTATCGAATTCGACAGGCCGAGCAAGCCTTCGAAACGCGCCATCGGCAGCAGGATCGCCTGGAACGGAATGAAACAGCCGACCAGGATCATCGTGAAGATCGGATCCGCGCCGCGGAAGCGCCAGTGCGTGAGCACATAACCGTTGAACGCGCCGATGATCGACGAGATCAGGACGGCCGGAATCACCATGCGCACGGAGTTCATGAAGAACGGCTGCATGCCGTCGCAGCGCACACCCGTACACGCACCGCTCCATGCCTTGATCCAGGGGTCGATGGTCCAGTGCGTCGGCGGCGTGAGCAGATTACCGGTGCGCAGTTGGTCGACGTCCTTGAACGACGTGGACAGCATCACGTACAGCGGGAACAGGAAATACAGGGCAAACAGAATCAAGGCCGCATAAATGACGGCACGGCTGATCGTCATCTTAGGCTGCATTGCGCGTGCTCCTCGATTCCAGATACATCAGCGGCACGAGCACGGCCACAACGGTGGCGAGCATCATCATCGACGATGCCGCGCCGACGCCCAGCTGCCCGCGATTGAACGAAAACGTGTACATGAAAATAGCCGGCAGCGATGAAGACGTACCCGGACCGCCCGCGGTCAACGCGACGACCAGGTCGAAGGTCTTGATCGTGATGTGGCAGAGAATCAGCAGCACGGAGAAGAACACCGGGCGCATGCTCGGAATCACGATCTTGCGATAGATGGTGGGCAGGCCCGCGCCGTCCATCTGCGCAGCCTTGAAGATTTCAGCATCTACACCACGCAGGCCCGCGAGGAACAGTGCCATCACGAAGCCGGTGGATTGCCACACCGCCGCGACCACGACGCAGAAAATCGCCTTGTCCGGGTCGCCGAGCCAACTGAACGAGAAGCTCGTCCAGCCCCAGTCGTGGAACACCTTTTCGAGGCCGACGCTCGGCGTCATGATCCATTGCCACGCCGTACCCGTCACGATGAACGAAAGCGCCATCGGGTACAGGAACACGGCGCGCAGCGCGCCTTCATTGCGGATCTGCTGATCGAGCAGGATCGCGAGGAACAGACCGAGGCCGATACAGATACCGATAAACGGAATGCCGAACCAGCCGAGGTTGGCAGCCGAAGTCCAGAACACATCGTTATCGAACAGTTCGCGATAACGGTCGAGACCGACAAATTCATAACGTGGCATCAGTCGCGAATTCGATAGCGACAGAAAGCCGGTAATGGCGATGAAGCCATACACGAAGATCAGGCTGATCACGACGCTGGGTGCGAGCACCAGCTTCGGAATCCAGCGATCGGCAAGGGCCGCCATCGGCGACGTGCGGCGGGTCACGGTGGCCGTTTTCCCGTTTCCGCTGATAGAAGCAGTCACTACTCGACTCCTGCTGAAACTGTACCGCCGGGGCGCTCACTCACGAAAGACGCGAGACCGGGACGGCATAGGTGTGACTCGATGAAACCAGGGGTGAAGTGTCTCGCCCTAAGTAACGCAACGGCTGCAAGCAATCCGAAGAACGCGCCCGGCACCCACGAGGGGAACCACCAGGCGCGCCACTTCGCTTACGTCACTTACTTGGTCTTCGCAGCCTTCGCGAGCGCGGCAACCGCGGTCTTCGAATCTTGCTGCGAGTTCATGAACTTCGTGACCACGTCCGAGATCGCGCCGGCTGCTGCATCCGGTTGCGCCATGCCGTGTGCCAGCGAAGGCACATAGCCGCCCGACTTGATCGCCACTTGTTCATCCGCGTACGACTTCTTCGCGCAGTCGTCGAACTTGGCCATCGACACGCCCAGACGAACCGGGATCGAACCCTTGTTCAGGCTGAACTGTTCCTGGAACTCCGGCGACATGATCGTCTTGGCCAGTGCCAATTGACCCGGCGTTGCAGTCTTCTGGCCCTTCTGCTGGAAGAACACAAACGAGTCGACGTTGAACGTGTAAGCCTTTTCCGTGCCCGGAACCGCAGCGCAGATGTAGTCCGAGCCCGCCTTCTTGTCGGCGTTGGCGAACTCGCCCTTGGCCCAGTCGCCCATGAACTGCATGCCGGCCTTGCCGTTGATGACCATCGCCGTTGCCAGGTTCCAGTCACGGCCCGTGCGGCCCGCGTCGAAGTAACCCTGGATCTTGCGGACCGTGTCGAACACGCCGACCATCTGGTCCGACGTCAACGTCTTCTCGTCGAGATCAACCAGCGCCTTCTTGTAGAAGCCTGCGCCTTGCGACAGCACCACGTCTTCCCACAGCGTCAGGTCTTGCCACGGCTGACCGCCCATCGCGATCGGCTGGATGCCCGCGGCCTTCATCTTGTCGGCCACCGCGAAGAACTCAGGCCACGTGGTCGGCACCTTGCCGCCTGCCTTGTCCAGCGCTGCCTTGTTGATGTACAGCCAGTTCACGCGGTGCACCGAGAACGGTGCTCCCACGTAGTGACCGTCCGCGTGCATGATCTTGTCGATTTCCGGCGGCAGGTTCTTCTTCCAGTCGGCTGCGGCCGAGTCGATCGGCACCAGCACGCCTTGCGAAGCCCAGTCCTGGATCAGCGGACCCTTGATCTGCGCAGCGCTCGGCGCGTTGCCCGAGATCACCTGCGTCTTCAGTGCCGTCATGGCAGCCGCACCCGCGCCGCCAGCAACCGCGAAGTCCTTCCACGTGTAACCCTGCTTCGTCATGTCGTCCTTGAGGACGCCGACGGCTTTCGATTCGCCGCCCGAAGTCCACCAGTGCAACACTTCGATCGACTCGGCAGCTTGCACAGCCGAGACGCCACACATCAGACCTGCGGCGCACAAAGCGCCCATGATCGCGCGAAATTTCATTGCTTATCTCCTCCAGACACCTGAACAAAAAACAAATGGCCCCTGATGTCGCCAGGGTGCTGTGGTTGGTTCAAACAGGCAAAACACTGGGCGATCGAGCACGGTCGGGCGCATGCGTTGAGGCATGTGCCGGCGGACCGATATCCGGCCGCTGGAAGCTCAAGAGATGAGTGGTTCGGGATGCAACTGACTGTCTCCTCTTTTGATTTTTGCCTGCCCGCGTCGTGCGCGGCAGACTCGAGGTGCCTTGCACGTTAACCCTGACGCCAGGTTAGCTTTCCGGCCTTCCGTAAGGGCTGCCGGGGGCATGCTGGCACGTGCTCGCACGCAATGTCCGTTAACATGAAGGGGACGCCTGCCGATTCGGGAAAACGCGCATCTAGCCTCACAGCGCACGCTTTTTTCATCGAATTAGCGCTACCTCTTGATTTGGATTGTAGTTAAACTACAATTCAGTGTCAAAAAATATTTTATCGGACTACGGTCGCCCTTTTTCGGTCCCCACGGCGACCCCCAGGATATCGACGGAGACACATGCAAACCGATTCAAGCTTCACCTTCGTTCTCTTCGGCGGAACCGGCGATCTGGCCATGCGAAAGATCCTGCCGGCACTGTTTGAAGCGCACCGTGCAGGCGGCATGCTGGCCGACAGTGGCAAGATCGTCGCGGTAGCACGGCATGTGGCTGATCGTGCTGCCTACATTGACTGGGTCAATGAGCACGTCAAACCGCACGTGTCGAAGAACGGTGTGGATGAAACAGCATGGGCGAGCTTCCTCGACCGTATCGAGTTCGTGAAGATCGATCTCGGCAACCCCGAAGACTTCACGCTGCTGCGCGACGCCTTGAGCGGCCGCCCCGGCATTCGGGTGTTCTATCTGGCCACGGGTCCGTCGCTGTTCGTGCCGATCTGCCGCGCGCTCGCGTCGGTGGGGCTCAACGAAAATTCGCGCATCGTGCTGGAAAAGCCGCTCGGCTACGACCTCAAGTCGTCCAACGCAATTAATGATGCAGTCGGTGAAATCTTCGCTGAAGAACAGATCTACCGGATCGACCACTACCTCGGTAAGGAGCCGGTGCAGAACCTGCTCGCGCTGCGCTTCGGCAATGTGCTGTTCGAACCGCTGTGGCGCCGCGAATGGGTGGAAAGCATTCAGATCACGATTGCGGAAGAACTCGGCGTGGAAGCGCGCGGCGACTTCTACGACAACACCGGCGCGTTGCGCGACATGGTGCAGAACCATTTGCTGCAACTGCTTTCCATCGTCGCGATGGAACCGCCGCATTCGATGGATTCCGACTCGGTCCGTGACGAAAAGCTGCGCGTGCTGCGCGCGTTGAAGCCGATCGATCCGCGCGATATCGGCAAGGTCGCCGTGCGCGGCCAGTATCATGCGGGCGTGATCCGCGGCAGCGCGGTGCCGGCGTATGCCACCGAGCCTGGCGTGAAGACGGACAGCACCACCGAAACCTTCGTTGCGGTGAAGGTGGAAATCGAAAACTGGCGCTGGGCCAGTGTGCCGTTTTTCCTGCGCACGGGCAAGCGTCTCGCGGATCGCGTCGCCGAGATCGTGGTGAATTTCCGTGCGGTGCCGCATTCGGCATTGGGCGCGTCCGCGTTGCGTGGCGGTGCGAACCGTCTCGTGATCCGTTTGCAGCCGAACGAAACCATTCGCCTCTACTGTCTCGCGAAGCAGCCCGGCGAAGGCATGAACCTCGCCAGCGTCCACCTCGACCTCGCGTTCGACCGCTTCTTCCGCGAAGGGCAAATGGAGGCGTATCAACGTCTGCTACTCGATGTTATCAACGGCCGCCTCGCGCTGTTCGTGCGGCGCGACGAACAGGAAGCGGCATGGCGTTGGGTCGAACCGATCCTCAACGAATGGGCTGCTGCCAACAAGCCGCCCAAGCCGTACGCAGCAGGCACGTGGGGGCCGGCAGCGGCGAGCGCGATGTTGGCGCAGCACGGCACCTGCTGGCTCGAAGAAGAGAATTGAATCAACTGAATTACGGCGTCGTACTATGCCCGGTCCCGATCGAAGCACGGCACGGCGCCTGCAAGACCCACCGACGAACTGAACGGAATGGCGCCGGTATCACGAAGGCGCCTGCAAGTCATCCCACTTGCAGGCATCGCGTGAGAGCAGGACGGCACATTCCGCAGATCTAACAAGAAAGCAGCACGGAGGAGAAGTGATCGAGCTTCACGCTTTCGACGATCAACGCGCCCAATCCGACGCGTTGGCGAAAGCGGTTGGCGACGCGTTACATGCGTCGCTCGCCGCACAGACGGCTACGTCAACCAACGACGCGCGCCCGGCCATGCTTGCAGTGTCCGGCGGCAGCAGCCCGCGTCCGTTCCTGCAGACGTTGTCCACGCAATCCTTCGACTGGGCACGCATTGCCGTGACGCTGGTCGACGACCGCTGGGTGCCGGAAACGGACAGCGCGAGCAATTCGCAACTCGTGCACGACACGCTGTTGCAGAACGCCGCAAAAAATGCTGCTTTCTGGCCGCTGGTCGATGCCACGCAAGACCTGAACGCGCACGTTGCCGCGCTGAACGCCGACGCGCGCTTTAGCGCCGTGCCGGACGTCGCGATTCTCGGCATGGGCGAAGACGGTCACACCGCGTCGATTTTCGCGGATGCGCCCGAATGGGACTACGCGATCGCCACCCCCGAGCGCTTCGTTGCCGTGCATCCCGGCAGCGCACCGCATGCGCGCGTGAGCTGGTCGCTCTCTGCCCTGAAAGAAGTGAAGCACCTGTTTTTGTTGATCGCAGGACCGCGAAAGATGGACGTGCTGAATGCCGCCGCCGCTTCGCTACAAAAAAATGCCATCTCGCAGTTGGCAAACGACAAGGGAGTGAGACTCGATGTCTACTGGTGTGCAAACTAAGGCTGTTCCGGGCGCGGGCCAGCACGCCGATGGACCGAGGCTGCTCGCCGACATCGGCGGCACCAATGCGCGTTTCGCGCTCGAATACAGCCCGGGCGAAATCGGCTCGGTGCAGGTCTATCCGTGCGCGGACTATCCGGGCGTTGCCGAAGTCATCAAGAAGTATCTGAAGGACACCAAGATCGGCCGCGTGAATCACGCGGCGATTGCGATTGCGAACCCGGTCGACGGCGATCAGGTCAGCATGACCAATCACGACTGGAGCTTTTCGATCGAAGCCACGCGCCGCGCGCTCGGCTTCGACACGTTGCTGGTGGTGAACGACTTTACCGCGCTGGCCATGGCGCTGCCCGGCCTGACCGACGCGCAGCGCGTGCAGGTAGGCGGCGGCGCGCGCCGTCCGAACAGCGTGATCGGCCTGCTCGGCCCGGGCACCGGCATGGGCGTGTCCGGCCTGATTCCCGCCGACGACCGCTGGATCGCGCTCGGCAGCGAAGGCGGTCACGCCACCTTCGCGCCGGCCGACGAACGTGAAGACATCGTGCTGCAATACGCGCGCAAGAAGTGGTCGCACGTCTCGTTCGAACGCGTGGCCGCGGGCCCCGGCATCGAAGTGATTTACCGTGCGCTGGCGGGCCGCGACAAGAAGCGTGTGGCGGCCAACGTCGACACGGTCGAGATCGTCAAACGCGCGCTGGACGGCGAGCCGCTCGCGGCCGAATCCGTCGACGTGTTCTGTGGAATTCTTGGCACCTTCGCCGGCAATATTGCGGTGACGCTCGGCGCATTGGGCGGCATCTACATTGGCGGCGGCGTCGTGCCGCGGCTCGGCGAGTTCTTCTCGCGTTCGTCGTTTCGCAAACGGTTCGAGGCGAAGGGTCGCTTCGAGGCGTATTTGCAGAACGTGCCGACCTACGTGATTACCGCTGAATACCCGGCGTTTCTGGGTGTTTCGGCGATTCTCGCAGAGCAGTTGTCGAACCGCGCGGGCGGCAGCTCATCGGCCGTGTTCGAGCGGATTCGCCAGATGCGCGACGCGTTGACGCCGGCCGAGCGCCGCGTGGCCGATCTCGCGTTGAATCATCCGCGTTCGATCATCAACGATCCGATCGTGGACATCGCGCGCAAGGCCGACGTGAGCCAGCCGACGGTGATCCGTTTTTGCCGCTCGCTCGGCTGCCAGGGTTTGTCGGATTTCAAGCTGAAGCTGGCGACGGGTTTGACCGGCACGATTCCGGTGAGTCATAGCCAGGTGCATCTGGGCGATACCGCGACGGACTTCGGCGCGAAGGTGCTGGACAACACCGTGTCGGCGATTTTGCAGTTGCGCGAGCATTTGAATTTCGACCAGGTCGAGCGGGCCATTGATCTGTTGAACGGCGCGCGGCGGATCGAGTTTTATGGGCTCGGCAATTCGAATATCGTCGCGCAGGACGCGCATTACAAGTTCTTCCGGTTTGGTATTCCGACGATTGCCTACGGCGATCTGTATATGCAGGCGGCGTCTGCTGCGTTGCTGGGCAAGGGTGATGTGATTGTGGCCGTGTCCAAGTCGGGACGTGCGCCTGAGTTATTGCGTGTGCTGGATGTCGCCATGCAGGCGGGGGCGAAGGTGATTGCCATTACGTCCAGCAACACGGCGCTGGCCAAGCGGGCTACTGTTGCTTTGGAGACCGATCACATTGAGATTCGCGAGTCGCAGTTGTCGATGATTTCGCGGATTCTGCATCTCGTCATGATTGATATTCTTGCCGTTGGTGTGGCGATTCGGCGCGCTGTGCCTAGCCCCGATGTGGCTGAGACGGTCGCTAAGGCGCGACAAGGCGCGGATGATGATGCTACTGCTGTGCTCGATTGGTTAAGTCATGGGGCGGCTTCTTCGCCGCGGGATTAAGGGTTGTTTTTTGGCCTTCGCGGCGCTTTTGTCAGTGTTCTTGGGGCGTTGGCCTTTCCTTGCATTGTTAGTGGTCTATTAGCGTTGCCCCTGTGCGGGGCGGCACCTACTTCTCTTTGCCGGCTGCAAAGAGAAGTAGGCA